>JBJHBG010000004.1:0-37086 GCA_050485385.1 Geminicoccaceae bacterium | reverse complement strand
CCGCTACGACAACACGCCGAGCGACACCCTCGCCGGCGGCCCGGCGCGGGGCCGGAGTTCGGGCGAGGCGTTGGCCGCGATGGAAGCCGTCGCCGCCGCCACCCTGCCCGACGGTTATGCCGTCCGCTGGACCGGCACCGCCCTGCAGGAGAAGGAGGCGGCCGGCCAGACCGGCATCATCCTCGGTCTCGCCGTGCTCTTCGCCTATCTCTTCCTGGTCGGGCTCTACGAGAGCTGGACCATCCCGATCCCGGTCTTGCTGAGTGTGACGGTCGGGCTCTTCGGCGCCATGCTCGGGCTGTGGATCGCTGGCCTCGACAACAACCTCTACGCCCAGATCGGCATCGTCGTGCTGATCGCGCTCGCCGCCAAGAACGGCATCCTCATCGTCGAGTTCGCCAAGATGCGGCGCGAGGAGGGCCTGCCGTTGCTCGATGCCGCCGTTGCCGGTGCCCGCGAGCGCTTCCGCGCCGTGATGATGACGAGCTTCGCCTTCATCGCCGGGCTGATCCCGCTCGTCACCGCCTCGGGTGCGGGCGAGTTGAGCCGGCGCGGCGTCGGCACGGCGGTGTTTTCCGGCATGATCGGGGCGGCCCTGGTCGGCGTCTTCGTCATCCCGGCGCTCTACGTGACCTTCCAGTGGGCGCGCGAGCGCATCAAGGGCCAGCACCGCCCGCCGCCGACCGAGCCCGCACCGGCCGAAGCCGCGACACCGGGCGAGTGAGACGGCGGCTGCGCGGATGACGACGCCTGCGAGCGACCCGCCCCGGCACCTGCCGGCGCCGGCCATGCTCGTCGGCCTGATCGCACTCGCTTCGGCGGCGGCCTTGATGCTGGAGATCGTCGCCGGGCGGATGGTCGCCCCCTTCGTCGGCATGTCGCTGCACAGTTGGACCGCGATCATCGCCGTGGTGCTTGCCGGCCTGTCGCTCGGCGCCCTGCTCGGCGGGCGCCTCGCCGACGGGCCGCCGGAACGTGGGCGCGACCGGCTGGTGGCCTCGTTGGGGCTGGCCGCCCTCTTCACCCTGCTCACGCCCGTGTTGTTGCGGCGCACGGCGAGCCTCACCGGCGCGGGCGCGCTCGATCCGACGCTGGAGGTGTTGGTCCTCGCGACCGCCATGCTGCTGGTGCCGAGCGTCTTCGCCGGCATCGTGTCGCCGCTGGCAACCCGGCTCGCCCTCGCGCAGACGGCCACGGCCGACACGGGCCGCATGCTGGGGCGCATCTTCGCCGCCGGGGCCGCCGGCAGTATCGTCGGCACGCTGCTCGCGGGCTTCGTCCTGATCGGCTATCTGGGCTCGCTCCGGAGCGTTGTCCTCATCGCCGTGCTCTACGCCATCGCGGCTCTCGCATCGCTCGGCTCGCGTCGCCGGCTGCTCGGCACCTTCGGCCTGCTCGCGGCCGGTGGCGGTGCGGCCTACGGCGCTGGGGTCACCGTCGACGCTTGGCGCCCGGTGTGCGAGGCGGAAAGCGCCTACTCCTGCATTCGTATCGAGGAGCGGCGCGCTCCGGGCGTCGGCGCCAGCCGCGTCCTGGTGATCGACCACCTGACGCACGGCATCAACGTCCGCGACGCGGCGGATCACTTCGTCATGGGCTATATCGAGCTGGTCGACCTCCTCGCCCGCCAGCATGCGGGCGGCGTGCCGGAGCGGAGCTTCTTCCTCGGCGGCGGCGCCTACACCCTGCCGCGCGCTTGGCTCGCGGCCGGTGGCACCGTCGTCGTTGCCGAGCTCGATCCCCTGGTCACGGAGATCGCCGAGCGGCGGCTGTGGCTGGAGCCGAGCGCGCGCCTGGCCGTGCGCCACCGCGACGCCCGGTTGGCGCTGGCCGAGGAGCCGCCGGGCGAGGGCTTCGACGTGATCTTCGGCGACGCCTTCCAGGACGTCACGGTGCCGCCGCACCTCGTCACGCGCGAGTTCGCGGCGCTCGTGCGCGAACGCCTGACGCCGGACGGCCTCTACGTCGTCAACGTCATCGACCGCGCCGAGCGGCCGCTGTTCGCCGCGGCGGTGGCGCGGAGCCTCGAGGCGAGCTTCGCCGCGGTCGAGGTGTGGCGCGAGGTGGAGGACAACGCGGCCGGCCGCCGCGTCAATCACGTGCTCGTTGCCGGCGACCGGCCGCTCGGTCTGGCCGAAGTCCGGGGCGGCCCGCCCTATCGGCGGCTTTGGACGCCCGTCACGCTCGATGGCGACGGCCCGCTCTTGACCGACGACCATAGCCCGGTGGAACGGCTGCTCGCTCGGCGCGTTGCACGCTCGGGTCCGCCGGCGCCTTGACCGGTTCCGGCCGACGTTGGGAGAGGAGACGAGATGGGAACGAAGCTCACGGCGGCCCGGGCGCGGCTGTTCGAAGCGGCGGAGCGGGCGGGGGTGACCGAGGAGCTGTTCGAGACGCTGCGATACCCGGCCGAGACGGTGGCCGCCTCGATCCCGCTCCGCCGCGACGACGGTCGGCTGGAACTCGTGAAGGCGTGGCGTTGCCGCTACGACGATCACCTGGGTCCGACCAAGGGGGGCCTGCGCTTCCACCCCTCGGTCGATGCCGACGAGGTGCAGACCCTCGCCTTCTGGATGGTCGCGAAGTGCGCGCTGATGGATTTGCCGTTCGGTGGCGGCAAGGGCGGCATCCAGGTCGACTACAAGGCCCTTTCGCCGTTCGAGCGGGAGCGGCTGACGCGCGCCTCCGCCATGCGCTTCGGCTGGGTCTTCGGCCCCGACCGGGACGTGCCGGCCCCCGACGTGGGTACCGGTCCGTCGGAGATGGCCTGGATCGCCGACAGCTACGGCGCCGCGTACGGCAGCCACCAGCCGCACGTGGTGACGGGCAAACCCGTGGTCCTGGGCGGTCTCGCCGGCCGTGCCGGCGCCACCGGCGACGGCGCCTTCCTCGCCCTCGAAGCGCTCGCGGATCGGCTCGGTCTCGGCGAGGACCGCCGCCGTATCGCCGTGCAGGGGTTCGGCTCGGGCGGGCGCCGTTTCGCCGAGGTCGCGAGCCGCAAGGGCTGGCAGGTGGTGGCCGTGGCCGACAGCGGCGGTACCGCCTTCGCCGGCGATGGCCTCGACCTGGCGGCCATTGCCGAAGCCAAGGCGACGGGCGGCAGCGTGGCCGATGCCGAGGGCGTCGAGGCGATGCCGGCCGAGGCCGTGCTCACGCTCGACTGCGACCTCCTGGTCCCGGCGGCGCTCGGCGGCCAGGTCCACGGCGACAACGTCGACGACCTCCGCTGCCGGGCCATCCTGGAGATCGCCAACGGTCCGGTCGATGCCTCCGCCGACGCGGCGCTGCGCGACCGCGGCATCGAGGTCGTCCCCGACATCCTCGCCAATGCGGGCGGCGTGTTCGTGAGCTGGCTCGAATGGGTCCAGGGCCGCACACGGCTTCCGTTCGCCGTCGACGACATCGCCGAGCGGTTGCAGGCCCGCATGCACGCTCGGGCGCGAGCCGTGGCGGAGATGGCGGACGACCTGGAGGGCGGGCTCCGGCTCGGCGCCTACGCGCTCGCCGCCCGCCGCCTTTCCGACGCGATCTGCAGCAAGGGTGCGGCCGCCTACGCGCAACTGGGCTCGTAGGATCGCGCCGCGGACGGCAGGCGCAAGGCCCGCCGATCCCGATCGAACTAGCCGTCGTCGGTGGGGGGGCGCTGCGCCCAGCGCGGGAAGGGGTCGTGCCATCCCTGCCACGCCTCGGGTCCGGCCGTCAGCTCGGCGTCGGTGAGGATGCAGGCGCGGAGCTCCCGCTCCAGCCGGTCGCGGTCGAGGCCGATACCGATGAACACCAGCTCCTGCCGGCGGTCGCCCCATTCGGGGTCGATGCGCTCGGCGATCATCCGGCGCCACTCGGGATCGCTGGGCCAGCGGTCCTCGGGGATCGCCGACCACCAGAAGCCCGCCGCCTGGTGGCGGCGGACCGCGCCCGCCATGGCCAGTTCGCCGACCCATTCGGGCCGCGTCGCCAGCCAGAAGAACCCCTTGGCCCGAACCGCACCCGGCCAGTCGCGCTCGAAAAAGCGGTAGAGCCGCTCCGGGTGGAAGGGCCGCCGCTCGCGGAAGGTGAGGCTCTGGATGCCGTACTCCTCGGTCTCCGGCACGTGGTCTCCAAAGCCGTAGAGCTCCCGCCACCAGCCGGGCTTGGTCTGGGCGTCCTCGACGTCGAACAGGCCGGTCGCGAGCACCCGGTCGAGCGGTACGCGGGCCTCGGTCGTCGGCATCACCTGCGCCTTCGGGTTGAGAGCGTGGATCACGCTGCGGACCTGGGCCAGCACCGTGGCGTCGACGAGGTCGCACTTGTTGACGACGATGACGTCGGCGAACTCGATCTGGTCGACCAGAAGGTCCACCACCGTCCGCTCGTCGGCGTCGCCCAGGCTCTCGCCGCGGTCGCGCAGGAAGTCGTGGCTGCCGTACTCGCGGAGCAGGTTGGCGGCGTCGACCACCGTCACCATGGTGTCGAGCCGGGCGACGTCGCCGAGGCAGTGGCCGTCCTCGTCGCGGAAGTCGAAGGTGGCGGCCACCGGCATCGGCTCGGAGATGCCGGTCGATTCGATCACCAACTGGTCGAAGCGTCCGGCCTCGGCGAGCCGGCGCACCTCCTGCAACAGGTCGTCGCGGAGCGTGCAGCAGATGCAGCCGTTGGACAGCTCGACCAACTGCTCGGGCGCGCGGGCGAGCCCGGCCTCGCCCCGGCGGACCAGTTCGGCATCGACGTTGACCTCGCTCATGTCGTTGACCAGCACCGCCACCCGCCGCCCCTCGCGGTTGGCCAGGATGTGGTTCAGGAGCGTCGTCTTGCCAGCGCCGAGAAAGCCCGAGAGCACCGTCACCGGCAGTCGCTGGTCCATGACCGATCCTTTGCTTGGTCGAACGCGTGAAACGTTATAATATTGCGTTTCCGCTCCTCGCAAGGGTGTTGCCGTGCCGGACGATCCCCGCCTGCCCGTCACCGTGCTCACCGGCTTCCTCGGCGCCGGCAAGACGACGCTGCTCGCCCGTCTCGTGCGCCAACCGGCCTTGCGGCGCAGCGCGGTGGTCATCAACGAGTTCGGCGAGATCGGGCTCGACCACGACCTCGTGGCGACCAGCGACGAGACCACGGTGCAGCTCCAGGGCGGCTGCCTCTGCTGCACCATTCGCTCGGACCTGGCCGACGCGCTGGAGGGTCTCGACGCCCGCCGCGCGGCCGGTGCGCCGATCGAGCGGGTGGTGATCGAGACCACGGGCCTCGCCGACCCGGCGCCGATCCTCGCCACGTTGATGGGCGGCGGCGAGCTGGAGGCGCGCTTCCGGCTCGCGGGCGTGGTCACCACCGTCGATGCCGTGGCTGGCCGGCGGACGCTCGAGCGGCACGTCGAGGCGACGCACCAGGTGGCGGTGGCCGACCGGTTGCTGCTCACCAAGACCGACCTCGCCGACCCTGCCGAGCGCTTCGCCCTGGAGAGCGAGCTGCGCCGACTCAATCCGACCGCGCCCCTCGTCGAGGGGTGCCACGGCGACGTCGATCCGGACATCGTGGTCGGCCTCGACAGCTTCGATCCTGCGGCCAAGGGGCCCGACGTGGCGGCCTGGCTCCGGGCGGAAGCCCTGACCGTGGGTCATCGCCACCACCATCACCACGACGTCAACCGCCACGGCGAGGACATCCGCGCCTTTTGCCTGCGGCGGAGCCAGCCGATCCCGACCGCCGCCTTCGAGACCTTCGTGGACTTGCTCTGGATGCTGCGCGGGCCGGACCTGCTCCGGGTCAAGGGCATCGTCAATCTGGTGGAGGAGCCGGATCGGCCCCTGGTCCTGCACGCCGTGCAGCACGTCATCCACCCGCCGGCCCAACTGGACGCGTGGCCGTCGGCCGACCGCGACACGCGCCTCGTCTTCGTCACCCGCAACGTGGCCCCGCACAAGGTCGAGATCATGCTCGACCAGCTCGTCGCCCAGAACCCCGAGATCGAGCGTGGCCGCGCCCGAGCCCTGGAGGCCGAACGTTGATCCCCACCGACTACGCGAGCTGGCAGCGCTGCATTACGGTCGACTGCGGCCTCGATCTCACGCCCGCCTTCGTCGCCGACCGCCTCGCCGAGCTGCGCGATCCCACCCATCGCCGCACCCGCCGCTTCGTCCAGAGCTGGGGCGAAGCCCATCGCCTGCGCGTCGTCGGCTTCTTCGAGCGTGCCGAGCGCCGACTCGGGCACGCCGATGCCGGGGCGGCGCGCTGACGGCGCCAGTTGCGAAGTGCGGCATGATGCGAATTGGAATTGTTTTATTTTCTATTACTTGTTTTTATTTGACTCTCCGCAAGTGTTTTGCGAGTGCTCCCGGCGTTCGAGTTGGAGATCTCCGGGATGCACCGGCTTCGTTGCGCTGTCCTCGCCCTCATCCTCGCCCTGCCGGCGGCGCTATCGGCGTCGGCTGCCGAGCGGATCGTCGCGATAGGCGGCGACGTCACCGAGATCGTCGCGGCCCTGGGCGCGGGCGATCGGCTGGTCGCGCGGGATCGCACCAGCACCCATCCGCCCGACGTCCAGGCGTTGCCCGACGTCGGTTATCTGCGTCGCCTCGCGGCCGAGCCGATCCTGGCGCTTCGCCCCGATCTGGTGCTGGCCAGTGCCGCCAGCGGCCCGGTCACGGTCCTCGCCCAACTGCGCAGCGCCGGGTTGCGCGTGGTCGAGGTGCCGGACGTGCCGGGCTTGGCCGGGGTCGCCGCCAAGCTCGACGTCGTCGGCGAGGCGTTGGCGTTGGAGGCGGAAGCCCGCGCGATCCGGGCGCGGCTGGAGGCCGAGGTCGACCGCCTACGCACGGCGTTGGCAGGGGTGGGCGAGCGGCCGAGCGTCCTCTTCCTGCTCGCTGTCGGGCGCGGTGCGCCGATGGCGGGCGGCGTGGGCAGTTCGGCCGAGGCCATCGTCGAGCTGGCCGGTGGGCGGAACGCCGTCGCCGGCTTCGACGGCTACAAGCCCTTCGCGCCGGAGGTGGCGCTCCAGGCCCAGCCCGAGGTGATCCTCGTGCCGACCCACACCCTGGCGGCCCTCGGCGGCGTCGATGCCCTCCTGCGCCGCCCGGAGCTGGCGGCGACGCCGGCCGGCCGGGCCGGCCGGGTGGTCGCTATGGACGGCATGCTGCTCTTGGGCTTCGGCCCGCGCACCGGCGAGGCCGCCTGGACCTTGGCCGCCGCCCTGCACCCGGTCTTGGCCGTCGAGGCCCGGCGCTGATGGCGCTCGCCGCCGTCGCACCGACGCCCGGCGAGCGGCTGGCGGCAGCCCGCGCCCGCCGCCGCTTCGAGCGCTCGGTCGTGGCGGTCGGGCTGGTCGCGGTGCTGGTCGTCGCCGTTGCGCTCGGGCTCGGGGCGGGTGCCGTGGCGGTACCGCCGGCCGTGGTCGGCCAGGCGCTGCTGGCGAAGGCAGGGCTGATCGATGCGGCCGGGCTCGATCCCGTCGCCGTGCTGGTCGTGCAGGACCTGCGCTTGCCCCGGGTGCTCACGGGTCTCCTGATCGGCGCCGTGCTGGCGCTCGCCGGGGCCGCGATGCAGGGCCTCTTCCGCAATCCCTTGGCCGAGCCGGGCCTCGTCGGCGTCTCGAGCGGTGCCGCCTTGGGCGCGGCGCTCGTGATCGTCGTCGGCGAAGCGTGGCTCCAGGGCCTGAACGAACCCTGGCGCGGCCTCGCCCTGCCCCTTGCCGCGTTCCTCGGTGCGCTCGGGGCGACGGTCCTGGTCTTTCGGCTCGCCACCTTCACCGGCCAGACGGCGGTGGCGCTGCTGCTGCTCGCCGGCATCGCCGTCAACGCCATCGTCGGCGCCGTCCTGGGGTTCGCCGCGTTCTGGAGCACCGATCAGCAACTGCGCGACCTCACCTTCTGGACCCTCGGCAGCCTCGCTGCGGTCGATCCGCGCGGCATGGCGCCGGCCCTCGCCGCCATGCTGCTCGCACTGCTGGTGCTGCCCCGCTTCGCCCTGGTGCTCGACGCCTTGGCGCTGGGCGAGCGCGAGGTCCGTCAACTCGGCCTCGACGTCGAGGTCGCCAAGCGCTGGCTGGTCTTGCTGGTGGCCCTCGGCGTCGGTGCGGCGGTGGCGACCGCCGGCATCGTCGGCTTCGTTGGCCTTGTCGTGCCGCACCTCGTGCGCCGGATGGTGGGCGCGGCGCACGGGTGGCTGTTGCCGTCGAGCGCCGTCCTCGGCGCCGCCCTGTTGTTGATCGCCGACGTCGCCGCGCGGCTGGTCGTCAGTCCGGCCGAGTTGCCGATCGGGATCCTCACCGCCGCGCTCGGCGGCCCGTTCTTCCTCATCCTGCTGCTGGTGCAGCGCCGCCGGTTCGCCCTCTGATGCTGGTGGCGGACGGCGTTGCGGTCGGCGCGCGGCTCAGGCCCGCCAGCCTCGCCCTGTCGCCGGGCGAACTCGTGGCCGTGCTCGGTCCGAACGGGGCGGGCAAGTCGACGCTGCTCCAGGCCCTGGCCGGCACCCTCGCGCCGACCGCGGGCGAGGTGCGGCTGGAGGGCCGCCCGCTTGCCGCGTGGCCGGCCAAAGCGCTGGCCAGGCGCCGCGCGGTGCTGTCGCAGCAGCCGGCGGTGAGCCTGCCGGTGCGGGTGGAGGAACTGGTCGCCCTCGGCCGGGCGCCGCACGGTGACGGCCACCGGGCCGGACGGATCCTGGCGGCGGCGATGCAGGCGGCCGACTGCGACGGCTTCATCGGCCGCACCTTGCCCACCCTCTCCGGCGGCGAGCAGCAGCGGGTGCATCTCGCCCGCGCCTTCGCGCAAGTGTGGCCCGAAGGAACCGGCCGACCCGCCTATCTCCTGCTCGACGAGCCCACGGCGAGCCTCGACCTCGCCCATCAAGTCGACCTGCTGGCCAAGGTCCGAGCCTTCACCTGCGCCGGCAACGCCGCCTTGGTCATCCTGCACGACCTCAACCTCGCCACCGCCATCGCCGACCGGGTGGCGTTGCTCGCCGATGGTGAGCTGAGAGCGCTCGGCCGCCCCCGCCAAGTGCTGACCGCCGAGACCATCGAGGCCGTGTTCGGGCTTGCCGTCGACCTGGTGGCGCATCCGCACCGTCCGGGTCCGCTGGTGGTGCCCCGGCCGGTCCCCGCAGCACCCTGGCTGGCGGAGGTGGCATGACCAAGCGTCCCGCACTCGACGTCGCCGACCTGTTGCGCCCCGAGCCGGACGCACCGTTCCGGGTGGAGGACTTCCTCGCCGGCCGGCCGAGCCGGCGGCTGAAGATCTGGGAGGTGAAGGGCAACGTGCAGTGCTCGATCGTCGGCACCTGCCTCGATCGGACGGACGTCGAGGCACTCCGGCGTAAGGCGGACGTCAGCTTCGAGCCCGGCGCCAAGGACTACGTGGTCCATAGCTGGCTGGTCAGGACGGCGAGTACGCCAGGGCCGATCGCCCGGTTGGTGCACAAGATGCTCGACCGGAAGTACGCGACGCAGGTGGCCCAGGTAGGGCGTCTGCAGGCACCCGAAGCCTTCGGCACCTTTTGGGAGGAGGCCTGCCACAAGGGCTCGATGGCCGGGGCCTATTGGGCGTTGCTCAGCCACCGCGACACACCGGATGCGGTGCGAATCGACGCCTTCGGCGACGTGCACATGCTCTCGCACCTGCTCGGCGCCAAGGGCCGGGACGAGGCCCGCGCGCTGTGGCTCGCCGAGCGCCGAGCGGCGGACCTCACCGACCGTCTCGCCCGCGTGCGGCACAAGGCGGAGGAGACGGCGGCGGCGAAGGATCGGCGCATTGCCGAGTTGGAGGCCGAGGTGCGGGCGATGCGCGAGGTGTGCGCCCGGCTGCGGCCGGCGTCGCGCGCTCGCCCCTGCGCCCTGCCGCGGCTGCAGCGACGACTGGAGGCCCAACAGCGCCGGATCGCGGCCCAGCGCGGGATGTTGCGGCAGGCCCGGGCGGAGGTGGTCGAGCTGAAGGCGGAGATCGCCCGGCTCGAGCGGCTGCCGGTCTGCCCGGTGCGGCCCGCGGCCGATGCGCCGGCCGCGCCGGCTGCCCTCGGTCTCCGCCTGCTCTACGTCGGCGGCCGTCGGGCCGCGCTGCCGCACCTGCGCAAAGGTGCCGCCCGCCGCCAAGCCGAACTGTTGCACCACGACGGCGGCATCGAGCACGCCATGGCGCAGCTGCACGATCTGGTGGCCCGCGCGGACGTGGTGCTGTGCCCGGTCGACTGCGTCAGCCACGGCGCCTGCCTGCTCGCGCGCGACCTCTGCCGCCGGCACGCCAAGCCGTTCGTGCCGCTCCGGAGTGCCGGGCTGACCCACTTTCGGCGCGCGCTGGATGCGCTCGACGTGCCGTCGGACCCCGAGGAGACCGCCCGATGTTCATCGCCATGAACCGCTTTCGCGTCCGCCGGGGCCAGGAGGCCGCCTTCGAAGCGGTTTGGCGCAACCGGGAGAGCCGTCTCGACGGCATGGCGGGCTTCGTTGCCTTTCACCTCCTGCGGGGGCCCTCCGACGACGGCCACACCCTCTTCGCCTCGCATACGGTCTGGGCCTCGCGCGCGGCGTTCGAGGCCTGGACCCGCTCCGTCGCCTTCCGCAGGGCGCACCGCAACGCCGGCACCGCCCGGGGGATCTACGATGGTCATCCGCAGTTCGAGGGCTTCGAGGTGGTGGAGGAACGTGTGGCGCCGGCGGGCGACGCCTAACGCGCCGCCGCGCCTTCCGGCAGCCCCGCCGCCGACGCCGGAGGAACTCGTCGCGCTCGGCGCCACCCAGGACCAGATCGAACGGCTGTGTCCGAACGGGGAACGCCGGTCGGGACAACAGCGCATCGCCGAGGCGGTCGCCGCACTCGCGGGCTACCCGCCCCGGCGTTAGGCGGGACCGCCGCCGCGACGACGGCGGTCCCTCCCGTCACGCCGGGTTGTGCGCGCGGCGCCGGCGTAGGCCGTAGAGGGCACCCACGCCCGCGAGCAGCATCCAGGCGGCCGCCGGTAGCGGCGTGACGTGCAGGTTCGGCGCCATGCCGAGCGACGAGCCCACGGTGTGGAACGCCGCGTAGGCGTTGAACGGGTCGTAACCCTCGTTTCCGTAGATGCCGCTGATCGCCAGGGCGGTGATCGCGTCCGGATCGGCGAGCCATCCCTGCACGACTTCGGTGACGTCCCAGAGATAGACCCCGCTCGTGGTGATCGTCGCCGTATCGATGGCGTTCGATCCGCCGGGGCCGAAGGCGACGGAGAAGGCGTTGCCCGCACCGCCGCGATCGGAGTCGAACGGGGCGAACAGGCCGTAGACGCCGAGGTTCAGCGGGCGATCCGCCGACGGCAAGCGCAAACTCCCGGCGAGGTCCGCATCGTGCTCCAGCCGCAAGAGGGCCCGCTCGCCGTCGGGCACGGCGCTCGGCAGGGTCGTCCGGTCGAACGCGACGAAGGCAATCGCGTCCTGCCCCGGCAAGCCGATCGGCGTGGCCTTGTCGGCCAGGAGACGCGTCGTGTTGGCGCTCGGCACGGTGCGGAAGGCGTAGTAGGCATCGACGGCCGGGACGGTCACCGCAGCGGTCGCCACCACCATCCCGCCGACGAGAAGGGCGGCGCCGAGCACCGCCCTTGCGAATAGTCTTGCGATCATCGGTCTCTCCTTTGCTCGGTGCGGCAATTTCGAATGATTTCATTCGCAAAACTTACCGCAAGGAGAGTATGATCAAAATATACGTATAGATAAAGGTCTATGTTTTGTAAGTACAACTATAGTCATTCGATTTCTTGCAGGGCGGTGCCGAAGGCCTCGGGCGACAGATCCAGAGCGACGAGACTGGCGCGCACGCCGGCGATGAGTGCGGCCGGCAGGGCCGCATCGGCACGCGCAGCGACGTACCGGTCGAGCTCGGCGGCAAGGGCAGCATCGGCACGGGCGATGCTGTCGAGACCGGCGAGCCACGTGCCGCGCACCGCGGCGAACGCCGCCGCCTGGGCCGCCTCGTCGCCGTCCACCAGCGTCGCTTGCAGCGCGTTCGCGCGATCGACCAGAAGCAGAAGTGCGGCGAGGTCCAGGGCGCGGGCAATCGCCGCCGCTTCGGCCGCGGGCCAGCGCTCTTCCAACAGCGCGGGCTGGCCGGCGGCAAGCTCCGCGGTGACCAGGCGGGTCGGATGCTCGGGCAGCGCGTAGCGCTCGGTGAGATCCGTCATCGCCGCGTGCAGCGAGTGTTCCCCGTCCGGACCCCACCAGAAGGCGAAGAGTTCGCTCCAGTTTTTGGGTGAGCCGTTCTGCAGGCTCCAATTGCCGTTCTCGGGGCCGCGGATCGACGCCTCGGTCAATTCCAGCCGGCACCAGTTGAGGATGGTGGCGAGCAGCCCCTCCTCGACCACGGCGCGGCGGACGGCGGGTGCTTCCGAGCGGGTCGGCCCCCGGCCGCGGAACTCCCCCGTACCCATCATCGCCGAGACGAGCACGCGGTGGGCGAAGGCCGGATCGTCGGTCAGGCCGACCGCCCCCGGTAGAGTGCGGGCCATCCGGCCTTGATAGTCGTCGGCGAAGATGGCGAAGGAATGAAAGCCGTCGCGCCAGTCGAAGTTGCCGCCGAAGGCGTAGCGGTCGAGGGCGGCGGTGAAGTCCGGCGCCTCGCCGGCCAAGGCGGCGCGGATATCGGCGAGGTCTTGCGGCAGCCGATTGTGGGCGCGGACGTCGGCGGCGGTGCGGAAGCCCTCGCCCTCGATGGCGAAATCGTCGGCCGTGGCCGGCAGCGTCACGAGGACCAGGGTCAGGCTCGCCGCCAGGGCGGCGCTGGAAAGGCGCATGGTCCGGTTTCCTTCGAATTGAGGGTTGGATGAGCCGAGGCCGGGTGTCGCGGTGCCGCTGCTCCTAGCGTTCGACGTGCGAGCGGACACGTCATCGCCGCCTCCGACTTGGTGGACCAGATCCGCATAGCGCAGATGTCGATGTAGATCGAATAATAAATAGTATAATTATTGATATTTTTAATAAGTTAAATAAGAAAGCTTGGTATAGTTTTCAACAACAATAAATAAAAACCCCGTCGAGGTGCTCGGCTGCGGCGGCGCTCGGCCGCCGAAGCGCGCAACGGCAGCATGGTCTCGCGCTGTGCCTCCGGGTCGACCCTGCGCTGCAACTCGGGCGACCGCGGGAGTCGCAGACGGCCGGTCACGTCGGAACACCGTTCTGGACAAGCGGTGGGGCGGTGCGTAGTCAGACGAGTTTGCAGTCAGGACGTGAGCGCGGTGGCCAGCCGAACGAACCGACGGGCGCCCGGCCGCTCGGCAGCGGCCGAGACGACCGACGCAGCGCCCCCCGCCGCGCCCGACAGGCCACGGGCGCTCCGCGACGCCGAGCGCACCCGCCAGAGCATCCTCGCCGCCGCCGAGGCCGAGTTCTCCACCAAGGGCCTCGCCGGCGCCCGCGTCGACGCCATCGCGGAAGAGTCGGGCGTCAACAAGCGCATGATCTACTACTACTTCGGCAACAAGGAGGACCTCTACGTTGCCGCGCTCGAGCGCGGCTACATGCGCATGCGGGAAAGCGAGCAGGCGCTCCGCCTCGATCACTTGCCGGCGCTGACCGCCGTCGAGCGTTTGGTCCAGTTCAAGTTCGACTATTTCGAGCGCAATCCGGCGCTGATCCAACTCCTCAACGGCGAAAACCTCAACCACGCCGTCTATCTCCGCCGCTCCGAGCGGCTCCGCCAACTCCACGTCTCACTGGTCGAGACCATCGCCGGCATCCTTCGGCGCGGCGAGGGGGAGGGCACGATCCGGCCGGGCATCGACCCCCTGAACCTCTATATCTCCATCTCCGGCCTCTCCTATTTCTACTTCTCCAATGCGGCGACCCTGTCGGTCGCGTTCGGCCGCGATCTCTCGAGGCCCGCCGCCCGGCGCGAGCGGCGCCGCCATGCCGTCGACGTGATCCTGCGCTTCGTCCGCCCGGCCGCCGATTGACAGGAGCCGGCCCCGACCGTACTCACCAACTGGTTACATAAGAAGCCAGCCGCGCCAGGGAGGCGCTGATGAAGTTCGGTGATTATCCCAAGATCGCCTCGCTCGGCGACGTCGGTGGCTTTCGCACCTATCTTGCCTCGCTCGACCTCGACATGCCGTGCGACGATGCGGTGGAGAGCGGGCCCGACGCACCGTTGTCCAAGCCGCTCGACGTGCTCGGCCGGAGGCTCGCCAACCGCTTCGCCATCCAGCCGATGGAGGGCTGGGACGGCACCGAGGACGGCCGGCCGAGCGACGCCACCTTCCGTCGCTGGCGGCACTTCGGCCAGAGCGGCGCCAAGCTCCTGTGGGGCGGCGAGGCCGTGGCCGTCCGTCACGACGGCCGCGCCAACCCCAACCAACTCCTGCTGACGCCCGAGACCCAGGCCGACATCGCCCGGCTGCGCGAGGCAGCGCTCGACGCGCACCGCGAGGCCTTCGGCGCCGACGATCTCGTCATCGGCCTCCAGCTCACCCACTCCGGCCGCTTCGCCAAGCCCAACGACAAGAAGCGCATGGAGCCGATGATCCTCTATCGGCACCCGCTGTTGGACCGGAAGTTCGGCCTCGGCGACGCCTATCCGGTGATGAGCGACGACGACGTCGCCCGGCTGGTCGACGAGTTCGTTGCCGCGGCCAAGATGGCCCAGGCGATGGGCTTCGACTTCGTCGACCTCAAGCACTGCCACGGCTATCTCGGCCACGAGTTCCTGGGGGCGGTCACCCGCCCCGGCCGCTACGGCGGCAGCCTGGAGAACCGCACGCGCTTTCTCCGTGAGATCGTCGAGGGCATCCGCACCGAAGCGCCGGGGCTGGAGATGGGCGTGCGCCTCAGCGCCATCGACCTCGTCCCTTTCCGGCCCGACCCGGAGACGACCATACCCGGCCGCCTGGGCCACGGCGTGCCGGAGGACACGGCCGGCTGCCTGCCCTACCGCTTCGGCTTCGGCATGGACCGCAACGATCCGACCCGCATCGACCTGGCCGAGACGTTCGCGCTGTTCGAGATCCTGCAGGGCCTCGGCATCCGCTTCGTCAACGTCACCGCCGGCAGCCCCTACTACAACCCGCACGTCACCCGCCCGGCCCTCTACCCGCCCTCCGACGGCTACCCCCCGGCCGAGGAACCGCTGGTCGGCGTCATGCGCCAGCTCCAGGTCACGCGCCGCCTCAAGGAGCGCTTTCCCGACTTCTGCCTGATGGGCAGCGGCTACACCTACCTCCAGGAGTTCCTGCCCAACGTCGCCCAGGCCGTAGTACGCCAGGGATGGGTCGACCTCGTCGGCATCGGCCGGCTGGTGCTCGCCTACCCGGACCTGCCGCGCGACGTCCTGGAGGGCCGCCCCTTCAAGACCAAGCGCCTCTGCCGCACCTTCAGCGACTGCACCACGGCACCCCGCAACGGCCTCGTCTCCGGCTGCTATCCGCTCGATGCCTTCTACAAGCAGTCGGACGCCTTCAAGCAGTTGGCGGCGGTCAAGAAGGCGGCCAAAAGCGCCTGAGCCAAGGGAGGCGAGCCCATGAGCGAGGCCCGGCCGCGGATCGGGTTCGTCGGCACCGGCATCATGGGCGGCCACATGGCCCGCCGGCTGACGGCGGCGGGCTTCCCCGTCACCGCCTGGAACCGCACCACCGCCAAGGCGCAGGCCGTCCAAGGCGTCGTGGTCGCGGCCAGCGTCGAAGCGGCGCTCCAGGCGGCGGACGTCGCCATCGTCATGCTGAGCACGGGACAGGTCATCGACGAGGTGCTGTTCGCCGGCGCGGTCGGGGCGCTGCGGCCGGGGGCGACGCTCGTCGTCATGAGCTCGGTGCCGGTCGAGACCTGCCGGGCGTGGGCCGCGGCCGTGGCCGAGCGCGGCATCGCCTTCGCCGACGCCCCGGTTTCCGGCGGCGAAGTGGGTGCCAGCGACGGCACCCTCGCCATCCTCGTCGGCGCCGAGCAGCCGACCTTCCACCACCTCCAGCCGGTCTTCGCCCCCCTCGGCCGGGTGACGCGCATCGGCCCCATCGGCAGCGGTCAGCTCGCCAAGCTCTGCAACCAGATCATCGTCGGCGGCACCATGGTCGCCGTCGCCGAAGCCCTGCACCTCGCCGAACGCGGCGGCGCCGACCCCAAGGCACTCCGCTCCGCCCTCGTCGGCGGCTTCGGCGATTCGCGCATCCTCCACCTCCACGGCACCCGCATGGTCGAGGCCGACTTCACCCCCGGCAGCCCGGCCAAGTACCAGCTCAAGGACATGGAGACCGCACTCGGCTTCGCGGCGGCACGGGGCGTCGACCTGACGCTTCTGTCCACCCTCGTCGGGCTGTTCCGGCGCATGGACGCCCATGGCGACGGCGACCTCGACGTCTCCGCCATCATCCGCGAAGTCGCCCGCGGCAAGACGGAGGCCTCGTCATGACCGGCCGCATCGGGCTCGAGATCGCGGACGGCGTCGCCCGCATCCTCATCGACCGCCCGGCCAAGCACAACGCCATCACCCCCACCATGGCCCGCGCCCTGGCGGACGCCTGCCGCGAGGTCGACGCCAACCCGGACGTCCGCGTCGCGGTCGTCGCCGGTGCCGGCGAGCGCGCCTTCTCCGCCGGCAGCGACCTCGAAACCCTCGCCGACCTGAGCGACGCCTGGGCCTTCCGCAACCGCGTCGAATACGCCGCCGTGGTCCGCGACGTGCGCAAGCCCGTCATCGCCCAACTCAAGGGCTGGGTGCTCGGCGGCGGGCTGGAGATCGCCCTTGCCGCCGACCTCCGCATTGCCGGCGAAAGCGCGCGGCTCGGCGCCCCCGAAGTCGCCCGCGGCTGGCTCGCCGGCGGCGGTGCCTCGCAGATGCTCCCCCGCCTCACCGGCTACGGCCGCGCCATGCACCTGCTCTTGACGGGCGAGCCGGTCGACGCCGCCACAGCACTCCGCATCGGTCTGGTGGAGGAAGTGGTCGCGGACGGCATGCTGGCCTCCCGCGTCGCCGACCTCGCCACCCGCATCGCCGCCTACAGCCCCGTCGCCACGCAGGCGATCAAGGCCGCCACCCGCGCCGCCCTCTCGACCTCGTTGGAGGCCGGCCTTCGCTACGAGAACGAACTCCACGTCATCTGCATGCAGGACGAAGCCCGCACCACCGGTATCGAAGCCTTCCGCGACCGCAAGCGGTGACGGGGTAAGGCAGGGAAGACTCGGGGGCTTTCGGCCCCCGAACCCCAGGCGACGCTCCCGCCGTCGCCACCTGAAGTCGTCGGGGCGCCTCGGCGGTCCCCGTACCGACCTGGGACGAAGGCCAAAGGCGTGCGAGGCGATGGATGGCACTTGGGCGCCGGGCGTTTTGGTCGGATCGACGCCGACGATCAGCCAGGGACGACCGAGCCGCTCCCCTCTCGCGAAGCGGGTTGGCCCTTCGGCGCGCTTGTGGCATTGCCGCGGTCGATCGCTTGGGCTCTTCACTATTCTTGGCTCACCTGTACCCGCGGCTGATCGTGTCCCACCGCGTGGTGCAGGAACCGGCCGCGCGCGGAGCCTCCGGCGCAGGGCAGCGCGCGGCCCGCCGCGTGGGGCCACCGAGTTCCGCTGGAGCATAGCACCCGCTGCCGCCTGATCGGCGCGGCCGCCACCACCAGCGGTTCGTCCCCGCACGCACGACGGCGGCGAGCGCGCGCGATCCCTGGCACGATGGCGGGCCCGAGCCCGATCTCGCACACCACACAGCGACGCTCGCGTCCGCGAACGCCGACCCGCGACGGCCAACCGCGTCGCTGCCGTGGCGAACCCTTCACCCGGCGGCCGCGATAGCGACCAGATCAGCCGTGACCGGCGGGATTGGAGAACGCCAATGGGCACGGCCTCAGCGCGTGGCTTCGTAGATGGCTAGCAGGCGTTCCTGCTCTGCGGCGAGTTCTTCGGCCCAGGCGTCGCCCCCCAAGTACTTCAAGTCGGTGTTGATCCGCCCCATCAGCGTCAACAGCCCTTGGTCCTCCAACAGGGCCGCGAACGCGTCGCGTAGGAACTCGACACGATCTTCCGGCGTGTCTTTGTGAACCAGCGTGCCCAACCACACCTGCCAGACCACATCGAAGCCCTCCTCTTGGCAGGTGGGCACATCAGGCAGCGTTGCCACCCGCTCGGTGCCAGCTGCGCAGAGCGGAACCAGCGCGCCACCCAGGACGTGCTCGCCGACCACCGCCGGCGCACCGGCATACGCCATGGTGTTCCCGCCGAGGACGTTGGCCACGGCAGGACCGCCGCCGCCGAACTCGATGCCTCGCATCTCGATCCCGGTCGCCGCCTCGAGCGCCTTGAAGGCGACGTAGGTCCAGCCATTCACGTTGTCGGAGCTGTAGACCAAGTCGTTCGGGTTCGCCTGTGCGTACTCGACCATCTCGGCGATGGTCGCGAACGGCGCCTGGGGAGAGGCGACGAACACCATCGGGTCGAGCGTGATCCTGGCGATCGGGACGAAATCGTCCGGCTCGTACGTGATGTCGTCCTCGACCAGCGGCCGTAGCGAGTTGATGGTCACGTCGCCGAGAAACACGGTATGGCCGTCGGCAGGCTCGCCCAGGACGAACGCGGCTCCCGCGATACCGCCGCCGCCGGCCCGGATCGTGGGGATCATCGGCTGACCGAAATAGGGTTCAGCGGCCGTGGCCAGCACGCCACCGTTGAGCGATGCCGCGCCTCCCGGCGGATACGGGATGATGAGCCGGATCGGTCGGTCGGGGAACTCCTGTGCACGAACGGCCTCGGCCGACAGCACGAGCGTGCTGGCGATCGCGGCGACACCCCAGATCGCGGGGCTCAGCTTGGTGCGGGTCATCTTGAGGTCCTCCAGTTGGGATGGCGGGAAAACGAGGTAGTCGCGGGCTCAGGCTTCGGTCCGTCTGCGGCCGGTCGACAACTTGCTCCAGGCGACGAAGGCAAGCCCCGCGACCAGCAACGCCAACAGCGTCGCCGAGATCGGCCGCGTGACGAAGATCCAGACGCCGTCCCTCGAGAACAGCAGGGACTGCCGTATCGCATTCTCCAGTCCCGGTCCGAGCAGCAGGGCGATGACGAAAGGCGGGATCGGTACGCCCGTCTTGCGCATGGCGTATCCGGCGAAGCCGCCCAGCACCAACACGAGCACGTCGAACATGTTCGAATTGACGGCGTAGGCTCCTGCGAAGCAGAGCACGACGACGCAGGGCAAAAGCAGCGATTGCGGCACCAGGACCACGTGGCGCAGATAGCGGATGGCGATGAGGCCGAAGCCGAGCAGAAGCACGTTGGTCAAGAGCAGAATGCCGAACAGGCCGTAGATCACCTCGCCTTGCTGCTGGAACAGCAGCGGCCCGGGGAACAGGCCCTGCGCCATGAAGGCGCCGATCAGTACGGCGGTCACCGTGTCGCCGGGAATGCCGAACACGAGCATGGGAATGAGGGTGGCCGGCACCGTCGCGTTGTTGCTGGCTTCGGCGGCTGCGACGCCCTCCAATGAGCCGTGGCCGAACTTCTGTGGTGCCTCGGATCGGCGTTTGGCTACGCCGTAAGCGAGCCAGCAGGCAATCTCGGCACCGAGACCCGGCAGCGCGCCGAGCCCGATCCCGATCCCCGACGAGCGGAAAATGGTCTTCAGGTTGCGGCGGAGATCGGCGAAAGCGAGCGGCGCCTCCATCGTCCGGCCGCGCGCGGAGATGGCGCCCACGATCTTGCGCTCGCTTTGGATCATGACCTCGCTCAGCGCGAACATGCCGATCAGCACGGGAACCAGTGCAATGCCGCCCATCAGATCGGGCACGCCGAACGTGAAGCGCTGGTAGCCGGACATCGGGTCGAGACCGATGCAGCCGATCAGCCCGCCGACCATGGCGGCGATCAGCCCCTTGCCGAAGCTCCGGCCGCTGACGGCGGCAACCATGGTCAGGGCGAACACGAAAAGTATCGCGAACTCCGGTGAGCTGAACCGGATGGCGATCGCCGCCAGCGGCGCGGTCACCATAATCAGCACGAGCGTCGCCAGGATGTCGCCGATGACCGAGGCGTAGAGGCTCATCTCCAGTGCTTGGCGGGCCTTGCCCTGGCGTGAAAGCGGGTAGCCGTCGAGGGTGGTGGCCGCGGCGGCGTTGGTGCCCGGCGTGTTGATCAGGATCGCCGGTATCGAACCGGCGTAGATTGCCCCTTTGTAGATGCCGAGAAGAAACGGCAATGCAATCTGCACCGGCATGAAGAAGGTAAAGGGGGTCAGCACCGCGATCGTCATGGTCGCCGTCAGCCCGGGCAGGGCACCGATGAGAATGCCGGCAACCAGCCCGAGCAGGGCTGCGGTGACGCTCGCCACCGTCAAGAAGTTGGCGATGCCGTGAAGGAGATCTTCGACGATCAAAACAAACGCCCCTCCGGCAGCAGGACGTAGAGCAGTCTCCGAAACAGGAAATAGATCCCCAACGGCAACGTCACCGCCACGAGCACCAGGACGACGTAATTCCGAAAACCCAGCACCAAGCCCAACAGCAGGATGAGCCCGACGGAGGCGGGCAGCATGCCCAGCCAGGAGAGCCCCACGTAATAGCCGACGATCAAAGCGATGGTCAGCAGCAGGCGCCAGGGCGCCTCGATCCGTTGCTCTGCCGGATCGGGTGCCGTCTCGGCGGGGACGTCGGTTGGCGGCCGATTACGCCCGAGCCAACCCGAGACCAACACGACGAAGCTCGTCGCCAGCAGGCCGATTGCCAGCACCAAAGGGAAAAAAGCCGGGCTTTGAATGTTCGCCAGGGCTGCATAGCCATCGCGACCCGCATGGCTGGGCACCAACACGACGACCACGGCGCCGAAGAGCAGCCCGAAAAGGGCAACGGCCACGGTCCTGCCCATACACCCTCCCCATTTCGCGGCAGGCATCTGCGCTGGTGCCAAGTGTTCCTACGTAGCCGACCTGCAACGTACGTGCCAAGAGATGCCCGCCGCGGCGGCAGCGGCACCATGTTGTCAGGCGCGGCCGAAACTGGAACTCTATACTCATCTCGTATGGTTCAAGCTCGAGGAGAACCGCGCCATGCCGACGCGGACGATCGTCAACGCCCTGGCCCTGCTCGACCATCCGGCGCGGTTCTCCAGCACGCCAGTCGACGTGTTCATCGATGGCACGCGCATCGCCGACATCCGACCGGCCGGAACGTCGGAGCCGGCCGGCGACGTGGTCGATGCCAACGGTCTGCTGCTGACGCCCGGACTGGTCAACGGCCACACGCACAGCCACGAGAACTTCGCGAAGGGGCGCTACGAGAACCTGCCGCTCGAAGTGTGGATGAACTTCGTTCGCCCACCGGACGCGGTACCGATGACGGCGCGCCAAGTCTATCTGCGGACCATGGTGGGCGCGATCGAGGCGCTCCGGTCCGGCACCACGACCGTGGTCGATGATCTCAACGTATCGCCGATTCTCGTGCCCGAGCATGTCGAGGCGGTGTTCCAAGCCTATGAAGACGCAGGAATCCGCGCACTCGTCGCCCCCGGCATGTTCGATCAGCCGTTCTTCAAGGCCGTGCCGTTCGTCGAAGAAACCTTCCCGCCAGCTTTGCTCGCCGAACTCGGCGCCAA
This sequence comes from Geminicoccaceae bacterium, assembly GCA_050485385.1. Lineage (GTDB taxonomy): Bacteria > Pseudomonadota > Alphaproteobacteria > Geminicoccales > Geminicoccaceae > RECO01. The sequence continues at coordinate 15,605 of JBJHBG010000004.1, read as the reverse complement.
ACCGCGCTCGACGCCGGAGGAAATCCTGAGCCACGTGACGCAACTCCTGCGCGAACGCCACCCGCGCAGCCGGCGCGTCGCCATGGCGGTCTCCCCGTCGGCACCGCAACGCTGCAGCGAGTCGTTCCTTTTGCGCCTGCGCCGTCTCGCCGACGATCACGACCTGCCCATCGTGATCCACGTCCAGGAGACACGGCTGCAAGTCGTGACCGGTCAGCTCTTCTACGGCTGCACGATGATCGAGTACCTCGACCGAATAGGCTTCCTGCGGCCGGGCGTTTCCCTGATCCACGGGGTTTGGCTGAACCCGCGCGAGATCGATATCCTGGCGCGAACGGGCGCCACGTTGCAGCACAATCCGACCAGCAACCTGTCGCTGGGCTCGGGGCTTTGCCCGGTGCGGGAACTGCTCGCTGCAGGGGTCAACGTCAGCCTCGGCACGGACGCCTGCGGCTCCAGCTTCACGATGAGCATGCTGAAGGCGGTCAACAACACGGCCTTGATCCAAAAACTGCGAAGCCCCGACCACGAGCAGTGGGTGAGTGCCGCCGAGGCGTGGGCGGCGGCGACCGTTCAGGGTGCGCGCGCGCTCGGGCTCGACGATCGGATCGGCCGTCTTTCTGTCGGAATGACCGCCGACATCGTCGGCTACAGCTTGCGATCGCCCGCGTTTACGCCGCTGAACGACGCACTCCGCCAACTGGTCTATGCGGAAAGCGGCCAAAATCTGGCGCTCGTCGTGGTCGATGGCGAGGTGGTGATGGAGGGAGGCACCTTCACTCGGTTCGACGAACCGAAGATCCTTGCCGAGACGGCCTCCGCGCACGAGGGGTTGGCGGCAGCGCTCGACCGGGCCGATGCAAGCGTCGGCGAGATGCGGGCCGCCTACGAGGCCATCTACCGACGCTGCCTGGAACATCCGATCGCTGCCGACACGCTACCGGCGTTGTTCGACGTGCCCAACGCCGGTTGCGGCCACCGTCATTGAGCGACCGCGCGCGAGGCCGGGCGGCCTACTGCCCCTGCCCGTCCCCTCGGCCCGCCAGACGGACATCTCGAACAACCCGGCTATTGGCGGTCCTCGATGGTGCCGAGGGCCGTTTCGGGCGCTTGGCAGGCCGCTGAGGTTGGGGTCTCGCCGTTTCGGATCGCGCGGGGCTGGGGCGATGCGGGTCTCGGGATCGGGCTTTACGCCCTTGGCTCACGCGGGTGCAGGTCGGGTCTCGAACCAGGCGAGGCGGAGTATGTCGGTGACGAGGTTGGCGAGACCGAGCTTGGCTTCGGCGCGAGCCTTGCCTCGGGGTCCCCGAGCGGCGAGCCGCTTGGGGTGGGCCAACGGTACGGACGACGAGCCCGAGGCAGCGCTGCTCTACGGCGAAGACGTGCTCGACGTGAACACGAACCTTGGCCCGCTTGGCGTTGCCGCGGCGAACGCGCTGCGGCATCGGTTTGCCCCCTGGGCTTCGACCGCTGCAGGCGCTCGGTGATGCCACGCGCGCCAGCATGTCGAGGGTCGCCTGCGAGCGATAGGCCGTGTCGGCCAACACCGTGCTCGCCGTGTTGTTCGGATCGAGCACCGCACCGAGTTCCGCGCCGTCGTGGGCCGCGGCGTGGGTCAGGGTGTAGCCGCGGACGAAGCCGTGCCGGCGGTCGGTCCCGGGGTTGCGGTGACGTGGCTCTTGTAGCCGAAGCACGGCACGACCGGCGCGGTCGCCAAGCTGTCACCGTTGGCCGGTATTCCCGAGCGCTGGACCGTGATGGAGGTCTCGTGTCGCGCCTCGCCGAAATCACCAGCCGCGCCACCGTGCCGGCGGTGGCCCTTACCGATCTGACACGCCGCTATCGCGTCGGCGGCGCGTGGCGTGCTGCCCTCGACGGCGTGACGCTGCGGTTCGCGAAAGGCGAGGTGGTGGGCCTGATCGGGCCGTCCGGGTCGGGCAAGAGCACCCTGTTGCGGCATGTCACCGGCCTGACCCTCGCCGAGCATCGCTCGAGCCGGGTCGAGGTCTTCGGCCGAACGGTGCAAGAGGGTGGTCGAGCCGCACGCGACCTGCGTCGGGTGCGGCGCGAGATCGGCTTCATCTTCCAGCAGTTCAACCTCGTCGATCGGCTTCCACTCCTGACCAACGTCCTGATCGGGCGGCTCGGGCAGATGCCGCGCCTGCGTCGCTGGAGCGGTTGGTTCACGGCGAGCGAGGTGCGCGACGCGATGGCGGCCCTCGACCGCGTCGGCATCGCCGCCCATGCCGATCAGCGTGCGGGCACGTTGTCCGGCGGCCAACAGCAGCGCGCGGCCATCGCCCGTGCGCTGGTGCAGCGGGCGCGGCTGATCCTCGCCGACGAGCCCATCGCCTCGCTCGATCCCGAATCCGCCCGCCGCGTCATGGAGGCGCTGTGCGACATCAACCGGCGCGATGGCGTCACCGTCGTCGTGTCGCTGCATCAGGTCGAGTTCGCCCGCCGCTACTGCCACCGGATCGTGGCGCTGAAGGCGGGGCGCGTCGTGTTCGACGGCCCGCCCTCGAGTTTCGACCGCGCGCTGCTGACCGAGGTCTACGGCGCCGAGGCCGAGGATGCCGGCCTCACTGCCGACCTCACCGACCCCGTGCCCTTGGTCGTCGGCGCCCGGCGCTGAGGGCCGCAACGCCAACAAGGAGACCGCCATGCTCTCGAAACTGTCCACCCTCGTGGCCGCCGGCGGCCTCGTCGCCGTCGCTGCGAGCGGAGCCGTCGCCAACGACGCCACCGACCTCGAGACGATCCGCTTCGGCATCATCGCGACCGACAGCGCGGACAACCTCCGCGCCCAGTGGGTCGACTTCATCGCCGCGATGGAAGCCCAGACCGGCTACACCGTCGAGCCGTTCTTCGCCCCCGACTACAACGGCATCATCGAGGCGATGCGCTTCGACCAGATCGAGATCGCCTATATCGGCGGGGCGGCTGCCGTCCAGGCGGCGGATCGCGCCGGGGCGGAGGTGTTCGCGCAGCGTGTCAACGCCGGCAACGACGTCGGCTACCACACCCTCCTGATCGTGCACCGTGACAGCGACATCCAGTCGATCGACGACATCTTCGAGAATGCCGGCCGGCTGAACGCAGCACTCGGCGACGTCAACAGTACCTCCGGCTTCCTCGTGCCCGATTTCTACTTGTTCCAGCGCCGCGGTGTGGTGCCGAGCGAAGCGTTCGCTTCGGTCACCAATGCCAGCCACGAGGCGATGATGCTGGCCGTGGCCAACCGCACCGCCGACTTCGCGACCATCTCCAGCTTCCAGCCGGCGCGCATGTCGCCCGACGTGGTCGAGCAGGTGCGCGAGGTGTGGCGCTCGCCGCTGATCCCCTCGAGCCCGATGATGTGGCGCGGCAACCTGCCCGAAGCCACCAAGAACCGCATCCGCGGCTTCTTCCTCGGCTACGGCCATGTCGGCACGCCCGAGGAGATCGCAGAGGCGCGCGAGGTACTGGCGCGCACGTCCGGCGGCATGGAGGTCTGGCGCGCTTCCAGTAACCACCAGCTGATCCCGATCCGCCAGTTGGAACTGGCCAAGCAACGCGGCCAAGTCGAGCAGAACGCCGCGCTGAGCGAGGAACAAAGGGCCGAGCGCATCGCCGCGATCGAGGCGCAGTTCGCCGATCTGGAGACGATGGTCCGCCTGCTCGAAGCCGGTCTCTGATCCGTCGCAGCGCCCGGCCCGCCGACGCGCGGGCCGGGCGCTGCCCGTGAGATGCAGGAGCGCACAGCATGGCCGCACCCGCCACCACCGTGACGCTGCCACCGGAGCCGCCGCGCCGCTCGATCGGCGGCACGATCGCTTGGGCCATCGTCGTGAGCCTCGTCGTCTGGGGCATCGTTGCGACCGATCTGCGCTTGGGCGATCTGATCCGCGGCAGCGACAACATGGTCTCGATGGTCGTGGGTTCGACCGGCCCGACGGGCCGTTTCCTGCCCGGCTTCATCCCTCCCGACTTCACCATGTGGTCGATCTACGTCGAGCAGATGGTGGTTACCATGCACATGGCGATCTGGGGCACGCTGCTGGCGCTCCTGACCGCCATCCCCTTCGGCCTCATGTCAGCGACCAATCTCGCCCCCTGGTGGATCTACCAGCCGGCGCGGCGGCTGATGGATGCAAGCCGCGCCATCAACGACCTCGTGTTCGCGCTGATCTTCGTGGCTGCCGTCGGCCTCGGGCCGATGGCCGGCACGCTGGCCCTTTGGATTTCGACCACCGGGGCGCTCGCCAAGCTGTTCAGCGAGGCGGTGGAAGCGATCGACCCCCGTCCCGTCGACGGCATCAGCGTCACCGGTGCGGGACGGATGGACGAGATCCTCTACGGCGTGATCCCCCAGGTGATGCCGCTTTGGGTCTCCTACGCGCTCTACCGGTTCGAATCGAACATCCGCTCGGCGACGGTGGTCGGCATCGTCGGCGCGGGCGGCATCGGGATGGTCTTCGGCGAGGCCATGCGCTCCTTCGACTATCCGGCGGCGGGCGCGATCCTGATCATCATCATCGCAACCGTGGTCGCGCTCGACGTGCTCAGCGGCTACCTGCGAAGGATGTATCTGTGAGCGCCGCTACCGACCCGTTCCTCAAGACCTATGGCGACCGGCGCCGGCGGCGGTTCGTCGAACTGGCCGAAACGCTGGCGCTGGGCGCCGCCGTGGTTGCACTCTTCGCCTGGGCGACGAGCCTCGACATCCTGCGCCATGCCGCCCTGGTCGCCGTGCTGACGCCACTCGCCCCGCTCGGATGCGGCCTCGTCTGGCGCGCCGGGCAGTGCGACCTCGACCGGCCGCTCGCGCGCGGCGCCTTGGCGACGACCGCGGCCGGCGTGTTGGTCGCGCTCGCCTTCAGCCTGCCGGGCCTGGGCCTCGGGTTCGAACGCCGCATCACCGAACTGCCACCCGCCCGCATGCGCACCGCCGACATCGAGGCGCGCAGCCACTCGGAGCAGGCGACGATCCTCACCTTGTTGGAGGCCGCGCGGCGCGACCCGCGTCTCGCCACCTTGCGGCCGCTCGTGCCGTTGATGCGGGCCGAGCACCTGTTCGTGACCGATGCCGAGGGCAACAGCCGGCGAGTCAGTGTCGCCGTGCGCGAGGTGCTGCTGGCCAACCCCGCCCTGCTGCAGCGAAGCCTGCACGAGGAGGTGTTGACGATGGCAGGCCTGCTGCCGCTGGACGGTCCGGTGCCGCCGCTCGTCGAGGTCGACGCCGCTGGCCGGTTGCGCACGGCGCTGGGCCTTCTGCTCGAACTGCACGTCGAGCAGCGCATGCAACGCCGGTTCGAGCTTCCCTCGGTCGGCGTCGTGCTCGATACGGTGGTGTCCGACGAAGCGCACGGCGCACGCGAGGTGCGCTACGAGGTGGGCTTGACCTATCCTTTCGGCGAGGTCACGGCGCGCCAGGACGCGCCCCTCGACTACGCCACGATCCGCGCGCTCCTCGCCATGGTGCAGGCCGATTTGGGCTACTGAGGCGCGGGCCGTCACGGCGCAGCAAGCTCCGTCGGTGGACGCACCCCATCCGGCGCGCGTTCGCGCCACGTCGGTCAGCCCGATCCTGCCGCCTCGACATCGGGACGATGCAGCCAGGCCCTGTCATCAGATCGTCACGGTCCAGCCCTAGTCAGGACCGAGCCGACGGACCCACCGATGGGAGGACCACCTTGCTTCACCGCAGCCACAATCCGCATGCGGGCGTTTCGCTGTTCGCGCTGTGCGCCCTCGTCGCCGTGTCGGCGACGCCCACCACCGCCGTGGCCGACGAGTGCCCGCGCGGCGACCTCGACTCGCGCTTCTGCGACACCAGCGGCGACCTTCTGGCCGACGTACCGACCGACGAGAGCCAGTGGGTCGATCCCTCCACCCTGATCTTCACCTACACCCCAGTGGAAGACCCGGCGCTTTACCGCGAGGTGTGGGCCGAGTTCATCGATCACCTCGCCGAGGTGACGGGGCGGAACATCCAGTACTTCACCGTCCAGTCCTACGCGGCGATGGTCGAGGCGATGCGGGCCGGACGCCTGCACGTCGGCGGGTTCGCCACGGGCTCGGTGCCGCTCGCCGTCAACTGCGCCGGCTTCCACCCCTATGCGACGATGGGGGTCGACGGCGAGGTGCGCGGCTACGAGATGGAGATCATCACCTATCCGGGCAGCGGTATCGAGAGCATCGAGGACCTGAAGGGCCGCACCCTGGCCTTCACCAACCCGGCTTCGAATTCCGGCTTCCGTGCGCCTTCGGCGCTGCTCTCGGCGGAGTTCGGTCTGAACGTCGAAACCGATCTCGAAACCGCATTCTCCGGCGCGCACGACAATTCGGTCCTCGGCGTTGCCAACCGTGACTACGATGCCGCCGCCATCGCCAACAGCGTCATGCATCGGATGATGGACCGTGGCGTGGTCGACCGCGACGACATCGTCACGATCTACCAGTCGGCGACGTTCCCGACGACGGCCTACGGCTATGTCTACAACCTGCACCCCGATCTGCAGGCGCAGATTCGCGAAGCCTTCATGACCTTCCCGTGGGAAGGGGCGCTGGCCGACGAGTTCTCCAACGCCGACGGCTTCGTCGAGGTCAACTACCAGCAGCACTGGGAGGTGATCCGCACCATCGCCAACGAGATCGGCGAGACCTTCGAGTGCAGCTGACGTCGGTTCGCCGCGCCCGGGCCCGCCCGGCCCGGCGCGGCACCCCCCATCCCGGTTGGTAGCGCGAGGCAGCATATGCTCGTCATCGAACGCCTCACCATGCGCTACGCCACGGGCGACCTGGCGCTGAACGGCGTCGACCTTGCCGTCGAGAAGGGGCAGGTGGTGGCGCTGATCGGCCCCTCGGGCGCCGGCAAGAGCACCCTCATCCGCTGCGTGAACCGGCTGGTCGAGCCCACCGCCGGCAGCATTCGGCTCGGCGGCCAGGACGTGACCCGGCTCGGTCGCACCGAACTGCGCCGGATGCGCCGGCGGATGGGGATGATCTTCCAGGAGTACGCCCTGGTCGAGCGGCTGAGCGTGATGGAGAACGTGCTCTCCGGTCGGCTCGGCTATGTGGGCTTCTGGGCGAGCTTCCTCCGCCGCTATCCGCAACGCGACGTGGACGCCGCCTTTCGCCTGTTGGAGCGGGTCGGCCTCGACCACATGGTGGACAAGCGGGCCGACGCGCTCTCCGGCGGCCAGCGGCAACGGGTGGGCATCGCCCGGGCGCTGATCCAGAACCCGGACATCCTCCTGGTCGACGAGCCGACCGCCAGCCTCGATCCCAAGACCTCGCGCCAGATCATGCGGCTGATCCTGGAGCTGTGCCGCGAGCACGGCCTGCCCGCCGTCATCAACATGCACGACGTGCCGCTGGCCAGGATGTTCGTCGAGCGCATCGTCGGGCTCAGGGCCGGCGAGATCGTCTACGACGGACCGCCGAGCGGGCTGTCCGACGCGCGGCTGACCGACATCTACGGTGCGGAGGACTGGTCCGGCACCAGCGCCGAGGACGACGACGAAGGCGACGGCTCGGCGGCGCTGCGCATCGCCGCCAAGGTCGACCTGCCGGAGGCGCAAAGGGCGGCGGGCGGCGGATGAGCGCGTCGAGCCTCGCCGTCGGACGCACGTGGCGAAGACCGCCGTTCATCGCGAACCCGTGGGTGCGCTACGGCATCTACCTCGGTGCCGTGGCCTATCTGATCGTCGGTCTCGGCAGCGTCGACGTGAACTGGGACCGGATCGTCCGCGGCCTCGACCGGGGCGTCGCCTTCGTCCAGGGCTTCCTCCAGCCGGACTTCACGACGCGTTGGAACGACATCTATCGCGGGCTCATGGAAAGCCTGACGATGACGCTGGTTTCGACCGTCATCGGCGTGCTGCTCTCCATCCCCATCGCCCTCGGTGCCGCCCGCAACATCGCACCCCTGCCGATCTACTATGTCTGCCGCGGCATCATCGCCGTCAGCCGCGCCTTCCAGGAAGTCATCATCGCCATCGTGTTCGTGGCGATGTTCGGCTTCGGGCCCTTCGCCGGCATGGTCACGCTCGCCTTCGGCTCGATCGGCTTCCTCGCCAAACTGCTCGCCGAGGACATCGAGGACATCCAGCGCGATCAGGTCGAGGCCATCCGCGCCACCGGCGCCGGTTGGTTCCAGGTGCTGAACTACGCCATCCAGCCCCAGGTCGCGGCGCGCTTCGTCGGCCTTTCCCTCTACCGGCTCGACATCAACTTCCGCGAATCGTCGGTCATCGGCATCGTCGGCGCCGGCGGCATCGGCGCCACGCTCAACACCGCGATCAGCCGCTACGAGTACGACAGTGCGGCGGCGATCCTCCTGATCATCATCCTGATCGTGCTCGCCGTCGAGTACTCGTCCGGCTTCATCCGCAGGAAGTTTCTCTGATGCCCGTCACCGTCCAAGGAGGCAGCCGGCTCTGGCAGCGCCGCAACCGCGCCGAGCACTTGCGGCTATGGTCGATCGGGCTCTTCGGCACCGCGCTGTTCGTGGTTTGCTGGGAGTACATCAGCCGCGAAACCTTGTGGATCTTCGTCTGGGACGCCCCGCAGCAGGCGTGGGACATGGCGCAGCGCATGTCCAACCCGCGCTGGAGCTATCTCGAACGCATCTGGCTGCCGCTCTGGGACACCATCAACATCGCCACCCTCGGCACGCTCCTCGGCATCGCCATCGCCACGCCGATGGCCTTCCTCGCCGCCGGCAACACCACCCCGAGTGCGCTCTTCGTGCGGCCCATAGCACTCCTCGTCATCGTCGCCTCGCGCTCGATCAACTCGCTGATATGGGCGCTGCTCCTGGTGCTGATCCTCGGACCGGGACTGCTCGCCGGCATCATCGCCATCGGGCTCCGCTCCATCGGCTTCATCGGCAAGCTGCTCTACGAGGCGATCGAGGAGATCGACGAGAAACAGGTCGAGGCGATCCGCGCCACCGGCGCCGGACCGCTGCAGGTGCTCGCCTACGGCGTGGTGCCGCAGATCCTGCCCGCCTTCGCCGGCATCAGCGTCTACCGCTGGGACATCAACATCCGCGAGGCGACCATCCTCGGCCTAGTCGGCGCCGGCGGCATCGGCATCCAGCTCCAGGCCTCGGTCAACAACCTCGCCTGGAACCAGGTGTCGGTGATCTTCCTCGCCATCCTGGCAACGGTGCTGATCAGCGAATGGGTCTCCGCCCGCATCCGCCACGCCATCATCTGACCGAGGCCCCGCCGCCCGTGACCTCGGCTGCGATCCAGACGGGGGCAATGGCTCGGGCCGATGTCGCTCTATCCTGCACCGAATGGCAGAGGGGGGGGCTCCATGGTACCCGTCGAGGCCGCGTGCGCGGCACGGTCGTGCCATGCACGTCCGCACGATCGTCGAACCGTCATCGCCGGAGGCGTCGCCGCGCTCGGGCGCCACGGATCGCGCGGAGCGGCGTGCCCGTGCGCTTCGGTCTCACACCGGTGTTCCTCGTCAACGACCTGGAACTGCTCGACGCCCTGGAGCACTACCTGGAGCTGGCGGCCGGCGTCGACGTCGAGCCCGAGCTTACCCTCGCGACGCGAGTCGTCCGGCAGTCGGAATGGCTCGGCTTTCCGCCGATTGCAGCACCGCTGCGACCGCAGGAGCCGGTGCGGGGTGGCGGCGGTCGAGGGGATGCTCCGGGACGGCTGCCTCACCCTCACGGTAGGCGATTCCGGGCCGGGCATGGCGACGTCCGCGGCAGCGATCCTCGTCGGCAAGGTGGCGGACCGGCCAGGACGGGCTCGGTATTTGGCGGATCGACCGCACTGCAAGGGACCGCGGCGGCACGGTCGAGGTCGCAAGGAGCGAGCTCGGCGACGCGCTCGTTCAACAGGTCGTGCCCCTCGCCGCCGGCCCGTTCCCCGCGGTGAACTGCACCGCACTGCCGGCGGAGCCGATGGAGAGCGAGGCCTTCGGCCACGAGCGGGGTGCCTTTACCGGCGCGTTCGCGCGCCACGAAGGCTTCGCCGAGTGGGCTGGCGACGGCACCCTCTTGCTCGACGAGATCGGCGATCTGCCGCTGCTCTTGCAGCCCAAGCTGCTGCGGCTGCTGGAAGAGCGGCGCTTCAGCCGGGTGGGCGGCAAGGCACCTCTGGCCTTCCGCGCCAGGGCCGTTTGCGCGGCCAACGCCGACCTTCAGGCGCGCGTCGGGGCCGGCCGGTTCCGCGACGACCTCTTCTACCGCATCAACGTGATCGCCATCGCCATCCCGCCTCTGCGCGAGCGGCCGGACGACGTCGCCTGGTTGCTCGCGACGTTCCTGAAGGAGTTCGGCGAGTGCTATGCGACCGGCCCGGCGGTGCCCGCGGAACTGGCACTGGCCCATGACTGGTCCGGCAACGTCCGCGAGTTGCGCAACGGCTGGAGCGTGCGGTGGCCCCACTCGGGTCGATGGCCCTCGCGGTGGCGATGGACGATGCCGACCAAGTGGCCCGACACGGCCACCTTTCTTCGCCCGGCAGGATCGTGCCACGCCCGCTTGTCGTCCCTTCGGTCGAGGCCAGATCGGTGTGAGCAGGACGGCCCGAGACGGCAGTCGCCAACTCCGGGGATGGGAAGGGGCCTCGCGAGCGGCGATGCGGTCGCCGGCGCCAAGCCGCCCTTGCTCGCCATGCCCGTTCGCTTTGGGCTGTCGATCGTCTCGGTTTCGACGAAAGCGCTCGATGCCGGCAGCACGGCTGCGGCAAGCCTCGGCGCCAACGTGACCCCGGTGCCGGTCAAGGGCGCGATGGTGCCGTGCTTCGTTTCGGGGTGCGTTGCTGGGTTCGCCGCGCGCATGCGCCGCTTCGGACGGAACGACGGCGGCCCTGATGAGTGCGGGGTTACCGGGCTCGTTCTCGTGGCGGCGAGCTCGTCGATCACGAATGTCGGGTTGCACCGAACGAACCTTGCCTACGGCAGGGCCGCAACCTCCGACCCACCGCCTGCGCGCCCTCCCACGGTCGCAGTCGTGATGCCCGGATCGTTGCTCTCTTCGCGGGAGCCGCTGTACTCCTGGGCGCTCGCATTGGCCCGTATCGCCCACGCACTCACTTGATGCCGGCGCGCATGAAGCTCTGCACGAACTGACGCTGAAAGAGCAGAAAGCCGATCAGCAGCGGCGCCGAAGTGACGAGGGTCGCGGCCGAGATGACCGACCAGTCGATCCCCTGATCGACCGAGGCGAACACCTGGAGGCCGACGGTCACGGGCCGGGTCTCGACCGAGCTGGTGACGATCAGCGGCCAGAGGAAGTTGTTCCAGTGGAAGCTGACCGAGACGAGGCCGTAGGCCACGTACATCGGCCGGGCGAGCGGCACGTAGACCCGCCAGAGGATGCCTAGCTGCGAACACCCCTCCAGCCTCGCCGCGTCGTCGAGTTCCTTCGGCACCGTCCGGAAGGTCTGGCGCAGGAGGAAGATGCCGAAGGCGGAGGCCATGTAGGGCAGGCCGATGGCGAGGATGGTGTCGAGGATGCCGAGCCGGCTGACGGTGCGGTAGTTCTCCACGAGCAGCACGTCCGGCGTGATCATCAGCTGGATCAAGACCAAGAAGAACAGGAACTCACGGCCCCGGAACTCCAGCCGGGCGAAGGCGTAGGCCGCGAGCGTGCAGAGCACGAGCTGGCCCGCCAGCGTCATCGTCACGAGCAGGAACGTGTTGAGCATGTAGCGGGCGAAGGGCGCCGCCTGCATCGCCCGAGTGAAGTTGTCGAGCGTCAGCGGGGCCGAAAGGTCGAAGCGGGCGGCGAAGAAGGGGGGGTGGAAGGCGGCCCAGACGGCGAAGGCGAGCGGCAGGACCCAGATCACCGCCAGCACCCAGGCGCCCACGGTCAAGAGCACGCGATCGAAGCCGGTTTCGCTGCCGACGATGCCGACCGGGGGTGCGGGCAGGGCTGCCGTGCTCATCGGTAGTGGATCCGGCGGTCGAGCACGGTCACCTGGAGGACCGAGACGGTCACCAGGATGGCGAGCAGGACGACGGTCAGCGCCGCAGCATAGCCCGTATCCCAGAAGCGGAAGCCGACCTCGTAGATGTAGAACAGCAGCAAGGCCGAGGCGTTGTTCGGCCCGCCACCGGTCATCGCGACGATGTGGTCGACGACCCGGAAGGCGCCGATCACCGCATTGACCAGGACGAACAGGGTCGTGGGGGCCAGGAGCGGCAGGACGACGCGGCGGACGTAGTACCACTCCGACGCCCCCTCCAGCTTCGCCGCCTCCTTCAGGCTCGGCGGGATGGACTGCAGCGCCGCGAGGTAGAAGATCATGAAGAAGCCCGCCTCCTTCCAGACCGAGACGGCCATGACGCTCCACAGCACCGTGTCGCGGCTGCCGAGGAAATTGACCTCGCCATAGCCGAACAGGCCGATGATCTGGTTCAACAGGCCGAAGCCGGGGGTGTAGAAGAAGAGCCAGATATTGGCCGCCGCCACCATCGGCAGCACCGTCGGCGTGAAATAGGCCATACGCAGGAACGCCCGGCCGGCCAAGCGCTCGTTGACCCAAAGCGCCATGACGAGTGCCAGGCCGATCGACAGGGGAATGGTGACCAGCGCGTAGAGGAAGTTGTTCCACAAGACCTGCATGAATACCGGATCGTCGAGGAACATGCGCGCGTAGTGGTCGACACCGACGAACACCTGCGTCCGGCGGCCGCGCGGCGTCGAGTAGAGGCTGTCGACGAGCGTGGCGACGGTCGGGTAGTGGGTGAAGAGAACGAGCAGGAGCACCGCCGGCAGCACCAGGAGCCAAGCGTAGACTTGGGCGAGAACGCCGCGGTCGAGCTGCATGATGGCTGCCGGCGGGTGTGCGTTACTGGAACGGGCGAAGGATGCGCGTGGCCTCGCCCTGCGCGTCGGCCATCGCTTGCTCGGGCGACTTGTCGCCGGTGAGGCAGGCCTGGATGTTGTCGGTCAACGCCTTGTAGACCTGCTGGTTCTCGTAGGTGGAGAGCTCGCCCGTGGCGTGGGGTAGCATGTCGCGCGCGACCGCCGCCAGCGGGAACTCCTCGACGTAGCCGGCGAGGGCCTCGGTCTCGAAGGCGTCGGGCCGCGTCGCGATGTAGCCCGTGGCGATGGACCAGTCGGCGGCACGCTCGGGTGCCGTCACCCACTTGGCGAAGGCGAGTGCTGCCGCCTTCTCAGCCTCGCTCGTTTGCTCGAAGAGGTAGAGATTGCCGCCGCCCACCACCGTGCGCGAACCGTCCTTGCCGGGCAGCCCGGCCACACCGAAGTCGAACGGCGCCCGCTCGCGGATACTCGTGAGGTTGCCCGTGGTCGACCAGATCATCGCCGACTGGCGCTCGAGGAAGGCCGCCGGCAGGGTCCCCCATTCGGTGACGCCGACGGGCGTGATGCCATGCTCCTGGCCCATCGCCTGCCAGAAGGTCATCGCCTCGATCGACTTTGGGTCGTCGAAATAGAGCTCGGTGCCGAGGTCGTTCATCAAGACGTGGTCTGCCTGATAGGCGAGGGCACCGTAGGTCCACTGCGCCGTGCCGTGATTGCCCGCGAGCTGCACGCCCCAGCGCGTCACGCGCTCCCCGTCGCGGCGCACCAGCGCCTTGCCCGCCTCGACCAGCTCCGCCCAGGTGCGTGGCGGCGCGTCCGGATCGAGCCCGGCCTCGCGGAAGGCGTCCTTGTCGTAGAAGTAGACCGACGTCGAGCGCTGGAACGGCACCGACCACGTGCGGTCGTCGGCGAGGCTGTTGCGCATGAAAGCGTCGTAGAAGCCGCCGAGCCAGTCCCTGGTCTCGCCGTCGTCCTGGACGTCCTCGATCGCGGCCAGCACGTCGAGGTCGCGCAAGGAGTGGATCTCGGCGGCCAGCAGGCACGCCAGCTGCGGGCCCGTGCCGCCACGGATCGCAGTGATGACCTTGGTGAAGGTCTCGCCGTAGGTGCCGGCATAGACGGGGTTCACGCGCACGCCGGTCTCGGCCTCGAAATCGCGGCAATAGCCGTCGATGATGTTGGTGATCGGGCCGGCCACCGCGATCGGGTAGTAGAAGTCGAGGCTGATCGGCTGGGCGCGAAGGACGGCCGGGGCGGCCACGGTCGAAGCAGCGGCGGCGGTCGTCGCCAGGAGATGGCGGCGGGTCAAGGTCGGCATCGGACGGATCCTCGAGTGCGGGTCAGCGATAGGGGGCGAGGATGCGCATGGCCTCGGTCTGGGCGTCGGCGAGCGCCTGCTCGGCCGTCTTCTGGCCCGTGATGGCGGCTTGGAGCGCATCGTTGAAGACGCGGGTCACGCGCTGGTTCTCGTGGGTCGAGAGTTCGGCGACCGCGTGCTCGAGCTGGTCGCGGGCGACCGCGGCCTGCGGGAAGTCGGCGACGTAGGCCTGCATCGCCTCGGTCTCCCAAGCGGCCGGCGAGGTCGCGACGTAACCCGTCTGGATGCCCCAATCGGCCTGCAACTCGGGCGAGGTCAGCCAGCGGACGAAGTCGAGCGAGGCCTGCTCGCGCTCGGGTGTCGAGCGGAGGATGAAGAGGTTGCCGCCGCCGGTCGGGGCACCGCGCCGGACGTTTGCCGGCAGCATCGCCACCCCGAAGTCGAACGGCGCGTTGGCGCGCACGTTGGTCAAATTGCCGGTTGTGGTCCACATCATCGCCGTCCGGCCCTGGAAGAAGTCCTGCGGCGTAGTCCCCCACTCGATGATGCCGGGCGCCATGACGCCATGCTCGGAGCTGAGCGAGATGAGGTATTCGAGGGCCTCGACGACGCGCGGATCGGCGAAGTTCACTTCGTTGCCGGCGCCGTTCATGAGGATGACGTCGTTCTGCGTGGTCAGCCCCTGGAACAGCCAATAGGGAAAGCCCGAGGACGGGATCTGGATGCCGTACTGGGTGACGTTGCCGGCAGCGTCGCGCACGGTGAGCGCTCGGGCGAATTCGACCTGTTCCTCCCAGGTCGAGGGCGGCACGTCGGGATCGAGTTCGGCCGCGGCGAATGCCTCCCGGTTCCAGTAGAGGACCGGGGTCGAGCGCTGGAACGGCACGCCCCAGATCTCGCCGTCGATCGCCCCGTTCTCGAGGAACGCCGGATAGAAGCTCTCGAGCCACGCCTCTTCCTCGTCGGTCGTGGCCAGTTCGGTGATCGCGACGATCATGTCCTCGTCGTAGAGGGTGAAGGTGTCGACCGAGAGCAAGACCGCCATGTCGGGCGGATTGCCGCCGCGGAACTGGGTGATCGTGCGGGTGATCGTGTCGAGATAGCTGCCAGTGTAGATCGGCGTGACGGTCACGCCCTCCGTCCGGGCGCTGTAGTCCCTGGCGTACTCGTCGATGATCGCCGTGATCGGCCCACCGACGGCGACCGGGAAGTTCATGGTGAGTTCGAGGTCGGCGCGGGCGGTGCCGGCCGCGAGCGCCAGGGCGAGCGAGCAGGCGCCACCGAGCAGACGGTTGCGGGTCATGGGTGTCCTCCAAGGGCACGACGAAGGGTGCGGTCGTCGCCGGCAACGGCCGCGGGCTCGACCCGCTCGCCGGTGGCAGCAAAAAAGGCGAGATCGTGGGGCTCGAAGGCGAGCCGGAGCCGCGTGCCGAGGGCTACCGCCGAAAGGCCCGGCACGCGTGCGAGCACGCGGACGTCACCGATGCGGCAGGCGAGCAC
>JBJHBG010000003.1:0-66942 GCA_050485385.1 Geminicoccaceae bacterium | reverse complement strand
CGACCTGCAGGCCGCCATCAACCGCTACCTCGACGAGCACGATGCCGATCCCAAGCCGTTCACCTGGACTGCCAGTTCCGCCTCGATCGTCGACAAGCTGAACCAAGTGAATGCGTCCGTGCGCTAGGTTGAACTCTTGGCCTAGATCACCTTCGCCGCGCGGAGATGCGGATACGCCTTTTGCATGTAGGCGGCGCTCGCGCGCATCTCGCGCCTTAGCGATTCCAGCTCGGAGGCCGTCAGCATCTCGGAAGCCGAGGAGGTAGACGGCTTCCTCGGCGGTGAGGGCCGATGGCTCGACGGCGAGGGCTTCTCGACTGGCGTCATCGTACCTCTGCTCCACAATATGGATATGGGCTGGATGCTGCTTACGACCACCTCGCCAGCGCGTCGGCTCGGTCTTCGACACCATCGCACGAAGTCGCGAAATCCATTCGCGTGGCTACCCGGTGGCTACCCGATCTGGATTCGGTTGCGGTCGTATCGGCTAACTCCTTGATTCTATGGTGGGCGCACAGGGACTCGAACCCTGAACCCGCGGATTAAAAGTCCGCTGCTCTGCCAATTGAGCTATGCGCCCGCGCGGATCATGGCCAGCGGCGGGCAGGGGTCAAGGGGCAGCAGGCCGGGGCTCGACGTCGCCCTTCCGATAGTCCGCGAGGAAGGCTTCGGCGAACGCGGCGGTGCGGCCCGCCGCGATGGCTCGGCGCAGGTCGCGCATGAGCTGCTGGTAGAACCACAGGTTGTTCCAGCTCAGCAGGATGGCGCCCAGGATCTCGTCCGACTTTACCAGGTGGTGCAGGTAGGCACGACTGTAGTCGCGGGTGGCGGGGCAATCGCTCGCCGCGTCGAGCGGGCGCGGGTCGTCCTTGTGCCGGGCATTCTTGAGGTTGACCGGGCCGAAGCGCGTGAAGGCTTGGCCGGTGCGGCCGGAGCGGGTCGGCATGACGCAGTCGAACATGTCGACACCGCGCAGCACGGCACCCACGAGGTCGTCGGGCTTGCCCACGCCCATCAGGTAGCGCGGGCGCTCGTGGGGCAGGGCGGGGCAGGTCACGTCCAGCGTTTCGAACATCGCCGCTTGCGGCTCGCCCACGGCAAGGCCGCCGATGGCGTAGCCCTCGAAGCCGATCCGGACGAGAGCCTCGGCCGACTGCCGCCGCTGGTCCTCGAAGGTGCTGCCCTGGACGATGCCGAACTGGCCGTAGCCGGGGCGCGGCTGGAATGCCCGGCGCGAACGCTCGGCCCAGCGGAGCGAGAGCTGCATCGAGGCGAGCGCCGCGTCCTCGGCGATCGGCCAGGGCGGGCACTCGTCGAGCTGCATGGTGATCGTCGCGTCCAGCAGGTGCTGGATCTCCGTCGCGCGCTCCGGCGTCAGGCGGTGCTTCGACCCGTCGAGGTGCGAGGCGAAGGTGACCCCGTCCTCGCCGAGCTTGCGCCGTGCCGCCAGCGACATGACCTGATAGCCGCCGCTGTCGGTCAGGATCGGGCCGGGCCAGTGCATGAAGCGATGCAGCCCGCCGAGGCGGGCGACGCGCTCGGCACCGGGCCTGAGCATCAGGTGATAGGTGTTGGCGAGCACGATGGAGGCGCCGGTGGAGGCCACCATCTCGGGTGTCATCGCCTTGACCGTCGCGGCGGTGCCGACCGGCATGAACACGGGCGTCTCGATCGTGCCGTGCGCGGTGGTGAGGCGGCCAGCACGGGCGCTGCCGTCCGTCGCGAGGACGGCGAAGTCGAACGCGGTCATCGGGCCGTCCGCTCCAAGAGGCAGGCATCGCCGTAGGAGAAGAAGCGGTAGCCGGCGCGCACCGCATGGGCGTAGGCGCGTCGCATCCGTTCCAGCCCCGAAAACGCGGCAACGAGCATGAACAGCGTCGACCGGGGCAGGTGGAAGTTGGTGAGCAGGCGGTCGGCGCTGCGGATGGCGACGCCCGGCCGGAGGAAGAGGTCGGTGCGGCCCCGCATCGCCGCGTAGCGTCCGTCCGCACGGTAGACCGTCTCCAGCGTCCGCAGGCTGGTCGTGCCGCAGGCGAGGATGCGGCCGCCGGCGGCGCGATGGGCCGTGAGGCGTTCGGCCGTGGCGCCGTCGACCTCGAAGCGCTCTTCGTGCATGCGGTGGTCACGGCTGTCCTCGACCTTGACGGGCAGGAAGGTGCCGGCGCCGACGTGCAGGGTGAGGTGGACCACGCCGACGCCCTTGGCCGCCAGGGCGTCGACCAGCGCCGAGGTGAGGTGGAGCGACGCGGTCGGTGCGGCGACCGCACCCGGCCGGCGGGCGAAGATGGTCTGGTAGTCGGCGCGGTCGGCCGCGTGGCCGGTCCGCGGCCGCTCGATATAGGGCGGCAGCGGCATCAGTCCGTGGGCGTCGAGAGCCGCATCGATGCCCGCCTCGGCCCAAAGGTCGACCTCGACCTCGCCGCCGCCGAGATTGGCGGTGACGTCGGCGGCGAAGCCCGGCGCGATCGTCACCCGGTCGCCCGGCCGCAGCCTGCGCGCCGGCTTGGCGAAGCAGCGCCAGGCGTTGCCGCCCAGGGGCTCGTGCAGCAGCAACTCCACCCGGCCCTCGCCGCGACGGCCGAACAGGCGCGCCGGGATGACCTTGGTGTCGTTCACCACCATGAGGTCGCGCCCGTCGACGAGGTCCACGAGGTCGGCGACGTGACGGTCGCGGAGCCGGTGGGTGACGTGCAGGAGGCGTGCCCGCTCGCGCGGCGAAAGCGGGGCCTGGGCGATCTGCCGGCGCGGCAGGTCGAAGTCGAACTGCTCGAGGCGCATCAGGCGAGGCGCCCGGTTTCCCGGTACTTGGCCAACAGCGAGTCGTGCACCTGGCGGGAGACGAAGCTCGACACGTCGCCGCCCAAGCCGCCGATCTCCTTGACGAAGCGCGACGAGATGAACTGCGTGGTCTCCGCCGCCATGAGGAACAGGGTGTCGACGTCGGGGCTCAGTCGGGCATTGTTGGCGCCCATCTGGAACTCGTACTCGAAGTCGGAGACGGCCCTGAGGCCACGAATGATGACTTGGCCGCCCTGCTCCTTGACGAAGTGGATCAACAGGCCCTCGAACGGCTTGACCTCGACCCGGCAGCCATTGGTCCGGTTGCCGGCCATCAAGAGCGCGATCTCGCGCTCGACCAGATGGGTGCGCTCGGCCAGCGAGAACAGCGGTCCCTTGCCGGCGTTGCCGGCGACCGCCACCACCAGCCGGTCGACGATGCGCGTGGCCCGCCGGATGATGTCGATGTGGCCGTTGTGGATCGGATCGAAGGTGCCCGGATAAACGCCTACGCGCGTGGTCAAGCCTCGCCTCCGCCGTCGTCGTCCCCCTCGCCGTTGACGCCGTTCTCGCCGATCCGCGCGACGGAGACGACGCGCTCCTCGGCCCCGACGTCGAAGATGATCACGCCTTGGGCGTTGCGCCCGGTAATGCGCACGCCGTGCTCGCCGCTGACGGGGGTGCGGAGCACCTGCCCGCCCGAGGTGGTGAGCACGATCTGATCGTCCTCGCCGACGGGGAAGGTGGCAACGACCGCACCGTTTCTGGGCGAGGTCTCGATGTTGATGATGCCCTGGCCGCCGCGGTTGGTGACGCGGTACTCGAAGGCCGAGGTACGCTTGCCGTAGCCGCGCTCGGTGACGGTGAGGATCATCTCCTCCGCCGCCGCCAACTCGGCGATGCGCGCCGCGTCCAGGAGCGGTTCGGTCTCTTCCTCGCCGTTGCGGCGGCGCGAGCGGAGATAGGCATCGCGCTCCTCGATGTCGATCACGACATGCTTCAGCACCGACATCGAGACGACCTCGTCGCCCGGTGCCAGCTCCATACCGCGCACGCCCGTGGAGCTGCGCGACTGGAACACGCGCACGGCCGTGACCGGAAAGCGGACGCACTTGCCGCCTTTGGCCGCGAGCAGGATGTCCTGGCCGGCGTCGCACACCTGGACGTCGACCAGCCGGTCGTCGTCCTCCAGCCCCATGGCGATCTTGCCGTTGACCGGCACGAAGGTGAAGTCCGAGAGATCGTTGCGCCGCACCTTGCCACGGTTGGTCGCGAACATGACGTGCAGGTCGGCCCAGGTCCGCTCGTCCTCCGGCAGCGGCATCACCGCCGTGATGTTCTCGGCGGCGGCGACGTGCGGGAAGAGGTTGACCATCGCCTTGCCGCGCGCCTGCGGCGTGCCCAGCGGCAGCTTGTAGACCTTGAGCTTGTAGACCTTGCCCAGGCTGGAGAAGAACAGGACCGGCGTGTGCGTGTTGGCGACGAACAGGCGGGTGACGAAGTCGTCGTCGTGCGTCGCCATGCCCGAGCGGCCCTTGCCGCCCCGGTGCTGCGCCCGGTAGGTCGCGAGCGGCACGCGCTTGATGTAGCCCTTGCGCGTGACCGTGACGATCATGTCCTCGCGCGGGATCAGCTCCTCGATGTCGATGTCGACGTCACCCGTCTCGTCGATCTCGGTGCGGCGCGGGTTGGCGAAGCGGGCCTTGACCGCCGCCAGCTCGTCCTTGAGCACGGTGACGAGTTTCTCGCGCGAGCGCAGGATCGAGAGCAGTTCGGCGATGCGCGCGCCGAGGTCCTGGATTTCGTCCTCCAGCTTCTGGCGCTCCAGGGCCGTCAGCCGTTGCAGACGCAGCTCCAGGATTGCCCTGGCCTGGGTCTCGCTCAACCGGTAGGTGCCGCCGTCCCCGATGGGCGTTTCCTCGACCAGCGCGAGCAGCGCGCCGATGTCGGCGATGGGCCAGTCGCGCGCGAGCAAGGCGGCGCGCGCCTCGTCGGCATCGGCGCTGGCGCGGATCAGCCGGATCACCTCGTCGATGTTGGCGACCGCGACGATCAGGCCGATCAGGGCGTGCGCCCGCTCGCGCGCCTTTTGCAGATCGAAGGCGCTGCGGCGGAGGATCACCTCCTCGCGGAAGGCGAGGAACTCGTCGAGGATGGCCTTCAAGGTGAGCTGCTGCGGCCGGCCGCCGGAGAGCGCCACCATGTTGATGCCGAAGGAGGTCTGCAACGGCGTGAAGCGGTAAAGCTGGTTGAGCACCACGTCGCCGTCGGCGTCGCGCTTCAACTCCACCACCACCCGCACGCCGCGGCGGTCGCTCTCGTCCCGGAGGTCGGAGACGCCCTCGACCCGCTTCTCGCGCACCACCTCGGCGATGCGCTCGACCAGCTTCGCCTTGTTCACCTGGTAGGGCACCTCGGTGATGACGATGGCGAAGCGGTCCTTCCTGATTTCCTCGATGGCGGCGCGGCCGCGCATGACGATGCCGCCCTTGCCCTCGAGATAGGCGCGCTGGATGCCGGCCTTGCCCATGACGATGCCGCCGGTGGGAAAGTCCGGCCCCGGCACCATCTCGATCAGCTCGGAGACGTCCAGGTCCGGCCGGTCGATCAGGGCCGTGCAGGCGTCGATGATCTCGCCCAGATTGTGCGGCGGAATGTTGGTCGCCATGCCGACGGCGATGCCGCCGGCGCCGTTGACCAGCAGGTTCGGGAACTGCGCCGGCAGGACGACCGGCTCGTCGTCGCTCTCGTCGTAGTTCGGCCGGAAGTCGACCGTGTCCTTGTCGATGTCGGCCAGCAGCGTCGAGGCCGCCTGGGCGAGCCGGGCTTCGGTGTAGCGCATGGCCGCCGGCGGGTCGCCGTCGAGCGAGCCGAAATTGCCCTGACCGTCGATCAGCGGCAGGCGCATCGAGAAGTTCTGCGCCATGCGGACCATGGCGTCGTAGATCGCACCGTCGCCGTGCGGGTGGTACTTGCCCATCACGTCGCCGACGATGCGGGCGGACTTGCGGTGCGGCCGGCCGACGCCGTAGCCGCCCTGGTCCATGGCGTAGAGGATGCGGCGATGCACGGGCTTCAGCCCGTCGCGCACGTCGGGCAAGGCCCGGCTCACGATCACGCTCATCGCGTAATCGAGGTAGGAGCGCTTCATCTCCTCCTCGATCGGCACGATATCGAGCGCCTTGGTCAGCGTGTCGTCGGCCAAAGCGGGGCGCCACCTTCGTTGTTGCCGCGGTTGTTGCGGCACTGCCGCAAAAGTGCCGTGGGTTTAGCAGAGCGGCCCCTGCGTCACAAGGAACGGGCGCGGGCGGCGCCGCAGTCGTACCCGGACGCCCCGCGCGTCACCCCACCAGCATCGGCGACGTTGGCCCCACGATCAGGACATGGGCATTGCCAACGAGCGAAGCCGGCTCCTGTCGAAATCGGCTAACGAGTTAAAAAATAAATCGAAAAGGCCCCTCCCGGTTCGTTTTGATTCTTCGCTTTTTCGCCTCGCCGCCACGCGCCCACCGACCATCAGAAGCTACAATGGATAGGCGCAAGATCCTAGTTTCGATGACGCAAGGCAGGCAGGGGCACGCCCCTCGCACCCCCGTTCCGCAAACGGCTCGGAGTGGCCATTGGCGTGCTGTCTTCGATGGCGTGCGGGGGATTGCGCGGATCCGCCCGGAATCGGTGGCACGATGTGGAAGTGGTGATCCGCTACGCAATCGGTCGTGGTTCGCCAAGGCGATGCCAAGCGTTGTGCGCTGCTTTCGTCTCGCTCTCATGACCGGGTGTGTAAAATTTCCGGTGAAGCCAAAACGTTCTTTCGTGTTCGGGCTTTTCGGATCGGGTGCCGGGATCTTGTGTGGCGAGTTCGAGTAACTCATCCAGGTGAATTACGTAGCTACAAATATTCGCAGTCCGCGCAAAAACAACAATGATCCACCAAGGTGTAACAAGTTTTTCGGGATGCCGGCCGAGGGACGTGTCCTCTGGTCGTCCACTATGAGTTTTGACTTGAACAGGATGTATCGTTCGTTCGTCCTCCGACACGGCATAGAGATCGGCGCCGCGCGCATTTCGAACGGTCGGCATCACGTTCCACCCTACCAGCGAAAGCTCGCGGGCCACATGATAAAGACCGATGTTTCCAGTGATCTGCTTGATGTTGCTCAACCGACGGCCCCGACGATTTCACGCTCGAGAAGAGGCGGAGATCGGACCAAACATCCGGCGAGAGGTCAACGGTGGTTCGCCGATCGAAAAGGCAGCCTTGGCGAGGCCGTCGAACCACCGGGACGTCCGCGTGCCAGCCGTGCAGCGCCGCATTTGACCGCCGGTCGGGGACGGGATAGCCGACGGGGAGTGCTGTTGGCATCGGAGGACTTGCCTTGCCCCGGATCGATCCTGCCCGCGTATTGGGCGACCTGACGCACCTGCGCGGCATCGGCGCCTACAAGACGGGCGTGCATCGGCCGACCTTTTCGGCCGAGGACATGGCCGCCCGGCAGTGGCTGGTCGGGCGCATGCAGCAGGCGGGGCTCGATGCCGCCATCGACGGCATCGGCAACGTCTATGGCCGCCGCGAAGCCCCAGGACCCAAGATCCTCACCGGCTCGCACCTGGAAAGCCAGAACCATGCCGGCTGGCTCGACGGGGCCTTGGGCGTGATCTATGGCCTGGAGGCGGCCCGCGCCATCGCCGAGGACTCGGCCTTCGCCGACTGCGCGGTGGACGTGATCGCCCTTTGCGACGAGGAGGGCCATTACGGCTCGTTCCTGGGCTCCAAGTCGTTCCTCGGCATCCTGGAGGAGGCGGAGATCGACGCAGGCGCCAACCGCTATCACGGCAAGTCGCTGCGGGAGGCGCTGGCCGACGTGGGCCTTGCGGGCCGGAAGCGGGTGGTCTGCGAGCCCGGCCGCTATCGGGGCTTCTTCGAGGCGCACATCGAGCAGGGCGACACGCTGATCTCGTCGGGGCAGAAGATCGGCGTCGTCACCGCCATCGTCGCGATCTGGCAGTACCGGCTGACCTTCGAGGGCGAGCAGAACCACGCCGGCACCACCTCCATGCGGCGGAGGCGGGATGCCGGGCTTGCCGCCGTGCGTACCCTGGCCGAGATCGACCGCCGCTTTCCGGCCGTGGCGGGCGAGCGCAGCGTTTGGACCGCCGGCCGCATCGCGCTCGACCCCGGTGCCCCCAGCATCGTCCCCGGTGCGGCCGAGGTGCTGTTCCAGTTCCGCGACGCCGACGAGGCCACGCTGGAGCGGATGGACGCGGAACTCCGCCGGATCGTCGCCGAGATCGACGCGGCGGGGCCGTGCCCGGCCAAGCTCGAGGTGATGAGCCAGAGCAAGCCCGCGCGCATGGATGCGAATCTCATGGCGGCGATCGACGAGGCGGCGGCGGTGCATGCGCCGGGTGCCGCGATCCACATGCCGAGCGGGGCCGGCCACGACGCGCAGTACCTCGCCCGGATCATGAAGGCGGCGATGCTGTTCGTGCCGTCGATCGGCGGCATCAGCCACCATTGGACCGAGAACACCGACGATGCCGACATCGTACTGGGTGCGCAGGTCTACACCGACGCCGTGGCCAACGCCCTTCGCCGCTGACGAGAGGCGCGGTTGACGGTCAGCGCCCGGCTTCGGGCTCGATCTCGCCCTCGGCCAGTTCGACCGCCTCGGGCGAGGTCCGGACGTGTGGACGACCACCGTCGGCTCGCCCGCGGTGGCCACGACCACGTCGGCGGCGAAGGGGCCGCTGGCGGCGCCGATGCCGAGGGCCAGCATCGGCCCGCTGACAAAGGCCGTCAGATCGCGGGGCAGGCCGGGCGGAAGCGGTCGGTCAGTTGGGCCATGACGTAGCCCGAGACGTTGCGATAGAGCCGCACGCGGCCCGCGTCGTCCTCGACGTAGACTTCGACGAAGCCGTCGATCAGCGTCGCGGCGGCGAAGCTCGCGGGCTGCCTCGGCAGGATCTGCATGGCGACGATGTACGGCCGCCGCGGCGCCGCGGCGTCGCCACAGGCGATCTCCGCGACGTGGGTGCGCAGGGCGTAGCCCTGCTTATGCAGGTCGAACACCTGCTTGACGACGTAGAGGCCGTTGGGCTCGTCGTGGGCGGCGACCGAGCGCTCGAGCGTGCCCAGAACGGTGGGCATGCCGCCCTGGTAGCTGAAGTCCAACTCCGAAGCCGTCGCCGCCGTCGTCAGCGCCACCAGCGCCGCCGCGCACGCCATCCGCATGGTTCGTCTCCACCACCGCGCATGGCTGACGAGATGGCGCGCATGCCGGCCGCGACAAGGTGCGGCGGCGGTCGTTGCGCGCTCCCATCCGTCCGCCTAAGGTTTCCGGCGTTACGGCCCGGTAAGGACGGCGAAGTGCCGCCAAGGCCGCCATTGCCAGGGGAGGCAGCGTGATCGTGCCATCGTCGACCACCGCCGCGGCCGCAGCGCTCGGCACCGTGGAGCAGCGCTTCGTCGTCGCGTTCGACTACCCCGTCGTCTTTACCCGTGGCCTGTTCGAACCCGCGAACGGGGCACTGGTCGACGCCCTCGGCCGACGCGAGCCCGCCAAGCGCCATCGCTGCCTCGTGTTCGTCGACGAAGGCGTGATGCAGGGTCGGCCCGACTTGATCGACGAGATCGCTCGCTATGCCGACGCGCATGCTGCGCGGATCGAGCTGGCGGCGCCGGTCACCACCGTGCCCGGCGGCGAGACGATCAAGAGCGAGTTGACCCACATCGAGCGGATGCACGACGCGATGTGGCGGCACCACGTCGACCGCCATTCCTACGTGGTCGCCGTCGGCGGCGGGGCGGTGCTGGATGCGGTGGGCCTTGCCGCTGCCACGGCGCATCGTGGCGTCCGCCACGTCCGGATTCCGACCACGGTGCTCGCCCAGAACGACAGCGGCGTCGGCGTCAAGAACGCGGTCAACGTCTATGGCGTGAAGAACTTCGCGGGCACCTTCGCGCCGCCCTGGGCCGTCCTCAACGACCTCGACTTTCTGGAGACACTGCCGGCGCGCGAGCGCATCGCCGGGTTGGCCGAGGCGGTGAAGGTGGCGCTGATCCGCGATGCGGCCTTCTTCCGCTGGCTCCAGCGCGAGGCCATGCCGCTGGCGGCCTTCGAGCGCGACGCCACCGCCTACATGGTCCGCCGCTGCGCCGAGCTGCACATGCACCAGATCGCCCATGGTGGCGATCCGTTCGAGACCGGCAGCGCCCGTCCGCTCGACTTCGGTCACTGGGCGGCGCACAAGCTGGAGGGGCTGACCAAGCATCGGGTCCGCCACGGCGAGGCCGTCGCCATCGGCATCGCCCTCGACACCCGCTATTCGGTGCTCGCCGGGCTGCTGCCCGAGGGCGCCGAGCTGGAAGTCGTCACGCTCCTGGAAACCCTCGGTTTTGCCTTGTGGAACCCGGCGCTGCTGCGGCTCGATGCCGACGGCGTACCGGCGATCCTGGCGGGCCTGCGCGACTTCCAGGAACATTTGGGCGGCGAGTTGACGGTAACGCTGCTGCGGGACCTGGGCCACGGCGTCGAGGTCAACGCGATCGATGCCGGCCTCGTCATGCAGGCCGCGCACTGGCTCAAGGCGCGGCAGGACGACCGATGCGCCTGAGCGGTGAGCTGGGTCTCCTCGCCTATTGCAGCAACATCCATCCGGGCGAGAGCTGGCCCGAGCTTCGCCGCGTACTCGACGAGCGGGTGGCGAAGGTCAAGGCGCTGGCCTCGCCCGATGCGCCCATGGGCATCGGCCTGAGGATCGCCGCGATCGCTGCCGAGGCGCTCGAAGCCCCCGCCGCCCGCGCCGAGTTGAAGGCCCTGCTGGAGCGCCACGGGCTGGAGGTCTGGACCGTCAACGGCTTTCCCTACGGCCCCTTTCATGGCACCGCCGTGAAGGCGGAGGTCTACCAGCCCGATTGGCGGAGCCCGCACCGGCTCGCCTACACCAACCGTTTGGCCGACCTGTTGGCGGACCTGTTGCCCGAGGGCGGCTTCGCCAGCCTCAGCACCGTGCCCGGCACCTTCAAGCCCCTGGCCGCGGGCAACGAGTCGGTCATGGCCGACGCCATGGTGCAGCACGTCGCCCACGTCATGAGGCTGGAGGCGCGAACCGGCCGTACCGTGGCGCTCGCCATCGAGCCCGAGCCCTTCTGCTTTCTCGAGACCATCGCGGAGACGGTCGCCTTCTTCGAGCGGCATCTCTTCTCGGAACGGGCGGTCGCCACCCTGGCCGAGCTTGCTGGCGTCGACCGCAACGTGGCCGCTCGCGCGCTGCCGCGCCATCTCGGCCTCTGCTACGACGTCTGCCACGCCGCGGTCGAGTACGAGGATGCGGATGCCAGCCTGGACACGCTGGCTGCGGCCGGCATTCCGATCCACAAGCTCCAGCTCTCGGCGGCGCTCCGCGTACCCCGTGTCGACCGAGCGGCGCGCCGTGCCTTGGCGGCCTTTGCCGAGCCGACCTATCTGCACCAGGTGATCGCCCGCAAGGCCGACGGCACGCTGGAGGGACATCTCGACCTGCCGCTGGCGCTGGAGCGCGGGGCGGCGAGCGACGGCGAGGAGTGGCGCGTCCATTTCCACGTGCCGATCTTCGCCGAGCGGCTGGAGCGCTTCGCCACCACGCAGCCCTTCTTGGAGGCCATCCTGGAGCGCCATCGCCGCCGGCCGCTGACGCGCCACCTGGAGGTCGAGACCTATACGTGGGACGTGCTGCCGGAGGCGCATCGGGGCGTGCCGGTCGAGGTCGCCATCGCGCGCGAGTTGGCCTGGGTGAAGGACCGCCTGGCGCCGTGAACCTGCGCACCCTCCTCGTGCTCGGCCGGGTCTCCAACCTGCCGACGGTCTGGACCAACGCCGCCGCCGCCCTGGCGCTGGCGGGCGCGCTGCCGCCGCTCGGCGCCCTCGTCATGCTGCTCCTCGCGCTCACGCTGTTCTACACCGGCGGCATGTTCCTCAACGACGCCTTCGACGCCGAGATCGATGCGGCGGAGCGTCAACGCCGCCCGATTCCTTCCGGTGAGGCCGACCGCCGGACCGTGTTCCTGCTCGGCTTCTTCCAACTCGCGCTGGCAACGCTGCTCGCGTTCACGCTCGGCGTGCCCGTGGGCCTCGCCGCGGTGGCGTTGGGCGCTGCCATCGTCGCCTACGACCTCTGGCACAAGCGCACGAGGTTGAGCCCGCTGCTGATGGGGCTCTGCCGCTTCCTCGTCTATCTGGTTGCCTGTCTCGTCGTGGCCGCCCCCAGCGCGGCCGTGCTGTTCGGGGCGATCGGTCTGTTCTGCTACGTCGTCGGGCTGACCTACGCCGCGAAGCAGGAGGCCTACGACCGGATCGGCGCGGTTTGGCCGTTGATGGTCCTCTCCGTGCCGGTGCTGCTCGCCGCGAGCTTCACCCCCGGCAACCCGATCGCGCTCGGCTGCTGGCTGGTCATGGTCGGCTGGATGGCTTTCGCGCTGAAAACGCTCGTCCGCCGCGGCCCCGGCGACGTGCCCCGTGCCGTGGTGGCGTTGATCGCCGGCATCGCGCTTTACGATGCGACGCTGATCGCCGGCACCGGCAACCTGGAACTCGCCGGCCTCGCCGTCGGCGGCTTCGCGCTCACGCTCTTGTTGCAGAAGGTGGCACCGGGAACCTGAGGGGCCGGCCGGTGAGGTGAATTCCGCCTCGGTCGGAACGATCCGCCGGGGGCATCGTTCTTCTCATGAGGGGCACGTTACCGTGCGCCCACGCCAACCATGCGGCCGACACCCGCGCCCCGCGCGGGCGGCCCGGCAAGGAGAGCCACCATGCACAGCATCATCTATCTCGTCGGCCTCGTGGTCGTCGTTCTCGCCATCCTGTCGTTCGTCGGCATTCGCTGAGCCGTTGCCGGGGAAGGAAAGCACCATGATCGACAATCCGGCCACGGCCGTGCCCGCCGCGAGCACCGTCGTCGTCACCGACCGGCAGTCCTACGCGGACTGGCCGTCCATCTTCACCGGGGCGGCCGTCGCCTCCGCCGTGTCCGTGGTCATGCTGGGCTTCGGCGCTGCCTTGGGCCTGTCGTTGGTCTCGGCCGATCCGGGTGAGGGTGTGGCGGCCCGATGGGCCATGATCGCGGGCGGCCTCTGGTTCGTCTGGGTGGCGGTCTCCAGCTTCGCCGCCGGGGGCTACGTTGCCGGGCGCATGCGCCGCCGCGCCGACGATTCGGGTGCCGAGGAGCGCGAGATCCGTGACGGGATCAACGGCCTCGCCGTGTGGGGCCTCGGCGTGCTGGTTGCCGCCGTTCTGGCCGCCGGCGGCACGGTCGGGATGCTCGGCGCGTTGGGCTCGGCGGTGGGCACCGCCGCTCAGACTGCCACCACCGCGGCCGACGGGATGGCGGACGACGCCCTCGCCTATCGGGTGTCGGTGCTGCTGCGGCCGGAGGCCGGCGTGGTGCGGCCGGGTGGCGTCGACGACGGCAATGCCGCCGAGACGACGGCCATCCTCGGCCGCGTGCTGGCCGATGGCGAGATCGAGCCCGCCGACCGCGCCTATCTGGCCGAGCGCGTGGCGGTCGCGACCGGCGCCGACGAGGCGACGGCGGAGGCGCGCGTCGACCAAGCGGTGACGGACGTGCAGGCGGCGCGGGAGGCGGCCATCGAGGCGGTCGAGCGGGCGCGCGTCACCGGTCTCGTTGCCGCCTTCATCGTGGCGGCCACGCTCGCCGTCGGCGCCGCTGCCGCCTATTTCGCTGCGGTCACGGGTGCCAAGCACCGCGACCAGGGTATCTTCATCGGCGATTGACCCTGGCCTCGTGCTCAGCAGGACCGGCGCCGGCCCCCCTTGGCCGGCGCCGGTTGCCGTTCGGGGTGCATGGCAGGTCGGCGGGAACGGAGCGCGGCGTCCCACCGTATTCGTCGCAGCCGCGCCGAGGGGGCGGGCCGGATGGGAGCAGGACGATGACGGACACGAACGACCAACTGGTCGCGCTGCGCGACCGCTTGACCGATGCGGCGAAGGGCTACGAACAGGCGATGGCGAGCGCAGACGACGATGCGCTGAAGGCCCTCTTCGGCCACGCGCTGAAGAGCAAGAACCGCTCGCTCACCGAACTGGAAGCCGTGCTGCCGGCCGGCGAGCGGGGCGATGGCGGGACGGTGGTCGGCACGCTCACCCAGGGCATCGTCTACGTCCGCTCGGCGCTGACCGGCGACGCCAGCCTCTTGCCCGGCAT
This sequence comes from Geminicoccaceae bacterium, assembly GCA_050485385.1. Classification (GTDB taxonomy): domain Bacteria; phylum Pseudomonadota; class Alphaproteobacteria; order Geminicoccales; family Geminicoccaceae; genus RECO01. Next base: position 52,965 of record JBJHBG010000003.1, on the reverse strand, counting down.
GATCGACGGCGAGCGGCGGGTGGGCGAGGCCTGTGCCAAGGCGCGGACGGCGGCGGCGGACGAGCCGGCGCTCGTGGCGATCCTGGATCGGATCGGCCGCCGCGAGGCCGAGATCCTGGCCGACCTCGAGGCGGCCAAGGCCAATCGCGAGTGAGACCCGTCGCCAGGCTCAGCGCACGACGAACGAGTCGTGGCAAGCGGCGCACTGGGTGGTGACGTCGGCGAGCGCGCCGAGCAGGGCTTGGTGCTCCGCCGCGCTGGGCTCGGCCGGCAGGGCGCGGGCGAGGTCGGCGAAGTCGTTGGCAGCCGCGTGGAACCGGCCGCCGAGTTCGAGGAACCGTTCCGGCATGTAGCGGCCGTAGCCGAGGCCGGGGCCGGCCGGGCCGCCGGGTGCGGCGGCGCCGGTGAGGTCGGCACCGGCACCGCGGGCGATGCCCATGCCGCCGTCGACCACCCGGGCGGCCTCTTCGTAGTCGCCGGCAGCGAGAGCCTTCAGGATGTCGTTGAGGCTGACGACGTGGGTGAGCATCTGGGCGCGAAAGACGGCCTCGGCGTCGGCGGGCAGTTCGACCGGCTGACGCCTCGCGAACTCGTCGGCCGCGGCCGGCACGAGCGCGGTCAGGCCCAAGAAGGCCGCACCCAGACAGGCGCGGCGCCACCTCGTCGTCATCGTCGGTCTCTCCCGATCCGTACCGGCCGCCCGCAAGCGACGTGCCGCCCCCTGCTTGGACCCGTCACCCACCCCCTCGCCATCCGGCAAAAGGTCCGGCGCGCACGCGCCGCCTGCGGCCTGCCCCCGAGATTTCGGACCATCGAGTACGTGACCGCTGGCGAACCGAGCCTGGGGCGACCCGACCCATTCGGCTTAGCGGGCCTGATCTGCTCGGTGCGTCGCGGTTTCGGCATCGGGCCGATCGGTCCGTCGGCGCCGCGCCAGCGCGTGGCTCGATCATCGCCGCCATGGCGGGGCGTCACGACGGCGAGCGCCGAGTTGACGAGGACTGCCAAACCCGGTCACCTCCCGCGATCCGACGGGAACGGAAAGGGACGGGCATGGACTGGATCGCATCGTCGTACATGGGCCGGAAGGGCGTGGCCCGGGGCAAGGCCGGCCGGGAGCACCAGCTCACCGAGGCGAAGCAGGGGGCCTTTCGCTACGTCTACGGGCCCTATGCCGACCCCGTGCTGGACGTCGAGCCGGGCGACGTGGTGGTCGCCGAGACCGTGGATGCCTTCGAGGGCAAGCTGACGAGCGAACAGGACGTCCCCTCCGAGGTCTTGAACATGCCCTTCGTCAACCCGCAATGCGGCCCGGTCCACGTCCGGGGGGCGGCGAAGGGCGACGTGCTGGCCGTCTACATCCGCTCGGTGCTGCCGCGCGGGCCGCAGCCGGTCGGCACCACCGCGCTGATCACCGAGTTCGGTGGCCTCGTCGCCACCGGCACCACCGCGCTGTTGAACCCGCCGCTGCCCGAGCGGGTGAAGAAGATGGACGTGACGACCGAGGGCGTGCGCTTCAGCGACCGGATCATGCTGCCCTACGAGCCCTTCATCGGCACGCTCGGCGTCAGCCCGGAGATCGAGGCGGTCACGTCGCTGCAGCCCGACTATTGGGGCGGCAACATGGACCTGCCGGACGTGGCGCCGGGCGCCGTCGTCTATTTCCCCGTGCAGCACGAGGGCGCCTATCTCTACGTCGGCGACTGCCACGCACGGCAGGGCGACGGCGAGCTGTGCGGCGTGGCCGTCGAGATGGCGGCGACCGTCACGCTCCAGGTCGATCTCATCAAGGGCTGGTCGATCCCCGGCGTGCGGCTGGAGACGGCCGACTTCATCATGAGCGTCGGCAGCGCCCGGCCGATGGAGGACGCCGCCCGCATGGCCTATCGCGACCTCGTCCGCTGGCTCCAGAGCGACTACGGCTTCGAGGAGAGCGAGGCCTATTTCCTCTGCACGCAGGCGGGCCGCATGCGCGTCGGCAACATGGTCGACCCGAAATACACGCTCGGCGCGTCGATGGCGAAGGCGTATCTCGGCTGATCCGCGGCCACGAACCAAGGGAGAATGCGTCATGGACCTGGGCCTGAAGGGGGCGAAGGTGCTGATCACGGGCGGCAGCAAGGGCATCGGCCGGGCCTCGGCCGAGGCGTTCGCCGCCGAGGGGGCCGACGTTGCGATCTGCGCGCGCAGCCAGGACGGGATCGACACCGCGGTGAAGAGCCTGGAAGCGAAGGGCGTGCGCGCGTTCGGCCGGACGGTCGACGTCGCCGACAAGGCGGCGCTCGAGGCGTGGGTGCAGGCGGCGGCCGAGTCGTTCGGCGGTGTCGACGTGCTGGTGGCCAACGTCTCGGCGCTCGCCGTCGACGACAGCGAGGAGGCGTGGCAGAAGGGCTTCGAGACGGACATGATGCACACCGTCCGCGCGGTGAACGCCGCGATGCCCTGGCTCGAGCGGTCGACGCAAGGGGCGATCACCGTCGTCGCCAGCGTTTCCGGCCGCGAGATCGACTTCACCGGCCCCGCCTACGGCGCCTTCAAGGCGGCCCTCGTGCACTACGCCCAGGGCCTCGCCTACCGGCTGGCGCCCAAGATGATCCGCGCCAACAGCGTCTCGCCCGGCAATACCTATTTCGAGGGCGGCATCTGGCAGTGGATCGAGCAGAACAACCAGGACCTCTTCAAGCAGGCGCTCGACCTCAACCCCACGGGCCGCATGGCGACCGCCGAGGAGATCGCGAACGGCGTCGTTTTCCTGTCGAGCCGCGCCTCCTCCTTCACGACCGGCACCAACCTCGTGATCGACGGCGCCCTGACGCGCGGCGTGCAGCTCTAGCGCCGGGATGCGGGCGGCCAGGAGCAGGGGGCTTTTGGCCCCCTGCAACCCCCGAGAACGGGGGGCAAGGGGGACCCGTCGAGGCCCCCTTTGCCTTCACCCGTCCGAGGCGACCAGCCGGGGGGCGGGGCGCTGTTGGCGTGCGGCCCTGCGGGCTTCGAGCCAGTCGACGAGACGGGCCTCGGGCAGCGGCGGGGCGATCAGGTAGCCTTGTCCCTCGCGGCAGCCGTGGGTCACGAGGAAGCGGCGCTGGGCCTCGGTCTCGATGCCCTCGGCCACGACCCGCAGCCGCATCGAACGGGCGATGTCGATGGTGGCGCGCACGATGGTCTCGTCACCCCGGTCACGGCCGATACCGGCGACGAACGAACGGTCGATCTTGATGCGACTGACCGGAAAGGTCTTGAGATGGGTCAAGGACGCATGGCCGGTGCCGAAGTCGTCGAGTTCGACCGCGATCCCGCTCGCCGCCAGCAACTCGAGCTGCTTGGCGATCGGCGTGCGGCCGGGCGCCACCAGGGCCCGCTCGACGACCTCCACGGCGATCGCCTCGGGCCCGAGCCCGGTCTCGCGCAGGCGGGTGAGGAGGGTGGCCGTGAAGTCGGGCTGGCGAAGCTGGAGGTCGGCCACGTTGATGGCCACGGGGCCCGCCGCGAGCCCGCGCCCGCGCAGCCTCCGCTGCAACTCGAGCGCGATCTCCAGCGTGCGTGCGCCCAGCTCGACGATCAGCGGGCCGTCTTCGATGTGCGGGATGAAGCGGTCGGCACCGAGGACCTCGCCGCCCGGCCGGAACCAGCGGGCCAGCGCCTCGAGCCCGATCACCTCGCCGCTCGCGAGGTCGATCTGCGGCTGATAGTAGAGGCCGATTTCCTCGCGCGCCAGCGCCCGCCGGAAACCCAGGCCGACCCGCCGGCGCTCCTCCATCGACGCTCGCATCCCGGGCTCGAATACGCAGGCACGGCGCCGACCTTCCGCCTTGGCATGGCGCAAGGCGAGATCGGCATCGACCACCAGCCGTGTGGGGTCGGGATCGTTCGCCCTGAACAAGGCGGCGCCAACGCTGGCCGAGAGGCCGAGCCGGGCTGCTGCCGAAGGGCAGCCGGCGTCGATCGCGTCGATCAGACGGCGGCCGAGAGCCTCCGCCGCGACCTTCGTCGACGCTTCCGGCGTGAGAACGGTGAAGGCGTCGCCTTCGAGGCGGACGACGAGGTCCCGACGGCCGACGACACCCTCGATCGCCCGCGCCGCCGCGATCAGCACCCGATCGCCGGCAGCATAGCCCAGGGTATCGTTGACCGTCTTGAAGTGGTCGAGGTCGATGTGGAGCAGGCCATGCGGATCTCGCAACGGCGCTTCCAGGCGATGCATCAGCGCCTTGCGGTTCGCCATGCCCGTCAGATCGTCTCGCAGGCTTTGCCGATGCAGCGCCTCGTAGACCTCGATGAGTTCGTCGAACGCCGCCCGGACGCGACGGGCCATCGGACGGAACACGAAGACCAGTTCGACGAGCAGCAGCGCCAAGGTGGCGGCGATCAGCCATCCCTCCAGCCGCCGCAGCCATGCCATCTCGGCGCGCTCGGCACTGCGGTAGGTGCGGACCAGACGGTCGAGTGCGTAGACCAGGGAACCCGTGGCGTCGTCGATGGCGCGATGCACGGCCGCCTCGTCGAGGTCGACGACGTCGGCGATGTCGGCAAGGGTGCGGATCTGCGCCGCGATGGCGCGATCGACGAAGCGCGGCGCGGCACCGTAGGCGCCTCGAGCGCTGGCCGGCAGCCGTGCCACCAGCGGACCGTCGCTCAACGCCATGTGGACTCGTGCGATCTCGTGCAGTTCGGCGAACAGTTGGTGGTCGACATAGGCGTTACGGTCGTCGGGGTTCTCGCGAAGGCGCCGTGCCGCGAGCAGCGCCGTGCGGTGAACCAGGGCGCGCAGATCCTGCACGGTGGCCTGGACTTCGTCGTAGACCCGCTGGCGTTCGGTGATGTGGTCCTTCACCATGAACGTTGCCACCGCCAACGACGCAACCAGAGCGAGCGCCATGATCGACGTCAGTGCGATGCGGCGCGGGGCCGTACGGGCGACGGCGGGGGAACTGGCCATGGACGACGCAGGCTCCGATCGAACGGCTGCACGCCATTGGACCACGGCGGTCTCGAGGAAGGGTTAACGACGGACGGGTGACAGCCCCGTCCGAGCCCGGCAAAACCGGGGTAGCACGATCACATCGATGCGTGACGAGGACGAGAGGGAGGCCCCGATGAACTTGGAAGCGCTGTTCGCACCGACGACCCCGCCCGCGGCGGCCCGGTTCGGCGGCTTTCCAACCTACAACTTCGTCGGCGGCCACAACGATCCCGCAGCCGTGCCGGTCGACGCCCTGGCCGAGACGGCCGCTCGCGTCATCGCCGAGCAAGGCCACCTGCTCGCCACCTACGGTCTGGACAGCGGCCCGCTCGGGCATCTGGGTCTGCGGCGGTTCGTGGCCGCGAAGCTCCAAGATCAGCGCGGCATCGCCGCGGCAGCGGACGATGTCCTGATTACCTCGGGCTCGTTGCAGGCGCTCGACCTCGTCAACGAACTGATGCTGGAGCCGGGCGACACGGTCATCGTCGAGCAGCTCACCTATGGCGGCATGCTGACGCGCTTGGCGCGCAAGGGCGTGCGCGTGATCGGCATACCGTTGGACGGCGACGGCCTCGTGGTGGATCGTTTGGAAGCGGAACTGCGAGGGCTCGCCGACCGAGGCGTGCGGCCGAAGTACGTCTACACCGTGCCGACCCTGCAAAATCCCACCGCGACCGTGATGCCCGAGGCCCGACGCCTGGAACTGCTGGCGGTGACGCGGCGCTTCGGCGTCCCGATCTTCGAGGACGAATGCTACGCCGATCTGGTGTGGGAGGGCGATTGGCCACGCGCACTCCGGGGGCTGCCCGGCGGCGAGGACGTGATTCACATCGGCTCGTTCTCGAAGTCGCTCGCGCCGGCCTTGCGCCTCGGCTACGTCAACGCGCCCTGGGCGGTGCTCTCCCGCCTGCTCGCTCTCAAGACCGACGCCGGGACGCCCGCGCTCGAACAGATGGTCGTCGCCGACTACTTCGCCCGCCGCTTCGAGCCGCACGTCAAGGAGTTGAAGGGGCGCTTGGCGGCGAAGAGCGAGGTGCTGATGGAGGCGCTGGCCGAGGAGTTCGGTGCCGCGGCGGAGTTCGCCCGCCCGGTCGGCGGCATCTTCCTCTGGGTGAGGCTGCCGCCGGAGGTCGATACCAAGGTGCTGGAGGCGGCCGCACTGGCCGAGGGTGTGGCCTTCAATCCGGGCATCGAGTGGTCGACCGACGCGGCGGCGGCACGGTCGTCCATGCGGCTCTGCTACGCGCTGCCGGACGCGGCCACCATCCGCGAGGGCGTCGCGCGTTTGGCGCAGATCTGCCATCGCGAAACGGGGGTGCCGGTGCGTGGCGGAAATCGGCCGCGCGGCTGATCGCGCGCGCGGTTTTCGCCGATCGTCTCAACCAAAAAAGCAGAACGTTTCCGCTATAGCGCAACCGTACCGAGAAACGACGCCCTCCGCTCGACGCCGAAAGCGCACAAGGGACGGCTAGCCCCTTGCGTGCAAAGCGGGTCGACCGGCGCCTTCGAAGCGGCGCCACAGCGGAGTGTTTCTTTTGTATTCTTTGTTTATACTTGTTTTGTTTTGGCTTGCAGGGTGCTCGATCGCCTCACACCCCGACGTCGTCGCGGTGCAGGACGCCTGCGATCCCACGCAACCGTCGTCCTGGTCCGAGACCTGTCTGGCTCGACTGGCCATGCTCGCCGACATCGCCCCCGCGGCGGGCATCGCCAGCTTCGCGCCCATGACGAGCCTCGCCGACGTCGCGCCCGGCGCCGGTCCTGCTGCGGCAGCCGGCAACGCAGCCACCGGCAGTAGTGCCGCGGCCAGGGTGGCGGTGGCGAGGGCTCCGGCCTGGTCGGTGCAGCGACGACGACAGCGGCCATCGGGCCGGCGTCGACCTCGGCCGATGGTGGCACCGCGCCTGCCGCATCCGCGCCGGCTGGCGGGCCGCTCGCAGGCGGCGGAGTTGCGACGGACGACGCCGACGCGGACCTTGCGTTCCCCGAGCACGGCGAGGCCGATGGGACCGTGGACGGAAGCCCGTCCAACGGCGATACCGACGCCGGTTCGGGCGCGTCGGGCAACGACGCTGGTGTCGAAGCGACGGACGGGAGCGGCGATGACGCCGGGCAAGGCGACGCCGACGCGGGCAGTTCGGACGGGAGCGACACCGGGAACGCTGGCGACGATAGCGAGACGGCTGAAGGCGGCAGCGGCGGTGGCGGCACGGGCGCAAGCGGTGACACCGGTGGCGGCACTTCGGGCAACGCAGGTGGCAGCGATGCGGGGAACGTTGGCGAGGGTGGGAGCGCTGGTGGCGACGCTAGTGCCGGCGGTGGCAATGACTCCGGTAGCGGCGATCGTGCCGGCGGCAACGGCAACGCGGGTGGCAACGGCAACGCGGGCGGCAACGCCAACGCGGGCGGCAACGGCAACGCGGGTGGCAACGGCAACGCCAGCGGCAACGCGGGTGGCAACGGCAACGCCAGCGGCAACAGCCCCGGCGGTGGCAACTACGGCGGCACCGGGCACGGCGACAACGGGCAGGGGCAGGGGGCCGGTCGCGGCTGAGTTGCGCCGGCACGGTTGCGGCCTGCGCCGCCCGCCGCTATGGCCCTTGTCGACTTCGGGAGGATCGACATGTCGAAACACGGGCTCTTCATCGGCGGCGAGTGGCACAAGGCCGAAAGCTACGCGCCGAACCGCAACCCCTCTGACCTCGCCGACGTGATCGGCGAGTACGGCCGCGGCACCGCCAAGGACGTCGACGACGCGGTGGCCGCCGCCGAAGCGGCGTTCGTGAGTTGGAGCCAGTCGACGCCGCAGCAGCGCTTCGACGTCCTCGATGCCGCCGCCGGCGAGATCCTGGCGCGCAAGGAGGAACTGGGCGAACTCCTCGCGCGCGAGGAGGGCAAGACCCGCGCCGAGGGCATCGGCGAGGCGGCGCGTGCGGGCCAAGTCTTCAAGTTCTTCGCCGGCGAGGCCCTGCGGCAGACCGGGGAGAAGGTCGCTTCGGTGCGGCCCGGCGTCGGCGTCGAGATCACCCGCGAGCCGGTCGGCATCGTCGGGTTGATCACGCCCTGGAACTTCCCGATCGCCATCCCCGCCTGGAAGATCGCACCGGCCTTGGCGCACGGCAATTGCGTGGTCTTCAAGCCGGCCGACCTCGTGCCCGCCTCGGCCTGGGCGCTGGTCGACATCCTCGACGGCGCCGGCCTGCCCAAGGGGGTGCTGAACCTCGTGATGGGCCGGGGCTCGGTGGTCGGCGAGGCCATCTTGAAGCACCCGAAGATCGCCGCGGTGAGCTTCACCGGCTCCGTCGCCACCGGCCGGCACGTGGCCGCCACGTGCGCCGGTAGGCTGGCCAAGGTGCAGCTCGAGATGGGCGGCAAGAACCCCCTGATCGTGCTCGACGACGCCGATCTGGACGTGGCCGTCGACTGCGCCGTGCAGGGTGCGTACTTCTCGACCGGCCAGCGCTGCACCGCGTCGTCGCGCCTGATCGTGACGCAGGACGTCCACGACCGCTTCGTCGCCAAGGTGCAGGAGACGCTGAAAGGCCTCGTCGTCGACCACGCGCTCAAGGCCGGCACCCACATCGGCCCGGTGGTCGACGAGGCGCAACTCACCCAGGATCTCGACTACATCCGGGTCGGCGCGGACGAGGGCGCCAAGCTCGCCTGGGGTGGCGAGCGGCTGAACCGTGAGACCGAGGGCTACTTCCTGCAGCCGGCGCTCTTCACCGAGACCGCGAACACCATGCGGATCAACCGCGAGGAAATCTTCGGACCGGTTGCGTCGGTGATCCGCGTGAAGGACTACGAGGAGGCGCTCGCCGTCGCCAACGACACCGACTTCGGCCTTTCGGCGGGCATCTGCACCACCTCGTTGAAGTACGCGGAGCACTACCAGCGTCATGCCCAGGCGGGCATGGTCATGGTGAACCTGCCGACCGCCGGCGTGGACTACCACGTGCCGTTCGGCGGCCGGAAGGGCAGCTCCTACGGACCGCGCGAGCAGGGCCGCTACGCCGCCGAGTTCTACACGACGGTCAAGACCGCCTACATCCGACCCGTCTGACGGTCGCCAGCGCGCGGGGCCGGCACCGACGATGCCGGCCCCGCGCATCGGCGTATGCCGACCGGCTGATCTGCGCTTTCTTTCGTTGCACCCCCGTCATCGTTCGGGCATGTCGCGGATCACCTCCTCGATCCGTGAGGGCACGGCGAGCGGGCTCGTAGGAGCGGCGTCCAGGGCGCCCCTCCAGGGTGTGACATCCATGATCCATCGTATCGTAACGTGCTTCGCGGCAGCGGCGGCCATTGCCGTTGCCGTTACGGCCTGGAGCGGCGTGGCCGAGGCCGCGTTCGTCAAGGCCGATCCGCAGCCCACGCTACAGGGCGGCGGCGGCAACATTTGCCCGCCCGGGCCGCTGGCCAACTGCTCCTTCAACGGCGACGCGGCGCTGATCAAGCTCGAGTTCAAGGGCACCACCGCCACCGTCGATGCGGTGAACCCGGCCTTCGCCGGGCTGAGTGCGGCGAACTTCGAGTTCCTGTTCACCGGCGACAAGAACAAGGGTGCGGGCAGTTGGACCTTCACGGCCAACGGCCTCGACATCGTGATCACCGGATTCTTCGCCAAGGGCGGTCCCGGCGGCGTGGCCTATGCCGACACGGCGGCGGCGTTCGCCGGCGTGCAGACGGCCGCGTTCGACCTCGGCGGCAAGGGCCTGTCGAACATGGTGTTCTTCGGCCAGCTCAGCGAAGTGCCCATTCCGGCGGCGCTGCCGCTGCTCGGCTCGGCGCTGATCGGCCTCGGCTACTGGCGTCGGCGCCGGCAGACGGCCTGACCGCCGATCCGCGGCGAGTGCGGCGAGGGGCGCGTCCTCGGGGCGCGCCCCTCGTCGTCGTTATCGGGTCGTCAACTTGAGTTCGATGCGGCGGTTGCGGCGATAGGCATCGTCGCTGTCGGCCGGGTCGATCGGCTGGTATTCGCCGAAGCCGGCGGCAGCGAGGCGGTGGGGCGGGATGCCCTCGCTTTGGAGGAACTGCGCGACCGAGATCGCGCGGGCCGCCGACAACTCCCAGTTCGAGGGAAAGCGCGCGGTGGCGATGGGTGTGCGGTCGGTATGGCCGTCGACCTGGAGAATCCACGGAAGCTCCTCCGGAATGTCATCGGCGATGGCAGTGAGCGTCCGGGCGAGGCTCGCGAGCTGGGTCTGGGCGCCCGCGCCGAGCGTGGCGTCGCCGGGGCCGAACAGGACCTCCGACTGGAAGACGAAGCGGTCGCCCTCGATTCGCACGTCCTCGCGCTCGCCCAGCACCTGACGCAGCCGACCGAAGAACTCGCTCCGGAACTGCAGCAGCTCGTCGACCTGGGCTGCGAGCGCTGCCGTCAGGCGCGTGTCCAGGTCCTCCAGGCGGATGTCCTGGGCCTCGATCACCGCCTCGCGGTCGGACAGGAGGGTTTCCAGCCGGGCCAGGGCCGCTCGTGTCTCGACCAGATTGGCGGTCAGGATCTGCACTTCCTCGATCGCTTCGCGGGCTTGGGCGATCTCCCGGTCCAGTTCGACCTGGGCCAGCATCGTCCGCTCATCCGCCTCGGCCACCCGTTCGGCGAGCGCCAGATTGCGGTCGCGTAGCGTACCGAGTTCGTCCAGCAGGTCGTCGCGCGCAGCGACCACGCTGGCGACCTCCCCCTCGAGGCGGTCGCGCACGGCGCGTAGCGCGTCGACGTCCTGGCGCAGCCGCACGAGGTCGTCGAGCTGGGCCTCGATCGTCGCCCGGTCGGCGGTGATGGTCGCCTCGGCGTCGCGCAACGCCTGGGCGATGGCCAGCCGCTCGCGTTCGGCCGTCTCCGCGTCGGTGCGGGCATCGGCCAGGGTGCGCTCCAGCGCAAGGTTGGTCCGCGACAGCCGCGCGAGGCGATCTTCCAGGTCGTCGCGCTCGCCACGGAGCGCGGCCAGGTCCGATTCGGCGACGTCGCGCTCGGTGCGGACCAGACCGAGGTCGGTGCCGAGCCGCGCCACGGTGCGCCGGAGGTCGTCGAGCCGCAGCCGCTCGACCTCCAACTCGCCCTCGGTCCGGACGAGCTGCTGTTCCATGGTGCGCAACCGCTCGTCCCGTCCCGCGATGAGCTGCGTCAGAAAGAACTGGGCGATGACGAAGACCGAAAGCAAGAAGATGAAGACCATGAGCAGGGTCGACAGCGCATCGACGAAGCCCGGCCAAATCTCGCTCTGCAACCTCGTGTCACGTCTGAGGCGCGCCATCGCCCGCCTCCCCTAGTGACCCGGATCGGGCTCGCCGGAGGCGAGCGCTATGGTGCGGGTGACGAGGCGGATTTCGCGCCGGAGCGTCTCAACCGCCTCGCCGCGGCCCCTGATCGCGTCCTCTACCATCCGCTGCATCAGCGCGTCCATGTTGGCGAGATGCGCCCGGCTGGCCGGGTCCAGCACCACACCCTGCGCCCCCTGGCGCTCCAGCACCTGCTCGATGTGGGCGACGCACGCGGCGAAGCGGTCGAGCTGCGCGCGCTCCTCGCCCACCTGCTTGACCAGCTTCTCGAGCTGATCGCCGAGACGGACCACGGCGGCCTCGGTCGAGCGTCGGGTCGCCTCGCTCTCGGTCATGGTGCGGGCCAATTCCTCGGTGCTCTCGGCCGAACGCTCCAACAGCGCCTGGACGTAGGTCGGCATCGCGCGTCCCCCCTCGCCGACGTCGATCAGTGCCGGCCCGCCGCTGAGGCGGGTGAGGCTGGAAAGCCACTCTTCCAGATCGTCGAAGAACTCGTTCTGCGCCCGGTTCGCCTGAAGGTCGAGAAAGCCGAGCACGAGCGAGCCGGCGAGACCGAACAGGGACGAGCTGAAGGCGATGCCCATGCCGGAAAGCGGTGCGGCGAGCCCGTCCTGCAATTCGGCGAAGGTGGCCACCGTGTCGCCCGAGACCGAGAGCCCGGCGATGACCTCGCCGACGGCGCTGATGGTCAAGAGCAGGCCCCAAAAGGTGCCGAGCAGGCCGAGGAAGATCATCAGCCCGGTCAGGTAACGCGCGTTGTCGCGCTGCTCGTCCAGCCGCGACTGGACGCTGTCGAGCAGATAGCGGACGGAGACCGTGGTCAGCGTGCTTCGGCCGCGCCGCTCCTGCTCGGTCAAGAGCGTGGCCAACGGCGCCAGCAGCCTTGGCGGCTGGGTCATGGAGAAGCCGGGCGCGTTGGTGCGGAAGGCCTCGATCCAGCGCAGCTCGGGTCGGAGGCGCCAGATGCGCGACAGGGCGTAGACGATGCCGATGAGGAAGACGAGACCGATGGCACCGTTCAGCCATGGGTTGTAGAGAAACGTCGTCCACAGCACATCGGCCAAAAGCGCGATCACCGCCGCGGTCGCCAACAGCGCCAGAAGGATGATGTTGATGAAGTGCTGCGGTCGCATCATCGCCGAATGATCCCGGGCGACGGCCGGACAGAACTGTCCGACCTTCCACACAACGATAGGGCGAATGGATAAGGCGCCACAAGAGCATGGACGCCAAGGTTATTGGAATCTTTGGGCTTAACCGGCGATGAGCGCGTGCAGGCGCGGATAAACCTGGGGATTGCCGGCGACGAGGGTGCCTTCTGCCATGAGATCGGCGCCCTCGACCGTGCCGAGCTGGCCGCCGGCCTCGCGCACCAGCACGATACCCGCCGCCACGTCCCAGGGCTTCAGGCCGAACTCCCAAAACCCGTCGAGGCGGCCGGCGGCGACGTAGGCGAGGTCGAGCGAGGCCGCGCCGAAGCGGCGCACGCCCGCTACGCGTTCGCTGACCCGGTCGAGTTGGCCCATGAATCCCCGCTCGCGCCCCTCCCAGTCGAGCACCGGCAGGCCACAGGCGACCATCGAGCGCTCCAGGTCCTTGCGCGCCGAAACGCGCAGGCGCCGGTCGTTCATGTAGGCGCCTTGCCCCTTCTCGGCGGTGAAGACCTCCTGCTTGATCGGATCGAAGACGAGACCCGCCACCAATTCGCCAGCGGTCTCGAGCGCGATCGAGATGGCGAAGTGCGGCAGGCCGTGCAGGAAGTTGGAGGTGCCGTCCAGGGGATCGACGATCCAGCGCGAGACGGCGTCCTTGCCTTCCTCGCCGCCCTCCTCGGCCAACAGGCCGAAGCCCGGCCGGGCGCGGCGCAACTCCTCGACGATCAGCTTCTCGGCGCGGCGGTCGGCGGCGCTGACGAAATCGCCCGGCCCCTTGATCGAAACCTGGAGTTGCTCGACCTCGCCGAAGTCGCGCGCGAGCGAACGCGCAGCCTTTTGGGCCGCCTGCACCATGATCTGCAGGTTCGGCGAACGACGCATGGGCGGGGCTCCAGTGACGAAAGGGGAGGCGGCTCGCTCAGTCGCGGGCGCGCTCGACGTAGCTGAATTCGGCGGTGTTGACCACGACGCGAGTGCCGGCCTCGACGTGCGGCGGCACCATGATGCGGACGCCGTTGTCGAGGATGGCGGGCTTGTAGGAGGCCGCTGCGGTCTGCCCCTTCACCACGGGATCGGCCTCGACCACCTCCAACACGACCGTCTCCGGCAGACTGATGCCGAGGGGTCGGCCGTCGAAGGTCTCGACGGTGCAGATCATCCCCTCCTGCAAAAACACGGCCTGATCGCCCAGCATCTCCTTCGTCAGCGTCACCTGCTCGAAGTTTTCCTGCTCCATGAAGTGCAGGACGTCGTCCTCGGCGTAGAGGAACTGGTACTGGGCCTCGTCGAGCCGCACCCGCTCCACCGTCTCGGCGGCGCGGAACCGCTCGTTCAGCTTGGTGCCCTCGACGATCGCCTTCATCTCGGCCTGCAGATAGGCCGGGCCCTTGCCGGGCTTGACGTGCTCGGTCTTGAGCACACGCCACAGCTTGTCCTGGTGTTCCAGCACCATGCCGGGCCGGATCTCGTTACCGTTGATCTTCATCGTTGCTCTCTGGTCCATGCCCCGACCCGTCGCCGGAAAGCGAGGGAGCGGCGCGCTGTCGTTCGGCAGCCTCGATGCGGGTGGACGTCCCGGCAGCGAGATCGTCGCCGTCGACAATGAGGAAATCGGCGCCGGCCGCGACCAGGCGCTCCAGCGTTGCCGCCGTCGCCCGCGCCGCCGCCGGCAGGACGAATAGCCCCTGCCACCAAAGGAGGCAATCGGCGACCGCCTCGACCGGGCCGTCGAAGGCCACGGCGTCGGCGCCGAACTCGCCGGCCTCCATCGCCCGGTGTCGCGAGGTGCCGACGGCCGCGACGATCAGGCCGCCGGTCCCCCAGGCGCGGCGCAGCGCCGTCACCTCCATCTCGGCATCGTCGCCGAGGGCCGCCACTACACCGTCCGCCCCCGGCTCCGGCTCGAAGGCGCCGTCGAGCAGGAGGGCGGTGGGCAGGGACGCGGCAAGGGCCACGGGTGCCGCATCGCCACCGGCAACGAGCCCTGCGAGCCGGTCCGCCGCGGCGAGGTCGTGCAGCGTCGCCACCAGCTCGGGCGACAGGGCTGCCGGCACGCGGACCAGCAGCCGGCAGCGCACGTCGTCGATCTCGGGCACGGTCACGGGCGAGCCCGATGGCTGCGCAGGAACGAGGCGGGGGGCCGAAAGCCCCCTGTTTCGTCCACCGCCGTGGCGAACGCGCTCACGCGTCGCCGAGATAGATCTTGCAGATCTCGTCGAGGAGCGCCATCGCCTCCGCCTTGGGTCGGCGGAAGGCGTTGCGGCCGACGATGGAACCCGAGCCGCCGCCGTCGCGGATCTCGCGGATCTCGTCGAGGAACGACGCCGTGTCCCTGGCCTCGCCGCCGGAGAACACCACCAGCCGCTTGCCGGCGTAGCAGACCTGCATGATGTGCGCGATCCGCGCCTTCAGGGTCGAGCCGTCGATCTCCTGCTCCTGGTAGACCTTGGCGGCTTCGGCGAGGTCGAGATCGGCCGACGGCGGCTTCACCTTGATGATGTTCGCGCCCATCAAGGCCGCCATGTGCGCCGCGTAGGCGACGATGTCGAAGGCCGTCTCCTTGGTCACCTTGCCGCCGCGCGGATAGGACCAGACGACGACGCAAAGACCGTTCGCCTTGGCCTCCGCGGTCAACTCGCGGAGCTCTTCCATCATCCCGTAATTGGCCTCGGAGCCGGGATACATGGTGAAGCCGATGCCGACGCAGCCGAGCCTGAGCGCGTCCTTCACGCCGGCGGTGATCGCCTGGTCGCCGACGCCCTTGTGCAGGCTGTTGGCGCTGTTGACCTTGAGGATGAGGGGCAACTGACCCGCATAGGTGTCCGCACCCGCCTCGAGGCTGCCCAACGGTGCCGCGTAGCCCGAAAGCTCGGCGTCGAGCGCGAGTTCGTAGAGGTAGTGCGGATCGTAGGCGGCTGGGTTCGGCGCGAAGCTGCGGGCGGGGCCGTGCTCGAAGCCCTGGTCGACCGGCAGGATCACGAGCTTGCCGGAGCCGCCGAGGCGGCCGTGCATCAGCAGCCGCGCGAGGTTGCCCTTCACGCCAGCGTTCTCGCCCTCGTACCAGGACAGGATTTCCTTGACCTTCGGTGTCAGTCGCATGTCGGCTCCTCTCGGCTCGTCGCACCTGCGTAAGGATGGCGGTTCTCTACCAGCACGAACCGCCGCGGTCACCGTGCTCGAAGCACCAACGCGCCAGTTGCGCGCTCGGGGATGCGTTTGCGATCAGAACGACGTCCACGTCGGCCGGTTCCCGCACGGCGTCGTGGGCGCGGATCAAGCCAGCCAGGGCCGCCGCCTGCGGCCCCTCGACGCCGTGGGCGAGCCGCCGCAGCCCGACGCGCAGGGCGGCCAGGACGGTACCGGCCTCGTCGCCGCAGTCGACCACCAACGACGCGCCCAGGCGGACTTCCACGGTCCGCCAGAAGGCGACCCCGGCCGCCGCCGCGTCGAGGCCGTACAGGATCACGGGTCGTCGCCCGGCCGCCGCCCAGGCGCGCACGTCGCGCGCTTGGCGCAGATCGCGGATGCCGACGCGCAGCGGCGGGGCTATCGGTGGAGCGCCGCCACCCCCGGCAACTCCTTGCCTTCCAGCCACTCGAGGAAGGCGCCGCCGGCGGTGGACACGTAGGAGAAGCGCTCGAGCACCCCGGCCTTGGCCAGCGCCGCGACCGTGTCGCCGCCGCCGGCCACGGTCTTCAACTTGCCCGCATCGGTCAGATCGGCGGCGGCAAGGGCGACGCCGTTGGTGCCGGCATCGAACGGGTCGAGCTCGAAGGCGCCCATCGGGCCGTTCCAGAGCAGGGTGCGGCAGTCGGCAAGGGCGGCTTCCACCGCCTTCACGGTCGACGGCCCGACGTCGACGATCATCTCGTCGTCGGCCACGTCTTCGGGGGCGACCACCCGGTTGTCGGCCTGCGCCTCGAACCGCGTCACGACGACCATGTCTTCCGGCAACAGGATGCGGCAGCCCTTGGCCTGCGCATCGGCGAGGATCGTCTGTGCCGTGTCCGCCAAATCCTTCTCGCACAAGGACTTGCCGACCGGCTTGCCCTGCGCGTGGAGGAAGGTATTGGCCATGCCGCCGCCGATGATCAGGACGTCGACCTTGGCGACGAGGTGGCCGAGCACGTCGAGCTTGCTGGAGACCTTGGCCCCGCCGACCACGGCGGCGACGGGCCGCTGCGGCACCTCCAGGGCCGCTTGGAGGGCGTCCAACTCGGCCTGCATCAGCCGTCCGACATAGGTCGGCAGCCGGGCGGCGACACCGGTGATGGAGGCGTGGGCGCGGTGCGAACAGGAGAAGGCGTCGTTGACGTAGAGGTCGGCCAGTCTGGCGAGGCGATCGGCGAAGGCCGGATCGTCCTTCTCCTCGCCGGCGTGAAAGCGAAGGTTCTCCAGCAGCACCAGGTCGCCGGGCTCGGCCGCCGCCACCGCGGCGTCGGCGACCGCGCCCACGCAATCGGCCGCGAAGCGGACCTTGCGTCCGGGAAGGGCCTGCTCCAGCGGGCCGACCAGCGGACGCAGCGACATCGAGCTCTCGACCTTGCGCTTCGGCCGGCCGAAGTGCGAGGCGACGACGACCACCGCACCGGCCGCGGCCAACTCTTCCAGCGTTGCCGCCGCGCGCTCGATCCGTGTCGCGTCGGTCACTTCGCCGGCGGCCATGGGGACGTTGAAGTCGACCCGGACCAGGACGCGCTTACCGCGCGCGTCGATGTCGTCGAGCGTCCGAAACGCCGGCATGGCCTTGTCCCCTTTGGTCGAGCGCTGCTGGTTGGCGACGAATCGCGGGGTGGGTATCACGCGGCATCGGGTGCGTCCACGCCAGGACGGCTGCATCGCGCGGCCGGAGGCCTCGGCATTTCCGGCGACTCCGCCGATGGGGCAGGGCGGTCACCGCCGGTCAGTCGGCGCGGTGCTCGCCGATCATGCGGTCGACGTCGTAGAGAAAGCTCAGCATCTGGGCGACGGCGAGAAAGGCGGCGGGCGGAATCGCCGTGCCGACCGGCGTTTCCGCCAGCAGCCGGGCGAGGTTGGCATCGGCGCGGACGGGCACTTCGTGCGCCACCGCCGCCTTGACGATGCGCTCGGCGACCGCCCCCTTGCCACTGGCAACGACCATCGGAGCGGCGTCGCCCCAGGCGTAGTCGAGGGCGATGGCGATCTCGGGATCGCTCATGGTGCATCCTTCCGGTGCGGCGCGTCGTGGAACTCGAGATCGCCGGCGAGACCGGTGCGCTGGACGACCAGCGACCAGAGTGCGCGCAGCCCGGGCCGAACCTCGTCGGGCACGTTCGCCATCAGCACGTCGAAACGCCCCTGGTCGGCGAGCCCGTCGAGCCTGAGGCGGCCCAGATGCTCGAGGTCGACCTCCAGCACCAGCCGGCGGGTCGGGCCCGCCGGCCCGTCCGGCGCTTCCTCGCCGATGCCGAGAACGATCCGCCGTGCCGCCCCGTCCTTCGGCGCGAAGGCGGCGGCCGGCACGCTCACCGGCAGGCCGTCGGCCAGGGCCGGCAGCTTGTGGGCAGCGGGCTCGCCGAGCCGTGCCGCGCCGATGCCGGCGAGCCCCGCGATACGCTCGGCGACGTGCACCGCCTCGCGCGGTGCCGGCGCGGCGCTCAACGGCGGGGGCGCGAAGGCAATGGGGCGGGGGGGCTGTGCCTCGGCGGGTGGGTTGGCAGCCCCGGCGGTCCACCGCGTGGCCTGCCAGGGTGCCGTCGGTGTCGCCGCCGTTGGCGCGAGCGTGACCGCAACGGGCAGCAACGGAGTCCGATCCGGCGCCATCGCCTGGGGTGGGCGGTCGGGGACGGGTGTCGCTTGCACCATCGGTGCCGGCATCGATGGCGGCGCTGATCCTGGCATGGCTCCGCCACCACCTGCGGGCGACGACGGGCTCGGCGAAACCAGCGTGCCGGGTACCGGCGACGGCGGCATCGTCGCCGGTGTCGCGGCCGACGTGGCAGCGGGCAGGGCGGCGGGTTGCGTCGTGCCGGGTGCCGTCGTCGGCAGCGGTGCGGGAGCTACGAACGATGGCGCCGATGACGGCGGATGGCTCGGCGGCGCGCTGGTTGGGGGCGGGCCGCCCGGGGGCGGCGGCACCGCTATCCCGGCCGTAGGCGGCGGTGAAGGTGGCACCGATGGGACTGCGGTCCCGCTCGGCGCAGCAACCGGCCCGGCCGCATGGGTGGTCGGCGGCGGGATCTGCGGCAGCGGGCCGGGCGGCGCACCCCGACCGGAGGATATCGAAGGGGTGGGCGCGGTCGTGGCGTTGCCCGTCGCCGGTACGCCCGTGCTCGGGGCGGAGGCCGGTCGCGGCGCCGGCTTGGCCGCCAGCTTCGGCGTCGTTGCAGGGGCGGCCATGGCTGCCACCGCCGCCGAGGCGGTCGGCGAGGTCGTCTGCGGCAGGAGCTGGACCATGACGTTACCGTCGCGGCGCTCGGGCAGCACGCGCAGGACGGCCGGCACCGGCACGGGCGGGTTGCCGGTCGCCGTCGGCGGCAGCACGAGGCGGAGCCCCTGGCCAACGAACAGGACATGGCCGGAGACCGGATCGCTGCGCACGGTGCCCGCATAGGCGCCGGGCGCCGGCTGCTGGCTGCCCGGCAGGGGGAAGCGCTGCGGCTGACCGCCGTCGCCGGGGCTGGAACGAGCCGCCAGGGCCGGCACGGCCAGCACCGGCAGGGGCGGCGGAACGATGCCGGTCATGGTTCGGCCCGCCTACATGGTGGACGACCAGCTTCCCCGAGCGCGGTTAACGAAAGGTCAACGTCGAGCGGGTACCGTCGCTGGCGCACACTCGGCTACGCCTTCCAGCCCGAACTCGCGGCCCACCGTCGTCAGCCAGCGGCGGAGGTAGTCGGCGAAGGAGCGCCGCACGAACAGCCAGAAGACCGGGCCGCCCGCGGTGTCGGCACGGCGGTGCAGGATCACTTCCGCCTTGGCGAGCAGTGTCACGCTGGCGAAGCCAACCGGCAGCAGGGCCGGGTGCAGGTCGAGGCGGCAGCCGGCGGCCAGCACGTCGCGTGCCGCCGGTCCCGCCAGTTCCAGCCCCACCCAATGCTGGCCGACGTCGGTCACCGCACCGAACCCGCCGGCCGCCACCGCTTCGAGCCCGTCGTGCACCGCGCCGCCGAGGCAGAGCCACCGGTCGGGTCCCAGCCAGAGGAGGGTCAGCTCCCCAGCGGCGGCGCTCGTCAGCGGCACGGTCGGCAAGGGAAGACCCAGCGCCTCACCGAAGCGCTCCACCATCGCCTCGCGGGCGCGCAGGTCGAGCTTCGCCATGGGCGGCAGTGGCGCGAGGCGAAGGGTGGCGGTCAGCATGCGAGCCGGTGTCCCTCGGGGTCGTAGAAGCGGGTCCGCGTTACCGTCGCCGCGACGTGGCGCTCGGGTCCGGGCACCCACACCGCCGCGCCCATGCGGGCGAAACCGCCCTCGATCAGGGCGAAGGCGATGGAGCGGCCGAGCGCCGGGCTCCAATAGCTGGAGGTCACCCAGCCGATGGCATGCACCGGCGGGTGGCGCCAGTCGGTCCCCACCTCGACCACTTGTGCCCCCTCCTCGAGCACCAGGGTGGGATCGTCGGTGAGCAGCCCCACGAGTTGACGCCGGTCGGCGCGCACGAGGTCGGGGCGTTGGAGCCCGCGCTTGCCGAGGAAATCGCCCTTCGCGGCCGAAAGGATCCAGTCCATGCCGAGGTCCAGGGGCGTCACCGTGCCGTCGGTGTCCTGGCCGACCACGACGAAGCCCTTCTCCGCCCGCAACAGGTGCATGGTCTCGGTGCCGTAGACGGTGAGACCCAAGGGCTCGCCCACGCGAACCAGTTCGCGCCAGATCTCGGGTCCGTCGTCGCTCGCGACGTTGATCTCGAAGCCCGCCTCGCCCGTGAAGCTGACCCGAAAGACGCGCGCCTCGAGCCCCGCCACGACGGCACCTTGCCAGCTCATGTGCGGGAGCGCGTCGGGCTCGAGGTCGAGGTCGGTGAGCCGGGCCAGGATCTCGCGCGCCCGCGGCCCGCTGAGCGCCGCCACCGCCCACTGCTCGGTGACCGAGGTGAGGTAGACGTCGAGGTCCGGCCATTCGGTCTGCAGCCACTCCTCCAGCCACGCCAGCACGCGCGCGGCACCTCCCGTGGTGGTGGTCATGTGGAAGTGGTCGTCGGCCATGCAGGCGGTGGTGCCGTCGTCGATGACGAAGCCCGCGTCGTTCAGCATCAGCCCGTAGCGCACGCGGCCGGGCGCCAGCTTCGACCACGCGTTGGTGTAGACGCGGTTGAGGAACTCCCGCGCGTCCGGCCCGCGCACGTCGATCTTGCCGAGCGTCGAGGCGTCGAACAGGCCGGCCGCCTGCCGCACGGCCAGGGCCTCGCGCCGCACCGCCGCGTCCCGGTCCTCGCCGTCCTTCGGGTAGTACCAGGCGCGCCGCCACTGGCCGACGTCCTCGAAGCGCGCCCCCGCCGCCACGTGCCAGCCGTGCATCGGCGTGGTGCGGACGGGATCGAACAGATCGGCGCGGTTCGCCCCCGCCACCGCGCCGAAGGTGACGGGCGTGAACGGCGCGCGGAAGGTGGTGGTACCGACGGCGGGGATCGCCATGCCCGCCAAGCCGGCCACCAGCGCCAGGGCGTTGACGTTCGAGGTCTTGCCCTGATCGGTGCCCATGCCCGTCGTGGTGTAGCGCTTGACGTGCTCGATGGCCCCGAAGCCCTCGCGGAGTGCGAGGTCGACGTCCTTCGCCTGGACGTCGTTTTGGAAGTCGAGAAAGGCCCGGCCCTCGGCCCGCACCTCGATCGGCCCGACGGTGACCGGGGCCGTGGCCGGCTCGGGCAGCTCGATGCCGCCGCCGCCGGCCACGGCCCCTTCGGCGAGGGCGCGGGCGAGGTCGAACGTGCCGTTCGCGGCACCGACCACGGTTGCCGCGTCCGGCCCCACATCCGGCACGAAGGCCTGGATCGCCGTCACGAACCGCAGCGTACCGCGCCCTTGGCACCAGAGGTGCACCGTCGGGTTCCGGCCGCCGGCCATGGCGAGCGCGTCGCAGGCGACGGTCTCGGTGCGCCCATGGCCGTGGACGTCCACCGCCGTCAGACCGAGCCGGCCCCTGGTGCCGACGATCGCGTGGCCCGGCAGGACGCGGAGCCCCGCCGCTTCCGCCGCCGCCGGCCCGAAGCCCTCGGGCTCGGTCCGGAGGTCGACGATGGCGACGACCTCGATGCCGAGGGCCGCGAGGTCGAGCGCTTGGCAGTAGCCGTCGCTGCCGTTGGTGAGCACGACCGCGCGCCGGCCGGCGCGCACCGCCCAGCGCCGCGCGAAGGCCCGCATCGCCGAACCCAGCATGACGCCCGGCCGGTCGTTGCCAGGAAAGATCAAGGGCCGCTCGATGGCGCCGGTCGCCAGCACCACCCGCCGCGCGTACACCTGCCAGAGCCGCTGGCGCGGCTGGGCCGGATGGCGCTCCGCGGGCGGCAGGTGGTCCTGCACCCGCTCGAGCAGGATCAGATGCTCGTGGTCGCCATAGGCGGCACAGGTGGTACGCGGCAGCAGCGTCACCTCCGGCAACGACCGCAGCTCCGCCACCGCGGCCTCGGCCCAGCCCGGCAACGCGCCATCGTCGAGGAGCGAGCCACCCAGCTCGTTCTGCTCGTCCGCGAGGATCACCCGCAGGCCCCTGCGCCCGGCGGCGAGTGCCGCCATCAGCCCGGCCGGCCCCGCGCCCACCACCAGCAGGTCGGCATGGGCGTGGCGGTGGGCGTAGCTCTCCGGATCGCGCAGCTCCGGCGCCCGCCCCAGCCCCGCCGCCCGCCGAATCGCCGGCTCGTAGACCCGCTGCCAGAAGGCGCGCGGCCACATGAAGGTCTTGTAGTAGAAGCCCGCGGGCAGGAGCGGCATCGCCGCATCGGCGACGGCGCCGACGTCGAAGCGGAGCGAGGGCCAGCGGTTCTGGCTCCGCGCGTTCAGCCCCTCGAACACCTCCACCGCCGTCGCCCGCTGGTTCGGGTCGACCCGCCCGTCGCCCTGGTCGAGTTGCACCAGTGCATTGGGCTCGGCCGAGCCGTGCGTCAGCACCCCGCGCGGCCGGTGGTACTTGAACGACCGACCGAGGACGCGCACGCCGCTCGCCAGCAGCGCCGAGGCGAGGGTGTCGCCCGCATAGCCGGTGCAGGCCCTGCCGTCGAAGGTGAAGCGCAACGGACGCTCGCGGTCGATCCTGCCACCGGTGGGCAGCCGCATGGGCGCGCCGCTCACCGCGGCTCGTCCAGCCGGTAGAAGCGGTGAAAGCGGTCCGTCACGGTATCGCGTTCGGCGTTGAACCAGCGCCCGCAGCCGTGGACGTGAACCCAGCGTTCGGCGTACCGACCCCTCGGGTTGAGGCGGTGAAAGAGCGTGTCCGCCCACTCCGCGTCGCTCGCCGCCGCCGGGTCGGGCCGGCGGACGTGCGCCTCGCCGCCGGCGTGGAACTCCGTCTCTGGCCGGGGACCGCACCAGGGGCAATGCAGGCGCAGCATGGGCACATCCTCAGTGGGCGACGGCGGCGGCGGCGGCCTCGTCGATCAGCCGGCCGGTGGTGAAGCGCTCGAGCGTGAAGGGCGCGGCGATCGGGTGCGGCTCGTCGTGCGCCACGGTATGCGCGAAGACATGCCCGGAGCCCGGCGTCGCCTTGAAGCCGCCCGTGCCCCAGCCGCAATTGACGAAGAGGCCGCGCACCGGTGTCCTGCCGATGATCGGCGAGCGGTCGGGCGTGACGTCGACGATGCCGCCCCAACTCCGCAGCATGCGCATCCGCGAGAAGATCGGAAACAGTTCGACGATGGCCTCGAGCGTGTGCTCGAGCACCGGGAAGCCGCCGCGTTGGCTGTAGGAGACGTACTGGTCGGTGCCGGCGCCGATCACCAATTCGCCCTTGTCGGACTGGCTGATATAGGCGTGCACCGAGTTCGACATGACGACGCAGGGCACGACCGGCTTCACCGGCTCCGAGACCAGCGCCTGGAGCGGCACGCTCTGGAGCGGCATGCGCACGCCGGCCATCGCCATCAGGTGCGAGCTGTGCCCGGCCACGACCACGGCCACCCGGTCGCAGGCGATCCGCCCCCGGCCGGTGCGCACCGCCACCACCCGGTCGCCTTGCAGGTCGAAGCCTTCGACCGGGCACTGCTCGACGATGTCGACACCGAGTCCGCTCGCCGCGCGCGCATAGCCCCAGGCCACGGCGTCGTGCCGTGCGGTGCCGCCCCGCCGCTGCAGGGCGGCGCCGAGGACGGGGTAGCGGAGCGTGGGATCGACGTCGAGGGGCGGGCAGAAGGCTTTGGCCTCCCTCGGCTCCAGCCATTCGTTGTCGACGCCGGCGAGGCGGTTGGCGTGGAGGTGGCGCTGCGCGACCTTGCGGTCGTGCTCGCTGTGGGCGAGCATCAACACGCCCCGTTGGCTGAACATCACGTTGTAGTTCAGCTGTTGGCTCAACCCCTCCCACAAGCGCACGGCATGGTCGTAGAGGGCCGTGCTCTCCTCGTAGAGATAGTTGGAGCGGACGATGGTCGTGTTGCGGCCGGTATTGCCGCCGCCGAGCCAGCCCTTTTCGAGCACGGCGACGCTCCGGATGCCGTGTTCCTTCGCCAGATAGTAGGCGGTGGCGAGGCCGTGGCCGCCCGCACCCACCACGACCGCGTCGTAATGCGGCTTCGGCTCCGCCTTGCGCCACGCCGGCTGCCAGCCGCGGTGGCGGCCAAGGGCGCGACGGACGAGGGCGGGAAAGGAATAGCGCTGCATGAACGGCCGATCCGTGCTCGACGACCCGTATCGTCGAGCACGGTCGGGCGGCCGGGGCTAGGCTCCGGGCGACATGCCGTATCGCACGAGCGGCGTCGGACCTATTTGGCTTGGCGCCGTCGATAGTAGGCGAGCCCGATCATCGCCGTCCCGAACAGCACCACGCCGGCCGGCAACGGCACGATCTGACCGCGGATCTCGCCGCCGTTGAAGCTCGTGGTGTGGATGTTGACGTAGGTGAGCCCGGCCTCGATCAGATCCGCCGTCGCTTCGCTGACGGAGAAGGCCGACACCGAGGTGAAGCCCAGGGCGTTGCCGACGATGGTGGTCGGATCGATGTGGACGAGGATGCCACCGTTCACGCCGCGCGCGCCCTGGTGGATGTGGATCGGCGTGCCCTGGACGAAGAAGAGATCGGCGATGCCGATGCCCAGCACGGCCAACTCCAGCGTGGCCTCGGTGCCGTCGAGCGTGAGCTTGCCGAGGCCTTGCGCGTCCGACGTCGCCGGCGGCACTTCCTGGTCGGGGCCGATGGGAAACTCGAATACCAATGCCGCCTTGGCCGTCAGTGTCGAGACACCGAGCAACAACACCGCAATGGCCAGAATCCTCGCGATCTTCGTCATGTCCTTCATCCCCTCCCTGTTCGAGAACGGTAGTGAGTGACCTTGATGGACGAGACACGTTCACGGCGATGACCGTGAGTTTACCACGAAGATGAATTCGACGGGAGTGCCGAGCCGAGGCCATCGCGCGAATCGGCTTGCGACTTGCGTGGATGCGACATACGTCTTCCACAGGTCGTCCGAATTGCGCATCGGCTCGTGCCATGGATGTTGCAGCCTCGTCGAGCCCGCCGGAAACCGTGGTTCTCCTGCTGGTGCCCAATTTCTCGATGCTGGCCTTCACGGCGGCGATCGAACCCTTGCGCATCGCCAATCGCCTGCGTGAGCGCGACCTCTATCGCTGGCAGGTGGCCTCGAAGGACGGCGATCCGGTGCGCGCCAGCAACGGCGTCGAGGTGGCGGCCCAGATTTCGCTCGCCGACGTCCCGCTCGACGGCCGGCCGCCGGTGGTGCTGGTGTGCAGCGGCCTCAAGGCCGAGCGCATCCGCGACAAGGACCTCTTCGCGTGGCTGAGGAAGGCCGACCGCCGCGGCGCCACGCTCGGCGGGCTCTGCACCGGCACCTACCTGCTCGCGCGCGCCGGGCTGCTCGCCGACCAGCGCTGCGCCATCCACTGGGAGACGCTGCCGGCGTTCGTCGAGGAGTTCCCGGACATCCCCATCGCCGCCGACCTCTATCAGATCGACAAGGGCCGGTTGACCTGCTCGGGCGGCACCGCGGCGCTCGACATGATGCTGACCAAGATCGCGCTCGACCATGGCAACGAATTGGCGACCAAGGTGTCGGAGCAGTGCCTGCTCGACCGCATCCGCAGTCCCGACGACCGCCAGCGCCTGCCGATCCGCGCCCGCCTCGGCGTCCACCACCCGAAGCTGATCCTGGCGCTCGAGTTGATGGAAGCGAACCTCGAGGAGCCGTTGGGCCAGGAGATGCTGGCGGCCTATGTCGGCCTCTCGCGCCGCCAGCTGGAGCGGCTGTTCAAGCAGCACGTCGGCCGTACCCCCGCCCACTACTACGTCGAACTGAGGTTGGAGCGGGCGCGCCATCTGATTTACCAGACCGACATGGCGATCATGGACGTGGCCTGCGCCTGCGGCTTCGTTTCCGCCTCGCACTTCTCCACCAGCTACCGCCAGATGTACGGCAAGACCCCGCGCGAAGAGCGCCTCGGCGCGCTTACCTCGACCATCGGCTGAGCGTCGCGCCGACCTACGACCAAGCCGCCGTTGACCGCGCCCTGGCAAGGGCGGGATAATGTCGTTGCGTCCATGAATGCCCGGCGCGCATCGGGCGTGACGGGAACCTTTCGAAGCCTGCGAGCTTTCGGAGGTCGACGATGACGGGGCCCCGCTTCGCGGCCGTCGTGCGTGTCGTCGCTCTGGCATTGCTGGTCGCGGCGTGCGCCGCGTTGCCGGCCGAGCGCGTCGGTCTCTACGTCGACGCGTTCGCCGAGGCGCGGGTCGCCGGCGAGGCGATGTACCGGCAGATCGACGTCGACATCCTGGCGGCTCGAGGCAGCGCCGCAGGCGATCCGCGCCAAGCCTGCCTTCGGCCACCGGACCCGCCGTCCTGCTTCGTGCCCCGGCGGCATGCCGACGAAGACGTACGCGATCCGGACGTGCGTGCGCGCTTGGCAGCCTTCGAGACCGTCGCCGCGTACAACGACGCTCTGGTGGCCCTGGCGTCCGGCGCGAGCGCGGCACGGGTGGGCGAGACGTTCGACCGGCTCGCCGGAACGGCACAGCGGCTGGTCATGGCGGTCCCCGTCGGGCAGCCGGCAACGTCGCTGCTGGCACCCCTGGGCGTGGCGGCGGCGCGCGACCTCCTGACCACGGTTGAGACGGCGCGGGCGAACGTGGCGGCTCGCGCGTCGATCGTCGAGCAGGCCGACACCGTGCGTGCCTTGATCGACCTGCTGATCGACGACACGCCGACCGTCTACGACATCTTCCGCACGTCGCGTAGCCAGGGTGCGCGGCAACTGCGTGCCGCGGGTGCCCCACTCGAGGTGCAACGAGCGGAACTCGCGCGTGCGACGGCGTTCCATCAAGCCCTCGACGCCTATGTGGCGCTCTTGGACCGCACCGGTGACGGCTTCGATGCGCTCGCCGCTTCTGCCGCCGGGCGGGGGGTGGCGGACTTGGAAGCGGCGGTCGATCAGGCTTTGGCCATTCGCGCCGCGGGTCAGCGGTTCGCCGATGCGCTGGCCGCAGCGCTGACATAGGGGAACGACGATGGCGACGCCCATCGAGGAGTTGCGGAGACTGCGGGACGATCTGGAGCGGATCGTCTTCTCGGCCGAGCCCCTGAGCGACCAGGAGCGGGACGCCGCGGACGCGATGCTCGACACCGTCAACCGCGCGATTTTGGACCAGGCGATCGCGACGTTCGAGAGAGCCACCGCCACCTTCCTCGAGCTCTCCGAACGGTTGCAGCGATCGACGCTGGCCCTGGGCGGCGCCGCGTCGCCGCGTTTGGCCGCCCTGCAACGGGAGTTGTGGCGGGCACACGCGGACGCGCACGACGTGGAGGGAATGCGCGCCGCCCTCTCGCCCGGCGAGGCGTTCGCGGACGGCGTTGCCGACGAGACCGAGGTGCCGCCGGCGTCCGTCAGCATCGACCTGCCATCGCCGCCACGGGGGTTCTCGGCGCTCGTCGAGCCGCGGCCGTCGTCGTCGCGCGCCTTTGCCGACCTGGAGGACGAGTATCTGCGCTTCTTCGCCGGCTCCGCCTTCCGCGACGCGGCGGCGGAGCGCGACGCGAAGGCGCTGGCGGAACGGGCGCTGCGGTCGCGCGACCGCTACGCGGCGGCGAGCGCCGCGGTCGGC
Source organism: Geminicoccaceae bacterium (assembly GCA_050485385.1). Taxonomy (GTDB): domain Bacteria; phylum Pseudomonadota; class Alphaproteobacteria; order Geminicoccales; family Geminicoccaceae; genus RECO01. Next base: position 25,353 of record JBJHBG010000003.1, on the reverse strand, counting down.
GCGCCCTGGTGGTTCGTGGCCGCCATCCACATGCTCGAATCGACGTTCAACTTCGGCACGCACCTGCACAATGGCGACAGCCTCCAGGCGCGCACCCACCGCGAGCCCGGCGGTCGCCCTACGTCCGGCTCGCCGCCGTTCACCTGGGAAGAGAGTGCGCGCGACGCGCTGGTTCGCAAGTTCGCCGGCCAGACGGACTGGTCGTTGGCGCGCTGTCTGCATCGATGGGAGGCCTACAACGGCTTCGGCTACCGTCCGGTCGGCGTGCCGACGCCCTATCTCTGGTCGTTCACGACGATCTATCGGAAGGGCAAGTTCATCCGCGACCACGTCTTCGCGGCTGATGCCGTCTCCCGGCAGTGCGGCGCCGCCTGCCTGCTCCGCGCACTGATGGATCTGGGCGAGCAGGCTCCGCGCATCGAGGCACGCGACGAGGGGCCGGGCGAGGCGGCCGAGACCGAGGCGGCCATTCCGGCGCTCGATACGGTGGCTCCGGCACCATCGACCAACGCCGACTTCGGGGCCTTCTTCGGGAGCCAACTGGCGGACGTGCGGCACTTCTCCGCCGGCGAATTCCTGGTCAAGGGGGCAGCCCACGCGCGCAACGGGCTGAACACCGATCCGCCACCGGAGCTGTGGCCGAACGTCGTCCCGCTCGCCCGCGTCCTCGACCACCTGCGCGAGCGCTTGGGGCATCGGATCGTGCTGACCAGCGTCTACCGCAGCCGCCAGTACAACGAAGCCGTAGGCGGTGCCAAAGCCAGCCGTCACATGGCGTTCGACGCGGCCGACTGCGTCGTGCGCGACGGCGGGCGGGCCGACGACTGGGCCAAGGTGGCGCGCCAGCTCCGGCGGGACGGCGTCTTCAGCGGCGGTGTGGGTGCCTATCGCACGGCCAACTTCGTCCACGTCGACACGCGCGGCGTCGACCGCGATCTCGACCAGCCGTAGGCACGTCGCCGTTGCGTGCTGGCCCACTCGTCGCGCTCGTGGTTGCCGTCGCGGCTGGCCTGCCGGCGACGGTCGTCCGGGCTTGCCATCCGGCCACGGTCCCCATCGCTATCGACGTTGGCCACCACGCCGACGATCCGGGTGCCATCTCGGCCCGGGGCCGGCCGGAGTTCGCCTTCAACCTGGACCTCGCCCGCGTCCTCCTCGCGACGTTGCACGAGCGTGGCTTCGTTCGCGCGACGTTGCTGCCCGACTTGGCCTCGATCCGCACGCTGGAAGACCGCACCGCCGCGGCCACGGCGATGCACGCGCGCCTGTTCTTGAGCATCCACCACGATTCGGTGCAGGAGCGCTATCTCGAGACGTGGCAGCCGCCGGGTAGCGACGAGGCGTCGACCTACTCGCGCCACGCCAGCGGCCACTCGCTGTTCGTCAGCCGGAGCCACGAGGCGGCCGAAGCCTCGCTGCGGCTGGCGAGGTGGATCGGCCGCGCCCTCGCCGACGCCGGCTTTCGCTACTCGCCGCACCATGCGGAGGCCATTCCGGGGGAGAGCCGCGACCTGCTCGACGCCGAGCTTGGCATCTACCGCTTCGACGGTCTTTACGTGCTGCGCACCAGCCCGGTGCCGGCGGTGCTGATCGAGGCCGGCGTGATCAAGCATCCGGAGGAGGAGTTGCGCCTACTGGATCCGGCCTACCAGGCGGCCTTCGCCGCGGCAGTGGCGGCGGGGGTGGAGCGGTTCTGCGCCACCCCCTGACGGCGGACGCTCAGTGCGTGCTGGCCTCCAGGATCCGCGTCACCTCGGCGGCGGCGCGGGGCACCAGGTCCTCGGCGGTGCCGCGGTTCTGCCAGAGGTCGGAGAGGAGGTTGGCCACCACCGTCTGCGCCTCGACTACCCGGTCGCCGGGCCAAAGCGCGGTCGGGTAGGTTTCCGAGAGCTGATGGATGAGCACCTGATAGGCGGGGTTCTCCTCGACGAAGGCGGCCATCACCGGGTCCGCCATCGGGTCGGCGGTGAGCGGGATGTAGCCGGATTCGCGGCTCCACCGGTTGCTGATCTCGGGCCGCGAGAGGAACTCCAGCAGCTTGAACGAGGCCTCGATACGGGCGGGGTCCTGCGTCGTGACCATCATGCCGGACCCGCTGTTGGGCACCCGCCGCTCGTGGTCCTTCCACAAGGGGAACTGGGCGATGCCCAATTCGAAACTGCCCTCGGCGGCGCGCATGTTGGCTTGCAGCCGAGCGCTGGTGGTGGCCATGAAGGCGAGCTGGCCGGCCGAGAAGAGGTTGTTGCCGTCGTTCTCGCCGACACCGGGCATGAGGCCCGCGAGGACGGCGTCCTGCCAGAACTGCATGACCTCGACGGCCTCGGGCGTGTCGAACGCGGCGCGGTTGCCGTCCAGATAGGGCGAGCCGGCCAGCATCATCATCGTCTGCTGGCCGTAATCGAGCCCGCCGGTGATGATGTAGAAGCCCTGGAAGTCGGTCTCGTCGACCACCTGGCGGGACGCCTCGGCGATCTCCTGGAAGGTGGTCGGCGGTGCCTCGGGGTCGAGACCGGCCGCAGCCATGATGTCCTTGTTGTAGTAGAGCAGCGGCGTGCCGAAGGAATGCGGTGCCATGTAGTACTCGTCGCCGATCTTGCCGGCGTCGCGAATGTTCGGTGCGTAGTTCGCCATGAAGGCACCGCCGTCCGGGGCTTCCGAGAAGGGCCGGGCGTTCAGGATCTCCTGCGCGCCGATGACCGTGCGGTTCAGCGCCTGGATGACGTCGAAGGGCCGCCGCGCGGCAACCGCCGCCTGCGCCTCGGGCACGACCCCCTGCGCGGTGGTGATCGTTTCCGTCACGCGGATACCGGGGTTCTCCGCCTCGAAGTCGTCGAAGATGCCACGCATCGCCGCACTGTTGCCCGTCTGGCTCATGTAGTGCAGCACGCGCAGTTCGATCTCGTCGGCGTCGGCTCCTGTCGGATGCAGTGTCGCCGCGAGCAGCAGTGCGGCGCCACCGAGCGCCGCGGCTTTGGTCGTCATCCAGGTCGCCATGATCCCTCCTCGGCTGATCCGGGCGGGGCACGAGCCCCGCGATCCGCCATCGTCATGACAGGGCCATGTTGCGACGGTGTGACACATATGCAGCATCAGGCTGACATTTGTTTCGATGACGGTGTGCGCTCGGCGAAGGGGCGCCGAGCGTCGGCGCTGCTCGAGGTCTCAGCCGTCGAGGATCGATGTCGCCGTCTCGACGTCGGTCACCAGGTCGTGGACGCGGCCGCGGGCGAGGGCGGCGCGGAGAGGGGCTACCTTGGCCGGGCCGCCGCCGACCAGGATGGTGACGGGCACGCGGTCCAACTCGGCGAGGTCCAGGCCGATGCGCGTGGCGTTGAGCGGGTGGTCGACCTCGTGGCCATCGGCGTCGACGAACACGCCGAGCAAGGCGCCGACGGCGCCGCGGGCGCGGAGTTCGGCTGCGGCCTTGGGCGTGAGGTAGCCCGTGCCGACGAGGCCACCGTCGTCGGAGATGCGGCTCGCGGTCAACAGCGCCACGTGGCAGCCGCGGGCGCGCTCCAGGACCGACTGCACCATGGGCAGGCCGAGGAAGAGGGCGCGCTCTTCGGCGGAGCGCGCGTAGCTCGGGGCAGCGAGCTGGTAGCAGCGGGCGTCGAGCGTCAGGGCCAGCCGGCCCACGGTTTCGTGCGGCACCGTGCGGCCGTCGGGCGAGAGGCTGCCCATGAGCGACACGACGTCGAGGTCCGGCAGCCGCGCCGGTCTGAGGCCCGCGAACATGGCATGCACCGAGCGGCCGTGGTGGGCGCCGACGGTCATGCCGTCGCGGACGACGCCGTTGAGGAGGTCGCCCAGCGCGTGGCCGATCACCTCCAGCGTGCGCCTGGGGTCGCGCGGCGTCGGCACCAGGGTCGCGCGTTGCAGACCGAAGCGGGTGCGCAGGCGGCCTTCGAGGTCGACGGTGCCGAAGTCCGGCGAGGCGATCTCGATGCGGACGATGCCTTCGTCGCGGGCGGCGGCCAGGAGGCGAATGACGCGGAGCCGGCTGATGCCCAGCGCGTTCGCCACGTCCTCCTGCTTCAGCCCCTCGACATAGTACATCCAGGCGATGCGGGTGGCGAGCCGGCGCCGCTCGCCGTCCATGGCGAGGGGGAGTGCGGCGCCCCCCTCGACCGCCGGCGGCTCCACCCGCTGGCTCAAGCCGGCTGCTCCGGTCCGGCCATCATGCCGCCGTGCTCGCCGATGCGCACGTAGCTCTCGTGGCGGAAGAGGAAGTCGTGGCCGACGAGACGCTGCCGCAGCCGCTCGCCCTGCAGGGTGAGCTCGACGAAGCCCACCACGCGCAGTCCCCACATGGTCCGATCTGGCCCGAAATTCACCATGCCCGTGGCCGGCGCCCAGAGGTGGATCGTGCCGTCGAGGCCGAACGAGCGGTACTGGTGCTTGTGCCCGCAGGCGACGAGGCGGAGATTGCGGCCGGAGAAAGGGGCGAGCAGGCGGTTGCGCGCTTCGAGTTCCAGGCAGTCGCCCGACACCGCGGTTTCGCTCGGCCGGTCCTTGAACAAGGGCTTGTGGACGAAGAGGGCGATGGGCCGTTCGGCCGGAACGTCGGCCATCGTCGCCTCGAGCCAAGCCGCCTGCTCGGCTTCGGCGTCGAGGCCCTCGGAGTTGAGGGTCTGCGCATCGACGCCGACGAGGGTCCAGCCGCCGAGGTCGTGGCGCCAGTAGTCGAGGCCGAACAGCTCGACCCAGCGCCGCCGCCGCGCGTCGTCGACCCGCTGCGTCATGCCGCCGGAGACCACGTTGTCGCCGATGTCGTGGTTGCCGGGGATGACGCGCCACGGCACCGGGATGCGCTCGAGCTGCTCGCGGGCGAAGACGAGGTCGTCCGTCTCGTCCGGATCGTTGAGGGCGACGTCGCCCGTGACCACCACGAGGTCGGGCCGCTCCTCGGCCAGCCAGTCGAGCACGATCTCCCAGTTGTCCTGGTGGTAGGCGCGCTTGCGGCTCAGATGCAGGTCGCTGACCTGCACGATCCGATGCCGGTCGGTCATCCGGGATACTCCTTCGGGGTCAAGCCGTGTCGTAGGTGGCGCTGGCAGGCGCCGTGGCGAGCGCCACGACCTGCCAGCCCGCGCCGTTTCGCTCCAGGCGCAGGGGTAGGGCGTTGGCGAGATGGTCGATGGCGATGGGTGCGCCGAGCAGGTGGGCGAGGACGCGCAGCACGCCGCCATGGGCGACCAGGAGACAGTCGGGGCCGATCACGTGGCGCCGGACGGCGGCGGCGATCCGCTCGGCGAAGTGCTCGATGGTCTCCACGCCCGGCGCCACGCTGGACCAGAGCCCGGGTACGATCGCGGTGCCGCCCAAGGGGCCGAAGTCGCGCTCGCGCAGGCCGGGCTCGGGCTCGACCGGCGTGCCGGTGGCGGCGGCAACGAAGCCCGCCGTTTCCCAGGCGCGGGCCAGGTCGCTCGCGACGATGCGGGTGGGTGCGCCGTTGGCGGCCAAGTGCGCGGCGGCCGCGCGCGCCTCGTCGCGCCCAACGTCGTCGAGCGGCACGTCGAGGAAGCCTTGGACGAGCCGCTGCGCGTTGTGGGCGGTGCGGCCGTGGCGCAGGAACAGGAATGCCTCGACCGGAAGGTCGAGACTGGCGGCGGGTACCTCGGCGAAAAGCGAGGGCTCGGTGAGGGGAGACAAGGTGTCGTGGGCTCCTGGTGGGACGTGGCGTCAGGCGGCGGCCGCTGCCGGTTCGGGGCGCAGGCGCCGCCGCGTGTCGGGGTGGAAAACCTGAACGTGGTCGAGGCCGACGTACACGTCCAGCACGCCGCCGCCCGGCAGGTCGGGCCGCGTGGCGAGACGCACGGCGAGGCGCCTGCCGTTGCGGTCGACCAGGAGGATCGCTTCGGCGCCGAGCTGTTCGATGGCGGCAACGCGCGCTTGGAGCCGCACGGACGCGCGGGCGGGCGGCTCCAGCCGGCAGCGCTCGGGGCGCATGCCGATCAGGAGCCGGTCGTCGACCGGCCCCGGCAGCCGCTCCAGGAGGGGGGCGAGGGCGGCACGCACGGGATCGTCGGCGGCTGGGGCCAGGGCATCCAAGGCCACGAGGTTCATCGGCGGTGCCCCCAAAAAGCCCGCGACGAATACCGTCGCCGGGTCGTCGTAGATGTCGAGCGGGGCGCCGATCTGCTCGGCCCGGCCGTCGTTCATGACGACGATGCGGTCGGCCATGGTCATCGCCTCCACTTGATCGTGGGTAACGTAGACCGTGGTGGTGCCCAGCCGGCGCTGGAGCTCGCGCAGCTCGGTGCGGGCGGTGTTGCGGAGTTTGGCGTCGAGGTTGGAGAGCGGCTCGTCGAACAGGAAGGCTTCCGGATCGCGGACGATGGCGCGGCCGACGGCCACGCGCTGGCGCTGGCCGCCCGAAAGCTGGCGCGGCAGCCGGTCCAGCAGGTGCTCGATCTCCAGGAGCGCGCCGGCGCGGCGGACCCGCGCCCGGATGTCGTCGCGCGCCGCCCCTTGCATGCGCAGGGCGAAGCCCATGTTCTCCGCCACCGTCATGTGCGGGTAGAGGGCATAGTTCTGGAAGACCATGGCGATGTTGCGGTCCTTGGCCTCGAGGCCGGTGACGTCGCGCGCGCCCAGATGGATGGTGCCGCCGCTGGGCGTCTCCAGGCCGGCGAGCAGGCGGAGTGCCGTGGTCTTGCCGCAGCCGGACGGACCCACCAGGACGCAGAACTCGCCGTCGTGGATGCGCAGATCGAGGGCGTCGACGGCGGTAAAGCTGCCGAAGCGCTTGGTGAGGCCGGTGAAGGTGACGGATGCCATGAGGTCGCTTTCGCTCAGCCCTTGATGCCGGAGGAGGTGAAGCTCTCCAGCACCTGACGCTGGAGGACGAAGAACACGGCGAGCGCCGGCAGCGAGGCGAGCGTGACCGCCGCCATCAAGGCGTTGTAGCTGGTGCCCACGTCCTCCTGGAGCAGCCGCCTGAGGCCGATCTGCAAGGTCTGGCTGGCCGGCGTCTCGGTGACGATCAACGGCCAGAAATACTCGTTCCAGCAGTCGATGAAGAGCACGATGGTGAGTGCCGCCAGCGCCGGTCGCAGGTTGGGCACGACGATCAGCCAAAGTGCGCGCCAATGACCGGCGCCGTCGATCTCCGCTGCGTCGTAGAGTTCGCGCGGGAAGGCCAACAGGTGCTGGCGCAACAGGAACACGCCGAACGGCATGGCCAGGTTGGGGACGATCAGGCCCTGATAGGTGTCGAACCAGCCGAGGTCGGCGATCAGGATGTAGTTGGGGATCACGGTGAGCTGCGGCGGGATCATCATCGCCGCGAGCATGATCATGAAGACCGCGTCGCGGCCGGGAAAGACGAAGCGGGCGAAGGCGTAGGCCGCGAGCACGCACAGGACGAGTTGACCCCCGACGCGCAGCACCGTGGTGGCGATACTGTTCCAAAAGAAGCGCAGATAGTCGCTGTCGCCGACGATCTGCACGTAGCTCTGCAGGGTCGGGGCGAGCGGCCAGGGGTTGGCGCTGAACACCTCGTTGTCCGGCTTGAACGAGGTGCCGAGCACGAGCAGCATCGGTACCAGCACGGCGAGGCTCACCAGCAGGCAGATGGTGTGGGCGCAGACCCGCCACGGGCGCGACAGCCTCATCGGTAATGCACCCAGCGCTCGAGCAAGCGGATTTTCAAGATCGCCACCGCCGCGAGCAGGAAGAACAGCAGCACCGCCCCCGCCGAGGCGAAGCCCGTGTTGAAGGTCAAGAAGGCGTATTGGTAGACCATGTAGAACAGATTGGTCGTGCTGTTCGACGGCCCGCCCTGCGTCAGGATGTCGATCGGCGTGAAGACTTGGTTGAGCGAGAAGATCACGGTCGAGATCAGCACGAAGAACGTGGTGGGCGTGAGCAAGGGCCAGATCAGGTGACGGAAGAGGCGCCAGTCGGACGCGCCGTCGATGCGCATGGCCTCGATGTATTGGCGGTCGATGCTGGCCAGTCCGGCGAGGTAGAGCAGCACGTTGAAGCCGATGACCTTCCAGGTCGAGATGGCGAGGATGGCCCAGATCGCCGTGTCGGAGTTGGCGAGCAGGTTGGGCATGGTCACGCCCACCTGCCGGAGCATCGCCTGCGGCAGCCCGAAATAGGGGTTGAGCAGCCAGCCGAAGGCGATGGCCACGACGACGAAGCTCAACAGCGTCGGCAGGAACACGATCGACTTGTAGAGGTCGCCGATGCGGCGGCTCATCGACCAGATGAAGACGGCGATGGGGATGGGCAGCAGCACCTTGAGCGGGATCGAAGCGGCGACGTAGATCGCCGTGTTCTCCATCGCCGCCTGGAACAAGCTGGAATCGAACAGGCCCGTATAGTTGGCGGCACCGACGAAGGTGCGCACGTCGGAGACGAAGTTCCAGCGCACCGTGCTGAGATAGCCCGTGAACACCAGCGGCCAGTAGGTGAAGACGGCGAGCAGGAGCAGCGTCGGCGCCAGATACAGCATCGGCACCAGCGCCGGCTGCGCGCGCAGCCCGGCGAGGGGCCGCACCCGCCAAGCGGGGCGGGCCGCGGTGGGCAGGGTCTTGGCGATGGCGTCGGACATGGGATCCTTGGCTTCCTCGGCCGGCGTCGGTGTCGAAGCGACCATGGCGCGCGGATGTGACGTGGCGATGACACGTATGTGTGTTGCCGAGTCCATCTGTGTCGCATCCTTCGCCCGCGGGCTCCTCGACAACGTGCCGGCGTTCGTCGAAGATCGGACGAGGGAGGCGTTCGTTCGCGACGAAGACTCGGGGGGCGCCGCGAACGAGGCGGAGACGAGATCGTGAGCGACGAACGGTTCCAGGGTGCGCCCACAGCCGAGGCGGCACCTTCCCGCCACACTTCGAGTCCCCGCCGGATAGGTTTCGTCGGTCTCGGCCAGATGGGCGGACCGATGGTGCGCCGGCTCCTGGCCGCAGGTTACGCGGTCGTCGTCGGCGACGTGCGGCCCGAGGCGGTGGCGGCGCTGGTCGAGGCCGGGGCCGTGGCGGGCGGCAATCCGGCAGAGGTCGCGTCCCTGGTCGACACGGTCCTGGTGAGCCTGCCGACGCCCGAGGTGGTCGAGGCGGTGGCGCTCGGTGCGGACGGCCTCGCGGGCGGCAGCCGCATGCGGACCTATGTCGACCTGTCCACGACCGGCCCGACCGCAGCCGCCCGCATCGCAGCGGCGCTGGCCGAGCGCGGCGTCGCCACGCTGGACGCACCGGTGAGCGGCGGCGTGGCCGGTGCCTTGGCCGGCACGCTCGCGGTGATGGCGGCCGGCGATGCGGCCCTGGTCGAGCGGCTGCGCCCGGTGCTCGAGGTGATCGGCCGTGTCTTCCACGTCGGCACCGAGCCGGGGCAGGGGCAGGTGATGAAGGTCTGCAACAACCTGCTGTCGGCGACGGCACTCGCCGCGAGTTCGGAGGTGATGGTGCTGGGCACCAAGGCGGGCCTCGATCCGCGCACCATGGTCGACGTGATCAACGCGGGCTCCGGCTGCAACACGGCGACTCGCGACAAGTTTCCGAAGGCGATCCTGCCGGGCACCTTCGATGCGGGCTTCGCCACCGGTCTGATCTGCAAGGACGTGCGCCTCTGCCTCGAACTGGCAGCGGCCGAGGGCGTGCCGATGGCGGTCGGCGGCGCGGTCGACGCCACGTGGCAGGCAGCACTCCGCGAGAACGGACCCGCAGCCGACTTCACCACCGTCATCCAGGTGCTGGAGCGGCAAGTCGGTATCGCCGTGCGCGACCGAAAGGAGAACGAAGCATGAGCGAGACGCCGGTCTACGAGGTCTACGCCATCAAGTACGGGCACCATCTGGAGCGCACGGCGGCCACCAACTTCCTCAACGGCGATCCGCACGACGGGCCGATGCCGCTCGACTACTTCGTCTGGGCGATCAAGGGCGACGGGCGGAGCTTCGTCGTGGACATGGGCTTCGACGACGTGACCGCCGCCAAGCGCGGCCGGTCGCTGTTGCGCTGTCCTGCCGCCGCGCTCGCGATGGTCGGTATCGACGCGGCGACCGTGGAAGACCTCGTCGTCACCCATCTGCACTACGACCACGCCGGCAATTTCGACCGGTTCCCCGCCGCCACCTTCCACCTCCAGGACCGCGAGATGGCCTACGCCACCGGCCGCCACATGTGCCAAGGCTTCCTCAACCATCCGTTCGACGTCGAGCACGTGGTCCAGGCCGTCAGGCGGGTCTATGCCGGCAAGGTGCGCTTTCACGACGGCGACCGGGAACTGGCGCCGGGCATTACCCTGCATCGCGTCGGCGGCCACACCGACGGCATGCAGTTCGTCCGGGTGCGGACCCGTCGCGGCTGGGTCGTCCTCGCCTCGGACGCCGCGCATTTCTACGCCAACATGGAGCGGAACCATCCCTTCTCCATCGCCTTCCACGTCGGCGACATGCTGGACGCGTTCCATCGCCTGCACGAGTTGGCGGACAGCCCCGCCCACGTCGTCCCCGGCCACGATCCCCTGGTGCTGCACCGCTACCCCGCACCCCGCCCCGACCTCGAGGGCATCGTCGCCCGCCTCGACGTCGAGCCGCGTCACTAGCAGGAGGCGCGGGGGCGATCAGCCGGCGGGTGGGAAGGCGCGCTCCATCGCCCGTCTCGCGACGACGGCCGAAGTCGTCGGGTCGACCCGGACGTCGTCCCAGGTCACCACCTCGCCCGCCCTGACAGGTCGCAGCAGCGGCACGTCGGCGGCGAGGCCGAGGGGGAGGGCCCGCGCGGCCAGCGAGCGGGCGGCGGGCATCTGCCGGCCCCAGACGCAGTAGCCGCCTTCGCCGTCGAGCACCTCGCCCGCGGCCAGATCGCGCTTGGCGACGGCCACCACGTCGGCGCGGAACTCGGTCGGCGCTCCGGTCGGCTCGCCCCGCAACACCATCGAGGCGATCGACTGGCCCAGCTCGAAGCCGATCAGGTGGGTCGGCCGATAGAGGGAGGCATACCAATAGCTGTCGTCGGGCAGGAACTTCCGGTCCTCGATGCAGTTGCGGACGTAGGTGGAGCCCGCCTTGACGACGACGAAGGTGCCCATGCGCAGGTGGTTCGCGATCGGCGTGCCGTCGCGGCGGAGCGAGGAGACGACCTCGGTGACGCCGGTGCCCGCGAGCGTGCCGCCATCGCTCCGCGGCTTGCAGATTTGGGCCAGTTCGTCCGTCGAGGCGGGCGGGAAGGCGAGGCCGTCCGGTTGCGCGTCGAGCCCGGTGGCGTTGCACACCGCACTCATCTCGATCGACGACTTCGTGCCATCGATGAAGCTGTTGTAGACCTTGGGGTTCATGCCGCCGCGCGCCGCAAGTTCCGGCGTGATGTCGTAGTGCTCCCAAACGGTCTCGGGCGTGGAGGCGTGGAAGGTGGGCAGATAGCGCGTGCCCTTGCCGGCGGCGACCACCGCGAACCCGCAGGTGCGCGCCCAGTCGACATGCTCGACGATCAGCGCCGGCTGGTCGCCATAGGCGAGCGAGTAGACGAGGTCCGCCGCCCGCGCCTCGCGGGCGAGCAGCGGTCCCGCCACGACGTCGGCTTCGACCGTGACCATGAGGATGTGGCGGCCGTGCGCGATGGCGGCCCGGCAGTGGCCGATTCCGGCCACGGGATCGCCGGTCGCCTCGATGACGAGGTCCAACCCGTCCGCGCGGATCAGCGCGTCGGCATCGTCGCCGAGCCAGGTGCGACCGGTCTCCAGAGCGTGCGCGGGCGAGGCCGCGTCGTAGCGTTCCTCCGGCCACTCGGCGCGGCGTACCGCCTCGCGCGCCCGCTCGACGCTGCGGTCGACCACGCCCAGAACGTGGACGCCGGGGGTGGTGATCGCCTGGGCCAGATACATGGTGCCGAAGCGGCCGGCACCGATCAGGCCGACGCGGATCGGCCGGCCCGCCTCGGCGCGGGCCTTCAGCATGGCGTGCAGGTTCATGCGATCTCCAGGGCCGCCTTCAGCTTGGCGACGGCGGCATCGGGGCTGGTGAGCACGGGCACGCCGCTGGCGGCTTCCACCAGCGGGCGGGCGCGGGCCATCGAGAACTGGGCGAGCACGATGACCTCGACCTCCGGCAGCGCGCCCTGAGCCTGGACGATGGCCCGGTCGTGACCGTCGCCGTCGCCTTGGCGGAGTGCTGCCATCGCCCCCTCCGCGTTGAGCGCGTGCACCTCCACCGCCTTGCTGTGTCCGTCGGCAAGGGCCTCGATCTCCGGCACCATCGAGGCGATGGCGGCGGGGTCGGTGGCGAGGAGGCCGATGCGCCTCGCCTGTGCCACCGCCGCCTCGATCATCGCCTCGTTCGGCTTCAGCACCGGGATCGCCTGGGTCTGCTTGACGAGGTCGATGGCGGTGCCGAAGGCCGAGCAGGTGAAGAGGATGCCGTCCGCACCGCAATCGGCCAGATAGCCCGCGAGCGTCACGAAGCGCCGCTTCATGGCGGGCGTGATGCCGCCGTCGCGGTGCAGGTCGGAGGCCAGCGCGTCGTCGACGAGGTGCTGGAGGCGGGCGTCGGGCCACAGCCGGGCGAAGGCGTCGTCGGTCGGCTGGATGGAGACGCGGACGGCGTGGACGAGGCCGATCCTGGGCGCCATGGCGACCCTCCTCAGACCGAGGTGCAACAGAGACCGCCGTCGACCGGCAGCAGCACGCCCGTGATGTAGGCGGCATCGTCCGAGGCGAGGAACACGGCGGCGCGCGCCACGTCCCAGCCGGTCCCCATCCGCTGCATCGGCACGCGGGCGCTGCGGGCGGCGACCATGGCCTCGACGTCGCCGTGGGTGCCGGCGCGGTGGGCGTAGATGAGGGGCGTGTCCATCAGCCCCGGCAGGATCGCGTTGACCCGGATGTTCTTGGGCGCGAGCTGGACCGCAAGGTGCGAGGTGAGCTGGTTCAAGGCGGCCTTGGAGGCGTAGTAGGAGCAGTTGTCGTAGCCGCTGTAGCGGTGGCCGGCGAGCGAGGACGTGTTGAGGATGCAGCCGGAGCCCTGGGCTTCCATGCCCGGCAGCGCGTACTTGCAGGCGAGGAAGGCGGACTTGACGTTGAGCGCCATCGCCTGGTCCCAGCGTTCCTCCGGCAACTCGACCGGATCGCCCGTGACCGGGAAGCCCACGTTGTTGTGCAGGATGTCGATCCGACCGTAGGCGGGCGTCACCGCGTGCACCGCGCGCTTTACCGCGGCCGCATCGGTCGCGTCGGCCTGGAGGGCCATGCCGATGCCGCCCCGCTCCGCGATCAAGCGGACCGTCTCCTCGGCGGCCTCCAGGTTGAGGTCGACCGCTCCGACCTTCGCCCCCTCCTCGGCGAAGGCCAACGCCGTCGCCTTGCCGTTGCCCCAGCCGGGTCCGACCGAGCCCGCACCGAACATCAGCGCCACCTTGTCCTGGAGCTTGCCGGCCATCGCGGTCATCCCTTCGGCGGCGTCGAGCGGGTGGCGGGCGGGCGCAGGAAGGTGAAGTCGCAGCCCTGATCCGCCTGCTCGACGGTCTCGAGGTAGAGGCGGCGGTAGCCGCGTTCGGGGATGTCGGGGCCGACGTCCCCGAGCGCCGCCCTGCGGCGTGTCAGTTCGGCGTCGTCGACCAGAAGCTCGATGGTGCGCGCCGCCACGTCGAGCCGGATTCGATCGCCGGTGCGGACGAGGCCGAGCGGTCCACCGACGGCGGCCTCCGGCGTCACGTGCAGAACGATGGTGCCATAGGCCGTCCCGCTCATCCGCGCGTCGGAAATCCGCACCATGTCCTTGATGCCGGCCTGGGCGAGCTTCTTCGGGATCGGCAGATAGCCAGCCTCTGGCATGCCGGGTGCGCCCTTCGGCCCGGCGTTCTGCAGCACGAGCACGTCGTCGGCCGTAACGTCCAGGTCCGGATCGTCGATCCGCGCCGCCAGGTCGTCGAGCGAGGTGAAGACCACCGCGCGGCCTTCGTGGCTGAGGAGGTCGGGGTTGGCCGCCGCCTGCTTGATCAGGGCACCGCCGGGGGCGAGGTTGCCGCGCAGCACGGCAAGCGCCCCGCCGGCGTGGATCGGCTGATCGAACGGGCGCACCACGGCTTGGGGGAAGGTGGGGGTGGCGTCCAACTCCTCGCCCAGCGTCCGCCCGCTCACCGTCAGACAGTCGAGGTGCAGGAGGTGCCGGATCTCGCGCAGGATGGTGGCGAGCCCGCCCGCGCGGTGCAAATCCTCCATGAAGTGCTCGCCCGTGGGCCGCAGGTCGACCAGCACCGGCGTCTTGCGGCCGATGGCGTCGAATGCTTCGAGGTCGAGGCGCATGCCGAGCCGGCCGGCGACGGCCGCCAGATGCACCACGCCGTTGGTCGAGCCGCCGATGGCATGCAGCACCGTCAGCGCGTTGGCGAAGGCCTCGGGCGTCATGATGCGGGAAGGCCGGAGGTCTTCGGCGGCGAGGGTGACGGCGCGGGCGCCTGCCGCCTCGGCGTGGCGCAGGCGGGCCGCCGCCACCGCCGGAATGGCCGCACCCCCCGGCAGCATCATGCCGAGGGCTTCGGCGATCAGCGCCATGGTCGAGGCCGTGCCCATCACCATGCAGGTGCCGGCGGTCGGGCAAAGCTCCTCGCCGGCCTCGGTCAGTTCCGCCTCGTCGATTTCGCCGGCCCGGAACCGGCCCCAGAAGCGGCGGCAGTCGGTGCAGGCGCCGATCCGCTGGCCGCGGTGCGAGCCAGCCATCATCGGCCCGGTCACCATCTGGATGGTCGGGATGTCGGCGCTCGCCGCCGCCATGAGCTGCGCCGGTACGGTCTTGTCGCAGCCGCCGATCATGACGACCGCATCCAAGGGCTGGGCGTGCACCATCTCTTCGGTGTCGATCGCCATCAGGTTCCGGAGGAACATGCTGGTCGGATGGGCGAAGGACTCGTGGATCGACACGGTCGGGAAGGGCACTGGCAGGCCGCCTGCCAGCATCACCCCGCGCTTGGTCGCCTCGATCAGTTCCGGCACGTTGCGGTGGCAGGCGTTGAAGCCCGAGAAGGTATCGGTGATGCCGATGATGGGGCGGGCCAGCGCGTCCTCGCTGTAGCCCATCGCCTTGACGAAGGCCTTGCGCAGGAACAGCGAGAAGCCGTCGTCCCCGTAGCTCGTCAAGTTACGCTGCATGCCCCGGCGTCGCTCGCTCACGGCCGCCCATCCTCCCTTGCTGTCGGTCCTACTCGACCACGAGCCCGCCTCGTCCGTCAACGATTCTGTCGCCACGATTGTTGACAACCGTGACGGCCCACTCTTAGCTGCGGCTCGACCAATGGGAGGGGGCCGGCAATCATGCGGCGAACGACGGCGGTGCGAGATGCGCCACCGCCAAAGGTGGCAGCGTTGCCGGCGCCACGTCGGCCGCGGACGGGCCGGAGCCGGGCACGGACGAGCATGGCCGACATGGAGCGCACGGGAACGGCGGGACTGCGGCGGATCGTCGAGGCGCTGGAGGAGGACATCCTCTTCGGTCGGCTCTATCCGCGCGAGCGGCTGGTCGAGGAGCAGCTCGGCGTCCGCTTCGGCGTCAATCGCCACCACGTGCGCGAGGCGCTGGCGGAACTCGAGCGCATGGGCATGGTCGAGCGCCGCCGCAATCGCGGTGCCGTCGTGCGCGAGTTCACGCCCGACGATGCGCTCCACCTCTACGCCGTGCGCGAGGCCTTGGAGCAGCTGGCCGCCCGCACCATCGCACTGCCGGCGGCCCTGGAGGTGCTGGCCGAACTGAAGCGGGTGCAGACGGCCCACGCTGCGGCCGTCGAGGCCGGCGACCCCCGCACCACCTTCCGCCGCAACGTCGAGTTCCATCAGGTCCTGTTCGGCGCTTCGGGCAACCCCTATCTGCGCGAGGCCATCGCCAGCTACACCCAGCGCTCGCACGCGATCCGCGCCTACACCATCGCCGATCCCGCCTATCTGCGCGCCGCCTGCGACGAGCATTGGGCGATGATCGAGGCGTTGGAAACGGGCGACCGGGAGCGGTTGGTCCAGTTGTGCAGCGTCCACATCCTGCGCGGTCGCGATGCCTACATTGCCGCCTACCGCGCCCGCTTCGAGGGAGAGGTGCCGTGACCGGGCCGCGCCTGGCGGGCAAGTCGGCCATCGTCTTCGGCGCCGGTTGCTGCGGCGAGGGCTGGGGCAATGGCAAGGCGACGGCCGTGCTCTACGCCCGCGAGGGCGCCAGGGTCGCGGCGGTCGACCAGAACCTCGAGGCTGCCGAGGCGACGGTCGACGTCATCCGCAGCGAGGGCGGCGAGGCGTTCGCCCTCCGCTGCGACGTGACGCGGAGCGACGAGGTGGCGGCGGTCGTTGCCGCCGTTCGGGAGCGCTACGGCACGATCGACGTCGTCCAGAACAACGTCGGCATCAACATTGGCGGCGGTCCGGTCGAGCTCGACGAGGCCGACTGGGACCGCACGATGGCGGTCAACGTGAAGAGCCTGTTCCTCACCTGCAAGCACGTATTGCCGGTGATGGCCGAGCAGAAGCGGGGAGCGATCGTCAACGTGTCGTCGATCGCCAGCATGCGTTGGGTCGGCTACAAATTCGTCGCCTACGCCGCGTCCAAGGCGGCGGTGAACCACTTCACCCGGACCGTTGCCGTCAAGTACGCGCCGTTGGGCGTGCGGCTCAACACGGTCGTGCCGGGGCTGATCGACACGCCGCGCATCTACCAGCACATCGCCAGCTACTACGACGACGCGGAGCAGATGGTGCGCGAGCGCGGCGCCGTGGTGCCGATGGGCATCATGGGCGACGCCTGGGACATCGCCCGCGCGTCGTTGTTCCTGGCATCGGACGACGCGCGCTACGTCACCGGCACCGAGCTGGTGGTGGACGGCGGGCTGCAATGCCGCGCCGGACCTTGAACGACAACGATCGGAGAGGACGACCATGAACAAGCGACTGCTGGGCACCGCCACCCTCGCCGGCACGGCGCTCCTGTGGAGCTTCGGCGCCGCCGCCGACTACCCGGAACGGGCGATCACGATGATCGTGCCCTTTGCCGCCGGTGGCGGCACCGACGTCACGGCACGCACCGTCGAGCCCGTGCTGGAACGCTTCCTCGGCGGCGACATCGTGGTCGAGAACGTGCCCGGCGGCAGCGGCGAGTTGGGCGCCACCCGCATCGCCCGGGCCGCCCCCGATGGCTACACCATCGGCTGGATGAACGTCACCAACACGATGTCCAACTCCTACGCCCGCGAGACCGGCTACGAGACGCCGGGCAGTTACGAGCCGATCGCCAACATCGTGTTCGACGCGGCGATGGTGGTGGTGCACCCCGACAGCCCGTTCGAGACGTTCCAGGACCTCTTGGACTACGCCACCGAGAACCCGGAGGAGTTGACCTTCGCCACCTCCGGCATCTCCTCCGACAGCCACCTCAACCTGCTCCTGCTGCACGAGGCGTCCGACGCCCGCTTCACCCACGCGCCCTTCGAGGGCGGCGCCGCCTCGCGCACGGCCCTTCTGGGCGGCCACGTCGACGTGCTGTCCAGCACGCGCAGCGAGGTGCAGCCCTATTACGAGGAGGGCCAGGTCCGCATCCTCGCCGCCTGGACCGACGAGCGCCTCGACGCCCTGCCGGACGTGCCGACGCTGAAGGAGCACGGCCTGGACCTCACCAGCGGCTCCTGGCGCGGCCTGATCGCGCCGGCCGGCACGCCGCGCGACATCGTCGAGAAGCTGGCCGCCGCCGTCGAGCAGACCGTCGCCGATCCCGAGTTCCAGCAGCGTGCCGAGGACATGCGGCTCGGCCTCGAGTACATGGACGCGGACGACTACCTCGCGTTCCTCGAGGCGTGGGACGAGCGGCTGACGGCGCTCTGGGAAGCCAACCCCTGGCAGTAGGCTGAGGCATAGGCGGCCGATGACGGCGGGCACGTCGCCCGCCGTCACGTCGTCATGACGGAGACACGAGCCCATGCCGGTCGCACGGAGCTACGATCGTGCCGGCGCCTTGGTCGCCCTTCTGGTGACCGGCGCCGCTTGGTGGGTAAGCGCCCGCTTTCCCGTGGACGCACGCGTCTTTCCCCGCATGGTGCTCGCCATGCTCGGCGTCCTCTCCGCCATCTGGCTCGTGCGCACCTTCCTTCCAGCCCGGCTGGGCGGGACCGTGCCGGACGGCGAGCCGACCCCGTTCTTCGAGCACGCCGGCTACTTCGCCGGTGCGGTGGCGACCATCGCCGCCTACACCTACCTGGTCGGGCTCGTCGGCTACTTCGCAGCCACGGTCGCTTTTCTCCCCTTCATGGCGATGGTCCTGGGCTACCGGCGGCCGCTCGGGCTCGCGCTGACCACGGTCGCCTTCACCGGCGGCATCTGGCTGGTCTTCGTCGCGCTGTTCGGTCGCCGGCTGCCGGCGGGCGAGTTCCCGCTCTGGACGCTCTGGTCGTGAGCGCGGGCAGGGTGCGGGCGTAGGCGATGTTCGAGCCCTTCCTCCAGGCGCTGCCGGTCGTCCTGCAATGGCAGAACGTCGCCGCGATGGTTGCCGGCACGGTCCTGGGCATCCTGATCGGCGCCTTGCCGGGGCTCACCGCCGCCATGGCGATCGCGGTGCTCCTGCCGCTCACCTTCACCATGGAACCGCTGGTGGCGCTCGGCATGATGGCCGGGCTCTACAACGGCGCCATGTACGGCAGCGCCATTCCCGCCGTGCTGCTCCGCATTCCCGGCACGCCCGCGGCCATCGCCACCGTCTTCGACGGCTACCCGATGGCGCAGAAGGGCGAGGCCGGCAAGGCACTCCAGGTGGCCGTTGCCTCCTCGGCGGTCGGCGGCATGGCGAGCGCCCTCGCGTTGATGCTGCTCACCCCGCCCCTCTCGCTGGTCACCCTGGCCTTCGGCCCGCCCGAGATCTTCTGGGTCGCCGTCCTCGGCCTCGCCAGCGTCGCCATGCTGGTCGGCGACGACCCGCTGAAGGGGTTGATCTCGATGGCGCTGGGCCTGCTGCTCGCAACCGTCGGGCTCGATCAGGTAACGGGCCATGCCCGCTTCACCTTCGGCCATCCGGAGCTGTTGGAGGGCTTCCATCTCGTCGTCGTACTGATCGGCCTGTACGCGCTGCCCCCGGCCTTGATGATGGCCGAGGAAGCGGTTCGCCGGGGCATGGTGGCGGCCATGCCCAAGGTCGAACGACCGCCGGAGGGCATCCTCAGCACCGCGCGCTACTGGGTCGTGTGGCTGCGGGCGTCGATCATCGGCATCGTCGTCGGCATCATCCCGGGCGCCGGCGGCAACGTCGCGGCTTTCCTCAGCTACGGCGAGGCGAAGCGCAACGCCAAGGACCCGAGTTCCTTCGGCAAGGGCAATCCCGCCGGCGTCGCCGCCGCCGAGTGCGCCAACAACGCCGACAACGCCGCCTCGCTGATCCCGGCCTTGACCTTCGGCATTCCCGGCAGCGTGGTGGCGGCGCTGATCCTCGGCGGCCTGCTGATCCACGGCCTGCAACCGGGTCCGCAGCTCTTCAGGAACGCGCCGGACATCGTCTACGGCTTCATGCTGCAGATGTTCCTGACCGCCGCCATGCTGCCGCTCTTCGGCGGCATCCTCGCCACCCGCCTGTTCGCCCAGGCGCTGCGGCTGCCGCGCTCGCTGCTGATGCCGATCATCGTCGCCTTCACCGTGATCGGCTGCTACCTGATCCAGAACAGTCTGTTCGACGTCTACCTGATGATCGCCTTCGGCGTGCTCGGTTACTGCATGGAGAAGCTGGGCATCCCTCTGGCACCGGCCACCCTCGGCGTGATCCTCGGCACCATGGCCGAGTGGAACTTCCGCCTCTCGCTCATCATCGCCCGCGGCGACGCTTCGGTGTTCGTCACGCGGCCGATCTCGCAGGTCCTCATGGTGCTCTGCATCCTGATCCTGGCCTACCCGCTGATCCGGGCCCTGCTCGCCCGCCGGCGCGCCGCCCGGCCGGATGGCTGACGCACTCCCTGGAGCCACCTCCCAACCTCATCCACCAGGAGCCGAACCGAGATGCCCAAACCCAAGGTCGTGCTGCTCGACACGGCCGTTCATCCCAAGGCCATCGCCATCCTGAAGGAGCATTTCGAGGTGGTGGAACTGGCGGCCTATACGCCGGCGCCGGCGTTGATCGAGGCCGCGAAGGACGCCCAGGGAATATTCGTCCGCCGCGCCAAGGTGCCGGCCGAAGTGCTCGACGCGTGCCCCAACCTGGTGGTGGTGGCGCGCCACGGCGTCGGGGTCGACGAGGTCGACCTGGACGCCGCGAGCCGCAACGGCGTGATCGTGACCAACACACCCTTCGCCAACGCCACCACGGTGGCCGAGTTCACCATCGGCATGATCCTGGACCTCGCCCGCGGGTTCCACGTCACGGCGACCGACATGGACGGTGGCAACTGGAATCCGGGCCCGCGCATCGGCATCGAGCTGGAGGGCCGTACCCTGGGCCTCGTCGGACTCGGTACCATCGGCCGGCGGGTGGCCGTCCGCGCGCGCGGCCTGGGCCTCCGCGTGCTCGCTTCCGATCCCGCCTTCGATGCCGCCTACGTTGCCCGCTTCGGCGCGGAGTTGGTCCCGTTCGAGCGGTTGCTGGAGCGCTCCGACATCGTCAGCGTCCACGTCCGCCTCACGCCCGAGACGCGCAATCTGATCGACCGCGCGGCCATCGCCCGGATGCGGCCGGGTGCCTTCTTCCTCAACACCTCGCGCGGCGGCATCGTCGACGAGACGGCGCTGGTCGAGGCTCTGGAAAGCGGTCATCTGGGCGGGGCCGGTATCGACACCTTCGAGCAGGAACCCCTGCCGGCGGAGAGCCCGATGGTCACGGCACCCCGGATGCTGCGCACCCCGCACATCGCCGGCCAGACCCACCAGTCGATGGAGCGCGTGGCCGTCACCGCGGCGCTGTCCATCGTCGAGGCGCTCGCCGGCGGCGAGCCGGTCCACGTCTACAACCGCGACGCCCTCGGCGAGCACCGCCGCCGGCCCCAACGCTAGCCAGGCACGATGGGGCGCTGTCGCTGCGGTCAGCCGGGCGCTCCGTCGCCGCGCTGCGCCAGCAGGCGCCGGAGCGCTTGGACCGCCGTCGGGTAGCCGTCGGCGCCGAGGCCGGCGATCACTGCCGTTGCCACCTTCGAAACCAGCGAGTGATGGTAGATCGCCTCCCGCCGGTGGACGTTGGAGATGTGCAGCTCGATGATCGGCCCCGGGAACATCTTGAGCGCGTCCATGATCGGGATCGAGGTGAATGTCAGGCCCGCCGGATTGACGACGATGCCGTCGCCCGTATCGATCGCCTCGTGGATCCAGTCGACGAGCGCGTGCTCGGCGTTCGACTGCCGGAAGATCACGTCGTAGGGCCGTGCTGCGTCGCGGCACATCGCCTCGACCTCGGCGAGCGTCGTGCGGCCGTAGATCTCTGGCTCGCGCAGGCCGAGCCGGTTGAGGTTCGGGCCGTTCAGAACGAAGAGCGGTCGTGGCATCGAGGAAATCTCCGAAGGATCGATCCCACCAGCCGAACTGGCGCAGCAGCCGCAGCATCGGGCCATGGACCAGCGGGATGACGAGAAGGGCGGCAAGCAGTGCTCCGACCAGTGGCACGAGGGCCTGGACGATGGTCGCGCTGCCCGTCGATCGCGCCCCGCTGCGTCTCGGCACGGACCTCGGCGTAGGCCCTGACGGCCGGGTTCGAACCGGGGGCGGTGCCGAGGATGCGGATGTCGAGTTGCTTCGCCGCCACCGCCTTCCTCTCCGGCGCCCAGACCGACCCGGAGCCGGACACGCGCCCAAATCGACCTGTTTCCGCAGCCTGCTAGGTTCCGCACGGTAGCGCGTGCGCAACACGAATCAACGGGGCCCCAATTTTCTCCGCGGAGTCTTGGTATTCTCCGATATCGCGTTTGTCGAAAGTCAGGCGCTTGGCGGGCGGTGTCGACCGCGCGCTTGCCGCCGGCACGCCTCGGCAAAGCGAACGGCGGCAGGGGGTGACGTGGAGCGGAGGGCGAGGTGCGAGGTAGCGGCTTTCTGGCGATCTGGAGCGACGTTTCGGTGGCGCACGAGACGGACTATCTGCACTGGCTGACCCGCGAGCACACGGCCGAGCGTTTGGGCGTCGACGGTTTCCTCATGGTTCGCGTCTACCGCTCGACCGACCCCGAACTTCGCCGCTACTTCATCCGCTACGAGCTGCGCTCACCCGACGTCGTCGCGAGCGCTGCGTATCTGGCTCGGCTGAACGACCCGACGCCCTGGTCACGGCGCATCATGCCGGTGCTGCGCAACTTCGCCCGCGGTGGCGGACGGGTCGTGGCACGGGCGGGTGAAGGCGTCGGCGGCACCTTGGCCGCCCTTCGCCTGGACAGCCTGCCGGCGAGCGACGGCCGTTCGCTCGTCGAGACCATCGTCCGATCCGATCGCATCGTGGCGGCGGAACTGCTCGCGACCGATCCCGATGGAACCGCGATCCGCACCCACGAAAAGGCCATGCGCGAGCGGGACGCGTCGTTCGACGCGCTGCTGCTCGTCGAGGGTCTGGACGCAGCGGCGGTCTCCCTTGCCCTGGTGCCTGCGGGCTACGGCCTGTCCGGCAATCTGTACGCCCAGATTTTCCAGTTGGGGCCGCTCGCCTGAGGTCTGCCGCGCGACCGCATGCGGCAGGCTCGTGTCGCCTGCGGCCTCAAGTCGGCGCTGCGGCCGCCAGGGCGGCGAGGCGGCAGGTCAGGGCGCTGGCAGGATCGGCGAGGGGGGCGATGACGCCGAAGTGGTGGGCGCCGGCAAGGGGCGCGTAGCGGGTCACTGCGGGCCAGGCGGCGGCGAGGGTCAGGCTTTGGCGGTGGTACTCGGCACTCTCGCGCTCGCCGACGACGAGGTCCACAGGGCAGGCGGGGGCCGGGCGCAAGAGCGGGCTCGCCGCCATCGCCGCCGCCTCGTCGAGACCGAGCTTGGTATTGATCGTCGTCGGGAGCAGGGGGCGGAGGTCGAACAGGCCCGAGAGGCAGAGGGCCGCCCGGACCGGCAGGCCCGGCGTCGCCGCGCAAGCGGCGGCCAGGTGGCCGCCCGCCGAGTGACCGGCGACGACGACCGGGCCGCCCGCAAGGTCCGCGACGTGGCGCACGGCCGCCCGGGCCTGCTCGACGATGGCGGCGACGGTGACGTCCGGGCAGAGGTCGTAGCCGGCGATGGCAACCGGCAGGCCGTGGGCGAGGGGACCGCCGGCGAGGTGGGAGAAGCCCGACTTGTCCTGGCTCTGCCAATAGCCGCCGTGGAGGAAGAGGACGGCCGCCCCCCGCGGCTCGGCCGGCTCGAACAGGTCGAGCCGCTGCCGGTCACTCGCGCCGTAGGCGAGGTCGAGCCGACCGGCGAGCTCGGCGCGGGCCTCGGCGGCATCGCGGTACCAACCCTCGATGAGCGACGGGTGCTCCGGAACACGGCCGCGGTTGTCGTACTCGCGCTCGTAGTCGACAGCGGTCAACGGTCCTCGTCCGCCGGCACGAACTTCAGCGCGGCGGAGTTCATGCAGTAGCGCAGGCCCGTGGGCTTCGGCCCGTCGGGAAAGACGTGGCCGAGGTGGCTGTCGCAGCGGGCGCAGAGGTTCTCGGTGCGGCGCATGAACCAGCCCCGATCCTCCTTGTCGACGACGTGGGCGGGGTCGATGGGCGCCCAGAAGCTGGGCCAGCCGGTGCCGCTGTCGTACTTGGTGTCGGACGAGAAGAGCGGCAGGCCGCAGCCCACGCAGACATAGGTGCCCTTCTCCTTCGTGTTCCAATAGCGGCCGGAAAAGGCGCGCTCGGTGCCATGCTCGCGGGCGACGTGGTACTCCTCCGGGCTCAACTGAGCCCGCCACTCGGCCTCGGTCTTGGTGATCTTGTCCATGGTCCCCTCCGCTAGTGCCAGCAAGGAGGTAGGGCAGGCGGTGCCCCCTTGGCCAGAGGGCTGCTGCCGGTCGAGGGGTGAACGCACTCGTCCATCGCTCCCAAAGGCCCCGGCGCGGTTCGACTGACGTGAGGCAACGCAAGGGACCGGCTCAAGTCGAGGCGGGCGGTCTCGCGATCACCTTGATCTCGAAGTCGAAGCCGGCGAGCCAGGTGACGCCCACGGCCGTCCAGTTGGGATAGGGCGGCGCGACCCACAGCTCGGATCGCACGGCTTGGACCGTCTCGATCTGGGCTGCTGGATCGGTGTGGAACGTCGTCACGTCGACGACGTCGTCCAACGTGGCACCCGCCGCTTCGAGCACGGCCGCCAGATTGTCGAAGGCGCGCCGGACCTGCGCCCGGAAGTCGGGCTCCGGCGAGCCGTCCTCGCGGCTGCCGACTTGCCCCGAGACGAACAGAAACTCGCCCGCGCGGATCGCCGCGGAGTATCTGTTGATCTCGTAGAGCGCCTGCCGGCCGGCGGGAAAGACCGTCTCGTGTCGTGGCATCGTTCGCCTCCTCGGGGTTCGGCCGGCTCAGGCGGCCCAGCCGCTCGGCAACGCGACCGCCTTCGCTCCGTCATTTCGCCCGGCGCCGCGTTCCCTGCCGACTATGCCGTTTCCGGCCGGGCGCGACGCGCGTTTTCTTCGGGGTCGAACATCGAGACGCCGCCATGGGCGGCCGTCGCCGTCACCTCGTTCTGCATGACGTCCCAGTGCTCGGCCAGCTTGCGGCCCTCGATCCGGAAGATGTCGACCACCACTTGCGGCTCGTCCGCCCAGCCGCGGATGCGTCCATGGATGGCGACGAGATCGCCCTCGGCGACGATCAGGCCGGGTTCGTAATGGACGTCGGGCGACAGCCCGGCGACGAGCGCCTGCAACGCGTCGCGACCTTGGGGAATGCCGGGGTTGTGCTGGACGTAGTCCGGAGCGTAGAGCCGCTCCACGGCCGACGCATCATGCCGCTGGAAGAGCGAGGTCATCGCGTCGAGCACCAGGGCCTTGTTGCGCTCGGGACGATCGTCGGAGGCACGATCCGGCGGCCGCGTGACCGTCAACGTCCCGGTCATGCGCAAGAACCGACCATCGGGCAGTGTCGCGAACGAATGGACCACACCGCGATCGTAGTCCTGAACGTTCGTGACCGTCGCGCCGTCCTTCTCCCGCCAGCTCAGAGCGAACATGCCGTTGCCGAGCGGTATGACCTGGATATCGGCGGTCTCGGTCCGGGCGAACGGCCCTTCCTTGATCTCGAACCTCAATTGCGTCGTCGATAGTAGTCTCAGGCCGAGTTGGAAACTCGGAAAAGTGACGTCCATTTCCATGCCGACGGGGAATCGATCGATCGACATTCTCGTGCTCCAGTCCGTGCGTTGACGGGAACGGCAACGGAGCCAGCTGCGGCCTCAGGCAAAGATTTGAACCGCGCCGGGTTTGCCGGAGGCTCCAACCCTTGAGAGGATGGAGCGATGACGAGGCAGACGAGGTATTCACCGGAGGTG
>JBJHBG010000002.1:35415-83495 GCA_050485385.1 Geminicoccaceae bacterium | reverse complement strand
CCGTCACCCATGTCCTCGTACGCCTGTAACCCTTGTCTCCGGTCCGTACAGGGACCATCAAGTCCCCCACGTCCTTGCGTTGTTCTTCCTGCGTCCGTTAGCGGCCGACCCCGGTGCCGCCCGCGCCCTTCGAAAAGTTGGGGGGTGCAGGGGGCAAAAAGCCCCCTGCTTCACTCGAGCACATAGCCTTTGGCGACCTCGCGGTAGACTTCGACTTGGGCCGCTTGCCACGTCGCGTCGCGGCCGAGTTCCTTGGCGAGGATGGCCGCCACGGCGGGGGCGGCGTCGATGCTGGCGCGGGCGTCGAGGAGGAGGGCGCGGGTGCGGCGGGCGAGGACGTCCTCGACGGTGCGGGCCATTTCCTGGCGGGCGGCCCAGGCGGCTTCGCCGAGGACGTAGGGGAGGTCCGGGTGCATCGGTGCCGCCCAGTCCGCGGCCTCGCGCAGGGTGCGGCGGACGGCCGGCTCGTCGGAGCCGTAGAGCGACAGGAGCCCGTCGGTCGAGGCGGGCTGCTTCAGCCAGCCGTGCAGGCGGAGGTTCACCGTAGGCGAGGGGCGCTCCTCCAGGCCGGCGACGAGGGCGGCGGTGTCGACGGTGTCCTCCGCCATCTTGCGGTAGGTGGTCCACTTGCCGCCGGTGATGGTGACGAGATTGGACTTGGAGATCATCAGGACGTGGTCGCGGGCGAGGGCTGCCGTGCCCTTGTCGCCCGGCGAGCGGACCAAGGGCCGGATGCCGCAATAGACGCTCTTCACGTCGCTGCGTTCCGGATCGCGGGCGAGGTAGATCGCCGCGTGCTCGAGGAGAAAGGCGATCTCGTCCTCGCGCGCCTGCGGCTCCAGGGGCGTGTCCTCGATCTCGGTGTCGGTGGTGCCGACGATGGTGCGGCCGTGCCAGGGGACGGCGAACAGGACGCGGCCGTCGGCGGTGCGGGGCACCATGATCGCCGTGTTGCCCGCCAGGAACGAGCCGTCGAGCACGAGGTGCACACCCTGGCTCGGCGCCATCAGCCGGTCCTCGGCCGGGTCGTCCATCAGGCGGACGTCGTCGGAGTAGACTCCGGTGGCATTCACCACCACGCGCGCGTCGAGTTCGTAGTCGGTGCCGGTTTCGACGTCGGTGGCGCGGACGCCTGCGACCATGCCGCCGCGCTTGGTGAGTTCCGTCACCTGCATGTAGTTGAGCGGCACGCCGCCCTGCTCGGCGATGGTCTGGGCGAGGTTCACCGCCAGCCGTGCGTCGTCGAACTGGCCGTCGTGGTAGATGACGCCGTTCCGGAGTCCCTTGGACTCGACGTTGGGCAGCATGCGCAGCGTCTCCTCGCGGGAGAGCACCTTGGAGGGGCCGAGGCCGAGCTTGCCGGCAAGGAGGTCGTAGAGCTTCATGCCGACGCCGTAGAAGGGGCCCTCCCACCAGTCGTACACGGGCACGACGAAGGGCTGGTTGTGGGCGATGTGCGGGGCGTTGGCGAGCAGGCGGCCGCGCTCCTTCAGCGCCTCCATGACCAGCGAGACGTTGCCCTGCTGGAGGTAGCGCACGCCGCCGTGCACCAGCTTGGTGCTGCGGCTGGACGTGCCCTTGGCGAAGTCGTGCTGCTCGAGCAGGAGCGTGCGGTAGCCGCGGGCCGCCGCCTCCAGCGCGGTGCCGAGGCCGGTGGCGCCGCCGCCGATGACGAGCACGTCCCAGAACTCCGGCTCGTCGCGGAGCCGGGCCAGGTAGCGGTCGCGGTCCATGCGCGCGGCAATGGCCATGGTGGGACTCCTCGCACGGTGGGTCAGTCGTCGTCGATCGCCCAGCCCTTGGCGCGCTCCAGTGCGGCGCCCCAGCGGCGATAGAGGCGTTCGCGCTCGTCAGCCGCCATCGCCGGCGTGTAGCGCCGGGCGAGCTTCCACTTCGCGTCCAACTCGTCGCGGCTCTGCCAAAAGCCGGTGGCGAGGCCGGCGAGGTAGGCGGCACCGAGGGCCGTGGTGTCGACGATCTCGGGCACCTCGACCGGGACGTCCAGCATGTCCGACTGGAACTGCATCAGCCAGCGGTTGACCGAAGCGCCGCCGTCGGCGCGCAGTTCCCGCAGCGGCAGGCCGGAGTCCCGCTGCATCGCCTCGACCACGTCGCGGGTCTGATACGCCATGCTCTCCAGGACGGCGCGCGCCATGTGGGCGCGGCCGGTGCCGCGGGTGATGCCGACCAGCAGGCCGCGGGCATAGGCGTCCCAGTGCGGCGCGCCGAGGCCGGTGAGCGCGGGCACGAAATAGACGCCGTCGTTGCTCGCCAGCGAGCGCGCAAGCTCCTCGGTCTCGGCCGCCGTCTCGATCAGGCCGAGCCCGTCGCGGAGCCACTGCACGGCAGCGCCGGTGACGAAGACGGCGCCCTCGAGAGCGTATTCCACCGGCTCGTCGCCGATGCCCCAGGCGATGGTGGTGAGCAGCTTTTCCTTGCTGCGCACCGCCTCGGTGCCGGTGTTCATCAAGACGAACGAGCCCGTGCCGTAGGTGTTCTTGGCGAGGCCCTCGCCGTAGCAGGCCTGGCCGAACAGGGCCGCCTGCTGGTCGCCGGCGATGCCCGCCACGGGGATGCCGGCGGTGTCGAAGAAGGCTGCGGCGGTCGTCTTGCCGTAGACGTGGGCCGAGGGGCGCACCTCGGGCAGGATCGGTGCGGGGATGTCCATCAACTCGAGAATGCTCTCGTCCCAGCGCAGCCCGTGGATGTCGTAGAGCAGCGTGCGCGAGGCGTTGGAGTAGTCGGTCACGTGCGCGGCGCCGCCGGTGAGCTTGTAGACCAGCCAGCTGTCGATCGTGCCGAAGCAGAGTTCGCCCTTCTCCGCCCGCGCGCGCAGGCCCGGCACCTCGTCGAGCAGCCACTTGACCTTGGTGCCCGAAAAATAGGGGTCGATGACGAGGCCGGTGCTGGCGCGGATACGCTCCTCCAGGCCATCGCGGGCGCGCAGTTCGTCGCAGTAATGGGCGGTGCGGCGGTCCTGCCAGACGACGGCGCGATGCACGGGCTCGCCGGTCCTGCGGTCCCACAGGACCACGGTCTCGCGCTGGTTGGTGATGCCGATGGCGCGAAGGTCGCTCGCCCGGATGCCCGCCGCCTTCAGCGCCTCGGCCACCACCGCCAGCGAGACCGTCCAGATCTCCGCCGCATCGTGCTCGACCCAGCCGGGGCGTGGATAATGCTGGCGAAACTCGGAATAGGCTCGCCCCCTGATGCCGACGTCGTGATCGAAGACGAGCACGGTCGTGCCCGTGGTGCCCTGGTCGATCGCCAGTACGTAGTCGCCCATGTCGCCTCCCCCGCCGTTCGGCTCGGCACCGCACCTCGGTTCTTCGCCGCCGTGCCCGCCGGTCGTGCCGGGCGATCCGAGCCCCGCCAGCATTCCGCAGCGCCACCGCCTGTCAACGGGGTCGAACGTCCTCGACGCGCGGCGGGCGCGCTCCCCACTTTGGGCAGAGTGGCCGCTCGGTCCGCTCGCGCATAGCGCGAGGGTAGGGCTTGGACAGACGTGCGGCTGCCGCTAAATGGGACTTTGAACCTCACGACTGCACGTCGCCTTGCGGCGTGAGCGGTCCGCCGAATTCAGGCTCGCGGCCAGCGAAAGAGCATCATGGACGTCGCCCGGCGCGCATTCTTCGAGGATCATCCGGACCCGATGCTGGTCTACGAGCTGGCGAGCTTGCGCGTGCTCGACGTCAACGGGGCGGCGGTCGCGAAGTACGGTTATGCCCGCGACGAGTTCTTGGCGATGACCATCGCCGACCTGCACCCGGCAGAGGACCTGGCGGCGTTGCGGGCCAACGTGGCGGCGGTCACCTCCGGGTTGGACGAGGCCGGTGTGTGGCGTCACCGGCTGAAGTCAGGTGACGTCGTCTACGTCGACGTCACCTCGCACACCCTCGACTACGACGGCGTGCCAGCCGAGCTGGTGGCGGCGCGGGACGTCACGCGCCTGATCGAACTGGAGCGGTCGACGGCCGAACTGGCCGCGCGCGAACGGCGGGCGCGGCGCCGGGCGGAGGCCGCGGCGGAGCACTTCCAGGCCCTGTTCGAGGCAGCGCCCGGCGCATTCCTGGTGCTGGAGCCCGAGACCTATACCATCGTCGCCGTGAGCGATGCCTATCTCCTGACGACGATGACCCGGCGCGAGGACATCAAGGGCTGGCGTCTGTTCGACGTCTTTCCGGACGATGCGGACGACGCCGATGCCAACGGCGCGCATCTGCTGCGGGCCTCGCTCGACCGTGTGCGCGAGACCGGGCTGACGGACGTCACCGGCATCTACCGCTACCCCATCCCGCGACCGCCGCATCTGGGTGGCCGGTTCGAGGAGCGCTACTGGAACGCCGTCAACACGCCGGTGCGCGGCCCCGACGGCGAGTTGACCTACATCATCCATCGGCCGGACGACGTGACCGCGCTGATTCGCGACGTCGGCGAGGTCCGGGCCGGCGCCGAGGCGGCCGATGCGGATGCCAAGTTGCGGCTCGACGTCGTCCTCCGCTCGCAGGAGCTGGAGGCAGCGCGGACGCGGTTGGAGCAACGGACGACGCATCTGCGCACCGCCCAGCGTCTGTTGGGCATCGGCCTTTGGAGCGCCAACCTGGATACGGGCGAGGTCATTTGGTCGCAGGAGATGTTCGACATCTTCGGGCACGATCCGCGCAGCTTCGTGCCGTCGACCGATGCCTATCGCGACCTCGTGCATCCGGACGACCGGGCAGCGATGGCGGCGCGGCTGGCCGCGTTCGAGGTGGGCACGTCCACGGAACTCGCCATCGAGCACCGGGCGGTCCGCCCCGACGGCCGCACGATCCACGTTCGCGGTGCCGGCGAGTTGACGATCACGGCTGCCGGTCGCGTGCTCACCGGCGTGGTTCGCGACGTCAGCGACGAGGTGGCGGCCAATGCGCGCTTGGCCGAGGCCACCAACCTCCTGCGCATCGCGGGCCACGCCGCCAAGCTCGGCGGCTGGCGGGCGGACCTCCGCAGCGGTCAGGTGGTGTGGTCGGAGGAGACGGCGGCGATCCACGAGTTGCCCGGCGTCAGCGAAGCGGCGCTGGAGCACGGGATCGAGTTCTATGCGCCCGAGTATCGCAACCGCGTCCGCGAGGTCTTCGACGCCTGCGTGCGTGACGGCACGGCCTACGACGAGGTTCTCCAGCTCGTCACCGCGACCGGCAGGCGGATCTGGGTGCGGGCGATCGGCGAGGCCGAGCGCGACGCCGTGGGCCGAATCGTCGCGGTGCGCGGCGCCTTTCAGGACGTCTCGGAGCTGGTGGCGGCGCGCGAGCGGCTGGAGGGCCTGTCGCGACGGTTGCACCACACGCTGGAGACGATGGGCGATGCGTTCTACCTGCTGGATGCCGAACTGCGCTTCGTCTACCTCAATGCCGAGGCCCAGCGCCTCCTGCGCCGCTGCGAGGACGACCTTCTGGGCCGCATCGTCTGGGACGCGTTTCCGGAAGCGGTCGGCACCGAGTTCCAGGAGCGCTTCGAGGCGGCGCTCCGCACCGGCCAGAGCAGCGAGTTCGTCGCCCACTACGCACCTTTGGACGCGTGGGGCCGCGTCCGCGTCCATCCCGGGCCGGAGGGCCTAGCCGTCTACGTCCGCGACGTCACCCTGGAGCGGGCGCGGGAGGAACAACTCCGCCTCCTGGAGACGGCGGTCGGCCGGATGAACGACATCCTCCTCATCACCGACGCGCCGCCGCCGGGCACGCGGGAGTTGCCGCGCATCGTCTTCGTCAACGCGGCCTTCGTCGCGCGCACCGGCTACACGGCCGAAGAGGTCATCGGCCGCAGCCCGCGGCTGCTCGAGGGGCCGGCGACCCAGCCCGAGGTGATCCGCCAGATCCGCGTCTCGGTGGAGGTGGGCAGGCCGGTCCGTTGCGAGGCGATCAACTACACCAAGGCGGGCGATCTCTACTGGGTCGAGACCGACATCGTGCCGATCGTCGACGGCAACGGTCGCCGCACGCACTGGGTGGCGTTGCAACGCGACATCACCGAGCGCAAGGCGGCCGAGCGCGCGCTGGAGTTGAGCGAGGAGCGCTTCCGCCTCGTTACCCGGGCCACGTCCGAGGTGATTTGGGACTGGGACTTCGCGACCGACACGATCTGGTGGAACGACAATTTGCTCGTCGTGTTCGGCTACGATCCGAGCGCGGTCGATCCTCGGTCGAGCTTCTGGGTCGATGGCATCCACGACGACGACCGCGAGCACATCTTGGATCTCGTGCGGACCACGCTCGCCGGCAGGGGCACCAATTGGGACGCGGAGTACCGCTTCCGCCACGCCGACGGCCGGCTGCTGACGGTCGTCGACCGCGGCTTCGTCATCCGCGACGGGGCCGGCAAGGCCGTGCGCATGCTCGGCACCATGACCGACGTCACCGAACGCCGCGCGCTCGACGAGCGGTTGCGCCAGTCGCAGAAGCTCGAGGCGGTCGGCCAACTCACGGGCGGTGTGGCCCACGACTTCAACAACCTGCTGACCGTGATCGTCGGCAACGCGGAACTGCTGATGGAGGGGCTGCACGACCGGCCCAGCCTGCACCCGCTGGCCGCGATGACCATGACCGCGGCGGAGCGCGCGGCCGAGCTGACCAGCCGCCTCCTCGCCTTCGGGCGGCGGCAGCCGCTGGACCCGAAGCGGGTCGATTTGGACGCCCTCCTGGCCGGCATGGAAGCGCTCTTGCGGCGCACGCTGACCGAGGCGATCGACCTTCGCATCGTCCGCCATGTCGGCCTGTGGGAAGCGGAGGTCGATCCGGGCCAGTTGGAGGTGGCGCTGCTCAACCTGGTCATCAACGCCCGCGACGCCATGCCCGGCGGCGGGTGCCTCTCCATCGAGACGGCCAACGCGCACGTCGACGGCCAGTCCATCCCCGGCGAGACCGACACGGCTGCGGGCGACTACGTCCTCGTGGCGGTGTCGGACACCGGATCCGGGATGAGCCGCGAGGTACGCGACCGCGCCTTCGAGCCGTTCTTCACCACCAAGGAGGTCGGCAAGGGGAGCGGGCTCGGCCTCAGCATGGTCTACGGCTTCGTCCGTCAGTCCGGCGGCCATGTCCGGATCTACTCGGAGGTGAACGAGGGCACCGTGGTGAGGCTGTTCTTCCCGCGCAGCGCGGGCGGCCTTGCCGCCGCGAGCGACAGGACACAGGCCGAGCCGGACCTCGTGGGCGGCAGCGAGCACGTGCTGGTCGTCGAGGACGAGGATCTCCTCCGCAGCCACGTGGTCGCCGAGTTGACTCGCCTCGGCTATCGGGTGAGCCAGGCATCGGCGGCGGCGGAAGCGCTGGCCACCCTGCGCGACCACGACGACGTCGATCTGCTGCTTACCGACGTGGTGATGCCGGGCGGCATGAACGGGCGGGAACTGGCCGACGAGGCCTTGGCGTTGCGGCCTGGGCTCAGGGTGATCTTCACCTCCGGCTACACCCAGGATGCGATCAACGACAACGGCCGCCTCGCCGCCGACGTCGACTTCCTGCCCAAGCCGTTCCGGCGTCAGGACCTGGCGCGCAAGGTCCGCGAGGTGCTGGACCGCTGACGGCCGTCGCCGGCAAGGCGCTCGAGCGGTCCCTCCAGGCGACCGGCGCCATCGACGAGGGCCTTCGGGCGAGGTCGATGGTCGCCATGCGCGGCGGCGGCACGAAGTGACGGACCGCGACGCCGCCGATGGTGTCGAGCAAGGTCAGCACCACCCCGCCATGGCCCACAACGTTGCCGACCGTGCCTGCGGACCCTCCGGTGGCCGGGTCAGGGACCGCGCGGCGGCCGGCGTCGGGCAGGGTGTCGGCGCTCGTCAGGCCGTTTGGGCGACCGTTTCCGCCGTCACCGGCACCTCCAGTTTGTCGAGCATCTCCTTCGGCACGATCTGCCAGAACCACTGCCGCTCCATGTCGAAGTCGGCGAGGATGCGTGTCGCCAGCGCCGACTGGGTCGTGCCGACGTGCTCGGTCAACAGGTCCTCCAACAGCTTGGCGTAGTGGTCGACCTCGATGCGCTGGCAGATCACCATGTCCTCGTTGACGCGGATCGACTGGTTGCGCACCGGATCCCAAAGGCGGCTTTCGGGGTCGTAGACGAAGGCCATGCCGCCCGACATGCCGGCGGCGAAGTTGTCGCCCGTGCGGCCGAGGATCACGGCGGTACCGCCGGTCATGTACTCGCAGCCGTTGTCGCCGCAGCCCTCCACCACGGTGACGGCGCCGGAGTTGCGCACGGCGAAGCGCTCGCCCGCCTGACCGGCGGCGAACAGCTTGCCGGCGGTGGCGCCGTAGAGGCAGGTATTGCCGATGATCACGTTCTCGTGCGGCACGATCGGCGATGAGACGAGCGGGCGGATGGCGATGGTGCCGCCGGACAGACCCTTGCCGACATAGTCGTTGGCGTCGCCGAACAGCTCGATGTTGAGCCCCTGCACGGCCCAGGCGCCGAGCGACTGGCCGGCCGAGCCCCTGAGGCGCACGGTGAGATGCCCGGGCTTCAGCTTGTCCTGGCCGTAGCGCCGCGTGATGTGGGCGGAGAGCCGGGTGCCGACGGCGCGGTCGACGTTCCTGACGTTGTAGGCGAGCTGCATCTTCTCGCCGTCCTCCAGCATCGGCGCCGCGTCCTTCACCATCTGCGCGTCGAGGGTGTCGGGCACGGGGTTGCGCCCCTCCAGCGTGCAAAAGCGCGGCTGGGTGCTGTCGACCTGGGCGAGGATCGGGTTGAGGTCGAGGTCGTCGAGGTCGGCCGAGCCGCGGCTCACCTGCTTCAACAGATCCGTCCGGCCGATCGCCTCGTCGAGCGAGCGGAGCCCGAGCGAGGCCAGGATCTCGCGCACCTCCTCGGCGATGAAGGTGAAGAGGTTCACCACCTTCTCGGGCGTCCCGGTGAAGTGCTCGCGGAGATCCGGCCGCTGCGTGCAGACGCCGACCGGGCAGGTGTTGGAGTGGCACTGGCGAACCATGATGCAGCCCATGGCGACCAGACTGGCCGTGCCGACGCCGTATTCCTCGGCGCCCAACAGGGCCGCGATCACCACGTCGCGGCCGGTCTTGATGCCACCGTCGGTCCTGAGCGTCACCCGGTGGCGCAGGTCGTTCAGGGTGAGCAGCTGGTTGACCTCGCTGAGGCCCATCTCCCACGGCGTGCCGGCGAACTTGATCGAGGTCTGCGGCGAGGCGCCGGTGCCGCCGACATGGCCCGAGACGAGGATGACGTCGGCCTTGGCCTTGGCGACACCGGCGGCGATGGTGCCGATGCCGCTCTCCGACACGAGCTTCACGCAGACCTTGGCGTCGGGGTTGATCTGCTTCAGGTCGTAGATGAGCTGGGCGAGGTCCTCGATCGAGTAGATGTCGTGGTGCGGCGGCGGCGAGATCAGCATCACGCCAGGTGTCGAGAGCCGGAGCTTGGCGATCTCGACGGTGACCTTGAAGCCGGGAAGCTGGCCGCCCTCGCCGGGCTTGGCACCCTGGGCAACCTTGATCTCGATCTCCTTGCAGGCGTTCAGATATTCGGCGGTGACGCCGAACCGGCCCGAGGCCACCTGCTTGATCACCGAGTTGGCGTTGTCGCCGTTGGGGCGCGGGGTGAAGCGGTCCTTGCCCTCGCCGCCCTCGCCGCTGTCGGCCTTGGCCCCGATGCGGTTCATGGCGATGGAGAGGGTCTCGTGCGCCTCGGGGCCGAGGGCGCCCAAGGACATGCCGGGCGTGACGAAGCGCTTTCTGATCTCGGTGATGCTCTCCACCCGGTCGAGCGGGATCGCCTGCTCCGGCCGGTCGAAGTCGAGGAGGTCGCGGATCGAGACCGGATCCTGGCCGTAGATCATCTCCGCGTACTTGCGGTAGGCGGCGTAGGAATTGGATGCCACCGCACCTTGGAGTTGATGGATCGCCTGGGCTTGCAGCGCGTGGTGTTCGCCGCCCTTCCGGTAGCGGTAGAAGCCGCCGATGGAGATGGCTGCCTCGTCGTCGAAGGCAAGCTCGTGCTGCTTCAAGACCCGGTTGGTGAGCCCCTTCAGGCCGATACCGGAGATGCGGGTGGTCAGGCCCGGGAAATACTCGGCGCAGAGCGAGCGCGACAGGCCCACCGCCTCGAAGTTGTAGCCGCCGCGATAGGAGCTGATGATCGAGATGCCCATCTTCGACAGGATCTTCAACAGCCCCTGGCCGACCGCCTCCTTGTAGCGCTCCAGGCAGTCGTCGAGGGTGAGGCCGGGAAAGAGACCCTTGGCGTGGCGGTCGGCGATGCTCGCCTCGGCCAGATAGGGATTGAGCGCCGTCGCACCCACGCCGATCAGCACCGCCACGTAGTGCACGTCCAGGCACTCGCCCGAGCGCACGGTGATCGAGCTGAAGCTCCGGAGCCCCTGGCGGACGAGGTGGCTGTGGACCGCGCCGGTCGCGAGGATCATCGGCATCGGCGCGCGCTCGGGGCCGACCCGCTCGTCGGTGAGGATCAGGTCCTCGCAGCCGCCGCGCACGGCGTCCTCCGCCTCGCGCCGCACCCGCTCCAGCTCGCGCCTGAGCACGTCGTCGCCGGCGCCGATCGGGAAGGTGCAATCGATCGAGACGATCCGGTCGCCGAAATAACCCTTGAGTGCTTCCATCTCCGTCGATGTCAGGAGCGGTGTCTCGAGCTGGAGGATCGCCGTCTGCTCCGGCGTTTCGTCGTAGACGTTGCCGAGATTGCCGAAGCGGGTCTTGATGCTCATCACCCGCCATTCCCGCAACGGATCGATCGGCGGGTTGGTGACCTGGCTGAACTGCTGGCGGAAGAAGTGGTGCAGTCCACGGTACTTGTCGGACAGCACCGCCAAGGGCGTGTCGTCGCCCATGGAGCCCACGGCCTCCTTGGCGTCGGCCACCATGGGTGCCAGGATCAGCTCCAGGTCCTCGACCGTCCAGCCGTAGAGCTTCTGCCGGCGCCGCAGCTCGTCCTTCGCCATGGCGACGTCGACCGTCGGCGTCTCGGCCGCCAGCGTCTCCAAGTGGGTGATGTTCTCGACCCAGTGCGAATAGGGCTTCTGCGCTGCCAGGTGGTCCTTCAGGGCCGTGTCGCGATAGAAGGTGCCGGTGGTGAGGTCGACCCCCAGACACTCGCCCGGCCCGACCCTTCCCTTCTCGACGATGTTGGCCTCGGCCAGCGGCACCATGCCCGTCTCCGAGCCGGCGACGAGGAGGCCGTCGGCGGTGCGGGCGTAGCGGAGCGGCCGGAGACCGTTCCGGTCCATGCCGGCGACCACCCAGCGGCCGTCGGTGGCGACCACCGCCGCCGGACCGTCCCACGGCTCGATCACGCAGTTGCAGTAGTTGAAGAGGTCGCGATGCGCGTCCGGCATGGCGATCTTGTTCGACCACGCCGGCGGGATCAGCATGGTCTTGACGAGCGGCAGGGCGCGGCCGGCGCGGACCAGGGCCTCGACCACCGCGTCGAGCGCGGCGCTGTCGGACGAGCCCTTCTGGATCAGGGGCTTCACGTCCTCGTTCCAGGCACCGAAGGCCGGGCTCTCCATCCGCGTCTCGTGGCTTGCCATCCAGTTGGTGTTGCCGCGAACGGTATTGATCTCGCCGTTGTGCGCGAGCGTCCGGAACGGCTGCGCCAAGTGCCAGGTCGGCCAGGTATTGGTCGAGTAGCGCTGATGGAAGACCGCGTAGTTCGAGACGAAGTGCTCGTTCAACAGGTCAGGGTAGAACGTCGACAGTTGTTCCGCCAGGAACAGGCCCTTGTAGATCACCGAGCGGCAGCTCAACGAGCAGATGTAGAACGCCTTCACGTTCTCGATCAGCACGCGCTTCTCGATGCGGCGCCGGATGACGAACAGCTCACGCTCGAAGGTCTCGGCATCGGCGCCCTTGGGATTGCCGATCATGATCTGCTCGATCTCGGGCCGGGTGGCGATCGCCTTGTCGCCGATCACCGACATGTCGACCGGCACTTGGCGCCAGCCGAGGATCGTATAGCCGAAGTTGAGCACCTCGGTCTCGACGATGGTCCGGCACACCTCCTGGGCGGCGAAGTCGGTGCGCGGCAGGAACACCATGCCGACGCCCATCGGCCCGGTGGCGGCCTTGGTGCCCTTGAGCTGGGCGCGGAAGAAGTCCTGCGGGATGGCGATGTGGATGCCGGCGCCGTCGCCGGTCTTGCCGTCCGCGTCGACCGCGCCGCGGTGCCAGACGTTCTTCAAGGCTTCGATCGCCAAGACGACGACGTCCCGCCGGGGCGTGCCGTCGATGGAGGCGACGAGCCCGACGCCGCAGGCGTCGCGCTCGTCCCGTGGGTCGTACATGCCATGCTCGGCGAGATGGCGGGCGTTGGCCGCGTAGGCGGCGACGTCGAGGCGTTCGGTCATGGTCGTGGTCCTCGGGTGCCTGGCCATCAGGAGGCGAGTTGCAAGGCGGCGGGAGCCGCGTCCGTCGTCGCCTCGCTGCGGCTTTGGACGTAGTTGTGGATGCCGGCTGCGGCGTCACGACCGTCGCGCACGCCCCAGACGACGAGCGAGGCGCCGCGGACGATGTCGCCACCCGCGAACACCCCCTCCAGCTCCGTCATCATGGTCGTCCAATCGACCTTGATCGTGCCCCAGCGGGTGACCGGCAAAGCCTTCTCGTCGAACAGGCCGACGAGGTCCTCGGGATCGAAGCCGAGCGCCTCGATCACGAGGTCGGCCTCGAGCTGGAAGGACGAGCCGGGCACGGGCTCAGGGCCTTGCCGGCCGGTCGCGTCGGGCGCGCCGAGCCGCATGCGCAAGGCCCTGACCGCCCGGACGTGGTCGTCGCCGAGGAAGGCCTCGGGCGCCGACAGCCAAACGAACTCGACGCCCTCCTCCTTGGCATTGGCGACCTCGCGCACCGAGCCCGGCATGTTGGCCTCGTCGCGGCGGTAGAGGCACTTCACCGACTTGGCACCCTGGCGGACGGCCGTGCGCACGCAGTCCATCGCGGTGTCGCCGCCGCCGATGACGACGACGTGCTTGTCCTTGGCATTCAGGGTGCCGTCGTCGAAGGCCGGTACCTCGTCGCCGAGGCCCTTGCGGTTGGACGCGGTCAGGTAGTCGAGTGCCTTGACCACCCCGTCGAGCCCGACGCCCGGGCATTGGATGGCGCGAGCCCGGTAGACGCCGGTGCCGACGAACACCGCATCGTGCCGCCGGCGCAGCTCCTGAAAGGACACGTCGCTGCCGATGGCGCAGTTCAGCACGAAGCGCACGCCGCCGGCCGCCAGCAGGTCGGCGCGGCGCTCGACGATGGGCTTTTCCAGCTTGAAGCCGGGGATACCGTAGATCATCAGCCCGCCGATGCGGTCGTAGCGGTCGTAGACGGTGACTTGGTAGCCCTTCTTCCGGAGTTGGTCGGCGCAGGCGAGGCCGGCCGGTCCGGCGCCGACGATGCCGACGGTCTCGGTGCGCTCGACGCTCGGCCGGGTCGGCTCGATCCAGCCCATGTCGAAGGCGGTGTCGGTGATGTGCTTCTCGACGGCGCCGATCGTAACGGTCCCATGGCCGGACTGCTCGATCACGCAGTTGCCCTCGCAGAGCCGGTCCTGGGGGCAGATGCGGCCGCAGATCTCGGGGAAGTTGTTGGTCGCGGAGGCGACCTCGTAGGCCTCCTCCAGCCGGTCCTCGGCGGTCAGCTTCAGCCAGTCGGGGATGTTGTTGTGCAAGGGGCAATGCACCTGGCAGAAGGGCACGCCGCACTGCTCGCAGCGTGCCGCCTGCGCCTCGGCGCCGACCTTGGAATAGCGGCCGTAGATCTCGTCGAAGTCCGACCGCCGCGCGTCCGCCGCGCGTTTCGTCGGCGTGGCCTGCGGGGTGGAGACGAACTGCATCATTTTCGAGGCCATGGCGGTCTCCCAACAATCCGATGGCGAGCGAGGGAGGCTGGCGATGCCGCGAGGCGAGGGCAGGATGCCGCCGCCCGTTCGTCGGCGGCGCGCTCGCTACCCGTTCGGTCGTGATGCGGCTATATAGCGGCGCGCCGCACCGCCGTCCAGCGTTGCCGCGACCGATCGTCCCGAGTTGGGACTTGCTGAGCCGTCATTAGCCAGCCGCCTCGCGTACCGCCTCGTTCCGGAGCCTCCATGGACACCCTCCAACTCGTCGTTCTGGCCGTCGTTCAGGGCATCACCGAATTCCTGCCGATCAGCTCGTCGGGCCATCTGGTGCTGGTCCCGCTGCTCACCGACTGGCCCGATCAGGGGCTGTTGATGGACGTGGCCGTCCACGTCGGGTCGCTCGGCGCGGTCGTCGCCTATCTCTGGCGCGACATGGCGGCCATGACGAAAGCGGCGGTCGACTGGCGCGGGCCGGGCCTGATGGCCGAGCCGGCGCGGCGGATGATCGTGCTCGTGGTCGTGGCAACGCTGCCGGTGGTGGCGGCGGGCCTCGCCCTCAGCCTGATCGGCACCGAGGGCCTGCGCCGGATGGACGTCATCGCCTGGGCGATGATCCTCGGCGGCCTCTTGCTCTACGCCGTCGATCAGCGCTGCCGCGCCGACCGTGACCTCGCCCGCATGGGCATCGGCGGCGCGCTGCTCATCGGCTCGGCCCAGATCCTGGCGCTGATCCCCGGCACCAGCCGCGCCGGCATCACCATGACCGCCGCGCGCTGGCTCGGCTACGACCGCACCGAGGCGGCGCGTTTCTCGATGCTGCTCTCGATCCCCACCATTCTCGCCGCCGGTGCTCTGATGAGCCGCGAGCTCTACCGAATGGGCGAATTGGCGATGACGCGCGACGCCGCTGTCGGTGCCGGGCTGGCGTTCGTCGCCGCGTTCGTGGCCATCGTCTTGATGATGCGCTGGCTGAAGCGGGCGAGCTTCACGCCGTTCGTGGTCTACCGCGTCGGGCTGGGCGTCGTCTTGCTCGCCATCGTCCACTTCGGCTGACGGGTCAGACCCGGCGCGTCCTCGGCCGTGCGTAGCGCTGGACGTAGCCGGGGACGACCACCTCCAGCGGCGTCGCCTCGACGCCGAGATCGGCCAGCGTCAGGGCGCCGTTCGCGACCACGTTGTCGTGCTTCAACAGCTCGACTTGGTCGCGGGTCAGCGGCGGCTTCGGCAGATACTCCATGAAGCGGGCCTGCCAGCGGGCGATCCGCGAGGGCAGGGGCAGGAGCAGCCGCTTGCGGTTCAACTCGTGCAGCAGGTACTCCAACAGCTCCTTGAAGCTGTAGACGTTGGGGCCGCCCAGTTCGTAGGTGCGGCCCTGGTGCCCCGGCTCGGTCAGCGCCACCATCACCGCGCGGGCGACGTCGTCGACGTAGACCGGCTGGAAGCGCGTGGTGCCGCCGTCGATCAGCGGCAGGAACGGGCTGATTCCGGCCATCTGAGCGAAGCGGTTGAAGAAGTCGTCCTCGGGCCCGAACACGACGCTCGGCCGTAGGATGGTCGCCTCGGGGAAGCCTTCGCGGACGGCTTGCTCGCCGGCCGCCTTGGTGCGGGCGTAGGCGGCGCCGCTCGCGGCGTCGGCGCCGATGGCGGAGACGTGGACCAGGCGTTCGGCCCCCGCCGCCTTGGCCGCGCGGGCGATGCGGCCGGGAACTTCGGCCTGCAACACCTCGAACTTCTGCCCGCCCCACTCGAACAGGATGCCGATCAGGTTGACGACGTGGCTGGACCCCGCGACCAAGCGGTCGACCGCCGCACCGCCGGCGAGATCGGCGCGCTCCAGCGTGATCTGTCCGACCTC
Organism: Geminicoccaceae bacterium; assembly: GCA_050485385.1. GTDB lineage: Bacteria > Pseudomonadota > Alphaproteobacteria > Geminicoccales > Geminicoccaceae > RECO01. The sequence goes on along the minus strand of JBJHBG010000002.1, from coordinate 67,810 downwards.
GCCCATGGGCTTCATGTGCATCGCCAGTTGCGGCCGGCGGCAGACCACGCGCACCCGCGCGCCCTCGGCCGCTAGCCGGCGCACGACGTAGCGACCGAGAAAGCCCGAGCCGCCGAACACGGTGACCACCTGGTTGCGCATGCAAGTCCTCGCTCGTTGGGTGCGCCCTCGTTTAGAGCGTTTTCCGGAATGCTGGAACCGTCCCTTGGGCCGACCGGGCCATCATCCGCCGCTCGGGCCTTGACGTGATCCATCGCCGCGCCTACACGCCGTCATCCGCGGCGCCCAGGTGGCGGAATTGGTAGACGCGCAGGTTTCAGGTACCTGTCCTGGCAACGGGGTGGAGGTTCGAGTCCTCTCCTGGGCACCACTCACGCAGCGCCCGTAGGCCCTTGTCCGATCCTCTCGCCGCCGTCCATCTGCATCGAGGCGACCTTCCCGACGGTCTGGCCCTCGGACCCGCGGTCGCGGTCGATACCGAGGCGATGGGCCTGCTGCCGGGGCGGGACCGGCTGTGTCTGGTCCAGCTCTCGGCGGGCGACGGCATCTGTCATTTGGTGCAGATCGCCAAGGGGCAGCGTGAAGCCCCCCGCCTCGCGGCCATGCTCGCCGATCCGGCCGTATTGAAGCTGTTTCACTTCGCCCGCTTCGACGTGGCCCTGCTGCGTCATGCCCTCGGCGTCCGCGCGGCGCCGATCTACTGCACCAAGATCGCCTCCAAGCTGGTGCGCACCTACACCGATCGGCACGGTCTCCGGGATCTGTGTAAGGAATTGTTGGGAATCGACCTGCAGAAACAGCAGCAGAGTTCGGACTGGGGGGCCGTGGAACTGAGCGACGCGCAGCGGCTTTACGCGGCCAGCGACGTCCTCCACCTGCACGCGCTCAAGGCCCGGCTCGACGTGATGCTGGCGCGCGAGGGTCGCGGTGAGCTGGCGGCTGCCTGCTTCGGCTTTCTGCCGACGCGCGCGGAGCTCGACCTGCTCGGCTGGCCGGAGGTCGACCTCTTCGCGCACTGACGCGCCGAGGCGGAGATGGACCGACCTGTGGGCGAGCGCCCGCGGGCCGCGTTGACCGGCCGCAGGCGGATCGCCATATTGCGACGCAAGGTGGCATCGACTTTGCTCTGCACGGGCGCCGCCGTGACCGAGCCCAGGGGACCGGAGGCCGCGTGACCCAGACGACGCTCGCCCGCAGCATCGAGACCACCGCCACCGAGGCCCACATCGTCCAGGGCCGCCGGGTGCTGGAGCTGGAGGCCCGTGCCCTCTTGGACTGCGCGGCGGTCCTGGGTGGCGAGTTCGCCGCCGCGGTCGACTTGGTGATCGCGACCTCCGGCCGGGTCATCGTCACCGGCATGGGCAAGAGCGGCCACATCGCGCGCAAGCTGGCGGCCACGTTCGCCTCGACCGGCACGCCGGCCTTCTTCGTTCATCCGGCCGAGGCAAGCCACGGCGATCTCGGCATGGTGGCCAAGGGCGATCTGATCGTGGCCCTCTCCAATTCCGGCGAGACTCCCGAGCTGCGCGACATCCTCACCTATGCCAAGCGCTTCTCGATCCCGCTGATCGGCATCGTCGGCCGCGCGCCGAGCACGCTCGGCGCCGCCGCCGACGTGGCCCTCGTCCTGCCGCCGGTGGAGGAGGCCTGCCCGATCGGCATGGCGCCGACCACCTCGACGACGCTGATGCTGGCGCTCGGCGACGCGCTCGCGGCCGCGGTGCTCGCCGCCAAGGGCTTCGAGCGGACCGACTTCGCCGTGTTCCATCCGGGCGGCAAGCTGGGCGCCCGGCTGGTCAAGGTGCGCGACCTGATGCACGGCGGCGAGGCCATGCCCCTCGTCGGCCCGGAGCGGCCGATGCGCGACGCCATCCTGGAGATGACGCGCAAGCGCCTGGGCTGCGTCGGCGTGGTCGAGGCGGGACGTCTGGTCGGCATCGTCACCGACGGCGATCTCAGGCGGCAGATGGAGCGCCCCGGCTTCTTCGAGTTGCCGGTGCGGGACGTGATGGCGCGCACGCCGCGGACCATCGACGCCGAGGCCCTCGCCGCCGAGGCGCTCGCCCGCATGAACGAGCGGCCAACCGCCGTCTCGCAGCTGTTCGTCGTCGACGAGGCCGACCGCCGTCCGCTCGGCGTCATCCATCTTCACGACTGTCTCGAGGCAGGGATCGCCTGATGCCCGACACCGCCCGGCGGCCGAGCCGCTACAGCCGCTTCGTCAAGATCATGCGGGTCGCGTTGCCGGTGACGGCAGTGGCGATGCTCGCCGTGCTGGCGCTCTGGCCGCAACTCCGCGGCCTCGATTCGGGCTTCATCCTGCCCGGCATCAGCGACGTCGAACTGGAGGGCGACGGCCGTGTGCGGCTGGCCAGCCCGCAATATGTCGGCCGTGGCAGCGGCGGCGAGGCGTACCGCGTGCAGGCCGGTTCGGCGCGGGTCGATCCGGTATCGCCGCGTCAGGTCGAACTGGAGGCGATGCAGGCGAGCCTGCCCGGCCGCGATGGCGGGCGCGACTTCGCCGTCGAAGCGGTGCAGGCGCGCTACGACCGCGACGCCGAGACGCTGGATCTCGATGGCGACGTGCGGGTGCGCACGAGCGACGGCTACGAGCTGCGCACGCAGGCGGCCCGGCTGGACGTCGCGCGGGGACATGTGGCCACCTCGACGCCGGTCGACGGCGAAGGACCGCGTGGCAGCATCGTCGCCGATCGCATGGACATCGAAGAGCGCGGTGCCTTGGTGCGCTTCGAGGGCAAGGTGCGGGTCAAGCTGCTGACCGGCGGAGCGGGGCAATGAGCGCCCGTCCCCGGACGTTCGCGGTGTTGTTGGCGGCAGCCCTGCTCGCCGCCGTCCCGGCTCTGGCGCAGGCGCCCGGTGGCAACGAGCCGATCGAGATCGAGGCGGACGTGTTGGAGGTCCGGCAGAACGAGGGTATCGCCACGTTTCGCGGCAACGTCGATGCGGTCCAGGGCGAGATGACCCTGACCTCCGACGCGCTCGACGTCTTCTACGCTGGCGGCGGTGGCCCCGAGGCGGCGGGCGGCGGCATCCAGCGGATCGTCGCGACCGGCAACGTGGTGGTGACCTCGCCGCAGGAGGTCGCGCGCGGCCGCGAGGGCGTCTACGACCTCGACCGGCGTACCATCACCCTCAGCGGCGACGTCGTGCTGACCCGCGACGGCAACGTCCTGCGCGGCAGCCGGCTGGAGGTCGATCTCGACACCGGCGTGTCGCGGCTCCTGCCGGCGGGCGAGGGCGGACGGGTGCGGGCGTTGTTCGTCAACGAGGGCGGTTCTTGAGCGGGCGGCAGGCTCGCGTCCTGCCGCTGCGGCCACCGTTGCGGCCCGAGATGGGGGAGCCTTGGCCGGGGCTCGACGCGCGGCATCTGGGCAAGGCCTATCGCGGCCGCCAGGTGCTGCGCGACGTCAGCCTGCACGTGGCGCGGGGCGAGGCCGTCGGCCTGCTCGGACCGAACGGCGCCGGCAAGACCACGTCGTTCTACATCATCACCGGGCTGATCGCTGCCGATCGCGGCACCATCATGCTCGACGGTCGTGACGTCACCCCGTTGCCGATGTACCGCCGAGCACGGCTCGGCCTCGGCTATCTGCCGCAGGAGGCGTCGATCTTCCGCGGCCTGACGGTCGAGGGCAACCTCAGGGCCGTCTTGGAGGTGGTGGAGCCGGACAACGCCGAGCGCGAGGCGCAACTGGACCAGCTCCTGTCCGAATTTTCGCTCGGTCATCTCCGCCGCGCGCCCGCGCCGTCGCTCTCCGGCGGCGAGCGGCGGCGGGTCGAGATCGCGCGTGCGCTGGCGGCGCGGCCGTCGATCATGCTGCTCGACGAGCCGCTCGCCGGCATCGACCCGATCAACGTCGCCGAGATCAGAAACCTCGTCGCCCATCTGAAGGATCGCGGCATCGGCGTCCTGATCACCGACCACAACGTCCGCGATACCCTCGGCATCATCGACCGTGCCTACATCCTGCACGACGGACAGGTCCTGAAGGAGGGGCATCCCGACGCCATCGTCGCCGACGTCGATGTGCGGCGCGTTTACCTCGGTGAAGGTTTTCAGGTGTAAGCGACGGCCATGAGCATCGGCCTCCGCCTCGATCTGAAGCAGAGCCAGCAGCTGGTGATGACGCCCCAGCTGCAGCAGGCGATCAAGCTGTTGCAGATGACCAACCTCGAGGTGACCGGCTACGTCGAGCAGGAGCTGGCGGAGAACCCGTTTCTGGAGGGCGAGTTGCCGAGCGAGACCGGCACGGACGCGGTCGAGGCGCCGCTCGCCGCACCCGAGATCGAGACCGGCAACGCCACCGACGAGGGCTGGTTCCAGCCGGACGGCCCACCCGCCTGCGATCGAATGGCGAGCGTCGGCGGCGGCGCGCAAGCCAATGGCTTCGCCGACGATTTGCCGGACCTGGAGCAGCGTCTGGCCGAACAGCGGACGCTCGCCGACTACCTCCTGGAGCAACTGCACGTCGAGGTCGACGATCCGGTGGCGCGGCTGATCGGCCTCAACCTGATCGAGTCCATCGACGAGGACGGCTATTGCCGGGCCGATCTGGGGGAACTCGCGGTGCGGCTGGCCGTCCCCGAGGCGGACGTCGACGCGATCCTGTATCTCATCCAGGGCTTCGATCCGACCGGGGTCGGCGCGCGTACGCTGCAGGAGTGCCTGGCCCTGCAACTGCGCGAGCGCGACCGGCTGGATCCGGCGATGCAGGCGCTGTTGCGTCACCTCGACCGGCTTGCCAAGGCGGATCGCAAGAGCCTGCTCCGGCTGTGCCAAGTGGACGAGGACGATCTCGCCGACATGATCGCCGAGATCCGCTCGCTCGATCCGCGGCCGGGGCTCCGTTTCGCGCCGCCGCCGCAGGGCGGTGCCGTACCCGACCTTTGGATTTACCCGCACCAGGGCGGCTGGCGGGTGGAGCTGAACAACGCCACGCTGCCGCGCATTCTGGTCGACGTCGACTACTACACGCAGGTCAGCGGCACGAGCATCGATCAGAGCGTCAAGCAGTACTTCAACGAGCGCTTCCAGGCGGCCAACTGGCTGGTGAAGGCGCTCGACCAGCGGGCGCGCACGGTCCTCAAGGTGGCCGAGTTCATCGTCGCCGAGCAGACCGCGTTTTTACGCCAGGGTCCGCAGCATCTGCGGCCCTTGGTCCTGCGCCAGGTCGCCGAGGGCACCGGCCTGCACGAGAGCACGGTCAGCCGGGCCACGGCCGGCAAGCTCGTCGCCACGCCGCAGGGCGTCTTCCCGTTCAAGTACTTCTTCTCGAACGCGGTCGGTGGCGACGACGGCGGCGAGGCGCATGCCGCCGAGGCCATCCGCCAGCAGATCCGCACGCTGGTCGACCGCGAGACGGCGGAGACGGTGCTCTCCGACGACCAGATCGTCAGGTCGCTGAAGGTGAGGGGTATGGTGCTCGCGCGGCGAACCGTCGCCAAGTACCGGGAAAGCCTAGGTATTCCCTCGTCGGTCGAGCGGCGGCGGCAGAAAAGCTGGTCAGGCTGAGCCCTTGGGCCCGAGCGCCCGGCTGATCTCGTCCAGGCTTGCCAGCGTCCTGTCGTGCAGGATGGCCAGGGCACGCGCCTGACAGCGGCGGGCGATGCCCGCCATTTCCTCGATGTTGGCCAGCGTTGCCGCCACCATGGTCTTGGCGGCGTCGATCCCCAGCCCGGCATGGGCCACGGGATCGGCCTCCGCGTTCATCCGGTCGGCCGTGCGCACCACGACCTCGACCGCACCGTGGGCGATCTCCACCTGGCGCTTCGCCAGCACCTGCAACCCTTGCAACAACGTCTCGTTGGCCGCCACGACGGCGTCGAGATTGCGCCGATACACGGTCACCATCACGGCGCCGTCGTGCGGGCCGCCGGGCGCGACCGTCAGGCGCCCTTCGGCTTGATCGCCGCCTTCACCTCGTCGAAGCTCTCCAACGCCCGCTTGTTCAGGATGGCGAACGCCTCCTCGTTCGACTTCTGCGTCAGCGCCGAGATCTCCTTGAGATTGGTGAGCGCCTTCTCCAGCGTCTCCTTGGCGGCATCGACGTGCATCTTCATGCCGACCTTGGGGTCGGTCTGACTCATGAGTTCCTGCATGGTCTGCATCGCCTCCTCGACGTTGCGCTGGACGATCTCCAACTCGCGCCGCAGCACGAGCTGGATGCCCTCCATCATCGTCTTGTTGGCGAGTTGCAGCGCCTCCAGGTTCTTCTGCTGAAGGGTCATCAGCGCCGGCATGTCGAGGCCGGGCACCTGCATCCTCTCGAACAGCTTGGCCATCTCGGGAGTCATGAAGGGGTTGTCCTGCGCCATCATCGTCCTCCGGTTCCTGCCCGGACGTGCCGAGCATTGCTGTTGCGATGCAGCGTAAACGGTGCGCGCCGGAGTGCAAAGGTTCAGTGCTGCGATCCACCCCAAGGTCGATCAGCCGGCCACGCGGTCGAACACCCATCCCGCGGCGTCGAGCCGACGGTCGAGCTCCGCCATGGTGACCGCCCGGTCCGGGCTGTCGTCGTCGAGCCAGACCCGCGCCGTCGCGACATAGACGGCGGCGAGCGCCGCGCCGACCACGACGCCGCGGAGCGACCCGGCGGGCGTGAGGCCGGCCGCCTCGACGGCGCGCTTGACCGCTCGGGCCACATTGCCGAGGGCGCACGGCCAGAGCGGCGACGGCCCGTCGCGACGCAGACGGGCCAGCGCCGGCCGCGCCGGCTCCAGTGCCTCGAAGCGGCGCATGAGCAGTTCGAAGGCGCGCTCCTTGGGTGTCATCTCCAGGAGTTCGTCGGCCGCGACGTCGAGCATCGCGAGGTCGACCCGTCGGCCGAGGGCGGCGAGGATGGCCCCCTGGTCGGGGAGTTGCAGGCAGGCCTCCGCGAGGCCGATGCCAGTGGTACGGGCGAGCCTCGCTGGCGCGTAAGCCGGCCAACCCTCGGCGGTCACGAGTTGGAGGGCGGATCCCAGCAGGTCGGGGGCGGGGGGCGTTTCGGTCGGTGCGTCGCTCATGCCGGCCCCGGCCGCCCGAGCACCTCCGAGCGGGCGGCAGCGGCGGCAATGGCGCGGTCGAGCAGGGACTGGAGGCCGTCGGGCGCCATCAGCACGGCGAGCGCCTCCGCCGTCGTCCCGCCGGGGCTCGTCACGTTGCGGCGGAGCGTGTCGGCTGCTTCGTCGCTGGTCCGCGCGAGTTCGCCCGAGCCGACGACGGTGGCGCGGGCGAGCCGCATCGCCAGTTCCGGCGGCAGGCCGGCCTTGGCGCCGGCGGCGGCGAGCGCTTCGATCAGCAGGAACACGTAGGCCGGTCCGCCACCCGAAAGGGCGGTCACCGCGTGCATCTGCGCCTCGGTGTCGAGCCATACCGTCTCGCCGACGGCGCGAAGCAGCGCTTCCGCCAGTTCGCGCGCGGCTGTCGGCACCGCCGGTTCCGCGAAGAGTGCGCTGGCGCCGCGGCCGACGGCCGCCGGCGTGTTGGGCATGGCGCGGACCAGGGCCGCGGCGTGGCCGAAGCCCTGGCTCAGCGTTGCCAGCGTGGTGCCGGCAGCAATGGACACGACCACCGTGCCGGTGCCGGCAAGGGTGGTGCCTTGCGGCAGGACCTCGCCCATGGTCTGCGGCTTGACCGCCACGACCAGGGCGCGGGGCTCCGGCCAGTCCTCGGTTCCGAGCGCGTCGGCGGTGCAGCGCGCGCCATCGGCGGTCCAGGCCGCGCGCACCGCAGCGTTCGGCTCCACGATCTGGAGGTCGGCGGCGGGTAGGCCGGCTGTGAGCCAGCCGCGCCCGAGTGCCGCCCCCATCTTGCCGCAGCCGAGCAGGCGGATGGGGCCTCGGAGCGCGTCGGTCACGGCCTCAGGCCTCGCCTTCGGTCTCGAGCAAGGCGGCGGTCAGCGCTTCGGCCGGTGCCTTGCCGCCCCACAGGTGAAACTGGAAGGCCGGGAAGAAGCGCTCGCACTCGCCGAGCGCGAGTTCGGTCAGGTCCTCCAGCGCTTCGACGCCGACGCCCGCGTTGTCGCGCACCAGGATGGCGTGGCGGAAGACCGGGACGCCCTCGTCGGACCAGAGATCGAAATGGCCGAGCCACAGCTTCTCGTTGGCGAGCGCCAGGAGGTGGTAAAGCCCGACGCGCTTGGCCTGCGGCACCTTGACGTCGAGCGCGCAGGCGAGGTGGAAGATGCCCATGTCGTTCTGCCAACTGAACCACATCCGATAGTTGCACCACTGCCCCGGCAGCTCGGCGGCCAGTTCGTCCTCGGCGGTGCGGTCGTAGGTCCAGTCGTTGGCGATGGCGATGCGCTCGACGAGATCGAGCGGGTTGCCGAGCGGCTCGGCGATTTCGAGGTTCAGCGACGACATTCGGTCCCCAGACGCGGCACAATAGCCACACGTGAAGCAAGCGCTTCTACGGTGCCAGCATGGCTTCGGCGGTGCAAGATGCGTGGCAACGCCTCAGAGTTGCGTCGTCAGGCGCCCCCCGCATCGCCGGCCTTGGGCTTGCGCGCGCGGCTGCGGGGCTTGGCGGTGCCAGCGGCTTCGAGCGCGGCGATGCGGGCTTCCAACTCGGTCACCCGTTCGGCCATGGCCATCTGCTCCTCGCGCGCCTTGACGGCCATCGCCTTGACCGCGTCGTACTCCTCGCGGGTGACCAGCTCCATGTCGGCGGCGAGCCGCTCCAGCCGCTCGCGCACCCGGTTCTCGATCTCCTCGCGCACGCCGCCCAGCGTGCTCATGGCCCCGCTCGCCACCTTGGCGAGATCGTCCAGCATCGGGTTGCGCGTCTGCACGGAGCGTCTCCTTACGGTCATGCCCTCGTGATATGGCATGGCCCGGTTGGGTCGCAAGGTGGCGCTGGGGCCTTGCCGCCCGCCCGGCGCCTCCTTAAGCCGTCTTCGCATCGACGAGAGGTGCGACGTGCTCGCCATTCCCTTCCCGGCCATCGACCCGATCCTGATCGAGTTCGGCCCGTTCGCGATCCGCTGGTACGCGCTCGCCTACGTCGCCGGGCTGCTGCTCGGCTGGCGCTACCTCAGGCGCGTGGTGACGCGGCCCGGTTGGAAGCTGACGCCGGCGGCGGTCGACGATCTTCTGTTCTACGCCACCTTGGGCGTGCTGATCGGCGGGCGGCTGGGGTTCGTCGTGTTCTACCAGCCCGCCTACTACCTCCAACATCCCTGGGAGGTGCTCTACGTGTGGCAGGGCGGGATGGCCTTCCACGGCGGCCTGATCGGCGTCGTGGTCGGCTGTCTGATCACCGCCCGGCAACACGGCGTCGGCCCCTTGGAAGTGGGCGACGCCGCCGCCGTCGCCGCGCCCATCGGCCTCTTCTTCGGCCGCCTCGCCAATTTCGTGAACGGCGAACTCTACGGCCGGGTGACGGACGTGCCTTGGGCCATGGTGTTTCCCATGGGCGGTGCTCTGCCGCGCCATCCGAGCCAGCTCTATCAGGCAGCGCTGGAAGGTCTCGCCCTGTTTCTGGTGCTCGCCTGGATGGCGAGCGGTCGGCGTGACCCCGCCAACGCCGGCCGGCTCGGCGGCACCTTCCTCCTCGGCTATGGGCTCGCCCGCTTCACGGTCGAGTTCGTCCGCGAGCCGGACCCGCAGCTCGGTCTCCTGCTCGGGGCGATCACCATGGGCCAAGCGCTCAGTCTGCCGATGATGGCGCTCGGCGCCTGGATGATCGCGCGCACGCCGACGCGGCGCGAGGGCATCCGTGCCGGTTGAGCCGGGCCTTTTGGCACGGCTGCGGGCGGCCGGGCCGGTGAACGTCGCGACCCTGTTCGACCTTGCGGTCGCGGCCGACGTGGACGGCTACTACCAGCGGGCGCCGACGGCGGTGTTCGGCCGGGACGGCGACTTCGTGACCGCGCCCGAGGTTTCGCAGGTGTTCGGCGAGTTGGTCGGTTTGGCGCTCGCCGACACGTGGCAGCGCAGCGGCGCGCCCGCGCCTGCCGTCTTCGCCGAGCTCGGCCCCGGACGCGGCACCCTGCTCGCCGATCTCTGGCGTGCGGTCGGCCGGATTCCGGGTCTCGAAGCCGCGTGGGCCGTCCATCTGGTGGAGCGCAGCCGCAGCCTGCGTGCGGCGCAGGCTGCGGCCGTGCCGGACCTTCCCGCGACATGGCACGCCTCCGTCGAGGACCTGCCGACCGACCGTCCGCTGTTCCTCGTCGCCAACGAGTTCCTGGACGCGCTGCCGATCCGCCAGTTCGAGCGCACCGCCGCGGGCTGGGCCGAGCGCTTCGTCGTCGTGGACGAGGGCGGCCACGCGCGGTGGCAGCTTCGGCCCGCGTCGATGGCCGATGCCCGCTTCGCCCACGCCCCGGTCGGTGCCGTGGCCGAGACTTCGCCGGCGCGCGTGGCGGTCGCCGCCACCGTTGCCCGGACTGTTGCCGCTCGCGGGGGCCTCGGGCTGTTGGTCGACTACGGCGGCGTGGCCGTGGCGGCGCGCGATACCCTGCAGGCGGTGCGGCGGCATCGTCCGGTCGACGTGCTCGACCAGCTCGGCTGGGCCGACCTGTCGAGCGCGGTCGACTTCAGGCCCTTGGCCGAGGCCGCGGCGGCGGCTGGGGCTGCCGTCTACGGGCCGCTGCCGCAGGCGCGGGTGCTGCGGGCGCTGGGCGTCGAGCTCAGGGCCTTGCGGCTGGCGCAGGGCCGGGACGACGCGGCGCGGCGGACGCTCTTTGCCGGCATACGCCGCCTGCTCGATCCGCGGGCGATGGGTGAAGCCTTCAAGATACTCGCCGTGGCCCATCCGGCCGGCCCCGTGCCCGCCGGTTTCGACGAAGGAGACCGCTGGTGATCGAGGCGAGGTCGTCCGTGCTGGCGGACGTTGGCGTCGTGCACGGCTTCGGCGGGCGCCGCGGCGGCGTCAGCCGCGGCGCGTATGCGTCGGCCAATGCCGGGCTCGGTAGCGGCGACGACCGGGTGGCCGTGCGCGAGAACCGGCGGCGCTTCGCGCTCGCCTTGGGCGCGCCGGCCGAGCGGCTCTGCACGCTGCGCCAAGTCCACGGCGTCGAGGTGCAGACGCTGACGACGGCGAGCCAGCACGAGCGTGCGGGCGACGCCGTCGTGAGTGCGACCGCCGGGCTCGTGCTCGCGGTGACGACGGCGGACTGCGTGCCGGTGCTGCTCGTCGACCCGGAGGCCGGCGTCGCCGCCGCGATCCATGCCGGCTGGCGTAGCGCCGTCGGCGGTGTGGTACCCGCGGCAGTGGCGGCAATGGCTCGCCTCGGCGCCGAGCCCGCGCGCTGCCGGGCCGCCATCGGCCCCTGCATCCGGCAGCCGAGCTACGAGGTCGACGCCCTGGTGCGCGACGCTGCCCTTGCCCGCAACGCCACGGCGACCGTGTTGTTTTCGCCGCGTCCGCCGCGGGACGGACAGCCGCGCTGGGCGTTCGATCTGGCCGGTCTCGTGCGTCACGACCTGGACGAAAGTGGCGTAACGCTTGTCGACGACGTGGCGGCGGATACATTAGACGAAAGATCGAGCTACTTTAGTTTTAGACGGAGCCGTCAACAGGGTGAAGCCACGTATGGGGTCCAGTTGTCCGGCATCGTGGTGCCTGCCTCCGGCATCGGACGAACGCGCTAGAACGTTGCTCGAGATGCCAGCATGAGCGGCGCGCTCACGAGCGCGGCGGTCACGTCCGTGCGCCTTTGCGGGCCGCGAGCGACGGCCGGCGATGGCGGTCTGGCTGGAACGTTCGGCTTGAGTCCCCGCACCTTCGCCGCAATCCGCTGGACGCAGGTGGGCGGCCAGGGCTTTGCGGTACTGTTCGTGCATTTCGTCCTCGGCATCGCGCTGCCGTTGGTGCCGCTCTTGGCGCTCGTCGGCCTCGGCGCGGCGACCACCTGGTGGACGCTCACGCGAATGCAGTCGCCGCAGCGCCTGGGCGAGGGCCAACTGGGCCTCGTGCTCGTCACCGACGCGCTCGCGATCGGGGGGCTCCTGGCCCTCACCGGCGCGCTGGCCAATCCGTTCGCGCTGTTCCTCCTGTTCCCGGCGGTGCTGGCCGCGACCACCGTGGGCCTCGCGTGGTGCACCGCGGTCTGCGCCACGGTCGTCGCCGTGACCTCGCTCTTGGCCTTCGGGCAGGGGGCGGTGCCATGGGCGGCACCGGGCTATCGGCTGCCGTCCCTGCTCACCACGGGGACGTGGGCGGCGCTAACGTTCGGCACCGCGCTGATCGCCAGCTACGCTTGGCGCATCGCCGAGGAGGGCCGGCGGATGGCCCGCGCCCTCGCGGCCACCCAGTACGCGCTCGAGCGCGAGCAGCGGCTCGGCGACCTCGACGGTCTCGCGGCCGCTGCGGCCCACGACCTCGGCACGCCGCTCTCCACCATCCGCATCCTTGCCAAGGAACTGCTGCATCGTCTGCCGCCCGGCTCGGCGGCGGCGGAGGATGCGCGGCTCCTGCACGAGCAGGTTGGGCGTTGCGGCGACATCCTCGACCGCTTCGCCGACCGTGCGCCGCACGAGCCGCTGGGCGCGCCCGGCCGCGTGCCCCTGTCGGCAATGCTTGAGCGCCTCGTCGCCGAGCACGACGGTCGGGGCGTCGGCATCCGCTTGTCGATCGCCACGGCGGACGGGCGTGGCGAGCCGGCGTTCCCGTCGGCGGGCGAGGTGCGGCACGGTCTGGCCAATTTGTTGGACAACGCGGTGACGTTTGCGGCGTCGGAAGTCGTCGTGACCCTCGACGTCGGCGCCGAGCGTACCATTCTCACCCTCGTCGACGACGGACCCGGGTTTCCAGCGGAGGTTTTGGGGCGGATCGGCGAGCCCTTCGCCAGCACGCGCGGCGCCACAGGCACGCACGGTCTGGGCTTGTTCATCGCCTGCACCTTCCTCGTCCGGTCCGGCGCCGAGTTGGAGTTCGCCAACCGCGCCCGTGGCGCGGCGGTGACGATCACGTGGCCCGAGCGGGCCCAGCGATAGGGAAGTGTCGATGGACGACCTGAACCAGCTGCATCGACCGGCCGAGGCGCCGTCCACGCCGGTCGGGATCGATCCGCGGCAAGTCGCCGGCAACGCCGACCTGCTTCTGGTCGACGACGACGGTCCGTTGCGCCGCACCTTGGCGCGTGCGCTGGAGCGGCGCGGCTTCGCCGTGCATGCCGCCGAAACGCTGGCGCAGGGGCGGGAGTTCCTGGCTGCCAAGCGGTTCGGCTTCGCGGTTCTCGACATGCGGCTCGAGGACGGCAACGCGATGGGCTTCATCGGCGAACTCGGTGAGCGGTCGCCGGGGGTGCGCGTCGCCGTGGTCACCGGCTACGGCAACATCGCTTCCGCCGTCGCGGCGGTGAAGCGGGGGGCCGTGGACTATCTCGCCAAGCCGGTCGACGGCGACGAGATCGCGGAAGCGCTCCTGCACACCCGCGACGGCCTGCCGCCGCCGCCCGAGGCGCCGATGTCGCCCGACCGGGTCCGCTGGGAGCACATCCAGCGCGTGTTCGAGCAATGCGGCCGCAACGTCTCCGAGACGGCGCGGCGGCTCAACATGCACCGCCGCACGTTGCAGCGTATCCTGAACAAGCGGGCGCCGAGGGAGTAGGCGGGTCGGTCGGGCGCCGATTCGGGTGCGCGCTCAGTTGCGCCAGAAATGAGGCGTGAGCAGCACGTAGACGGTGAACACCTCCAGCCGGCCGAGCAGCATGCCGGCGACCAGCAGCCACTTCGCCGTGTCCGGCAGGGTGACGAAATTGCCGTCGGGGCCGATTACGTCGCCGAGGCCGGGGCCGACGTTGGTCAGCGCGGTCATCGCGCCCGACAGGCTCGTGACCAGATCGAGTCCGGTGGCGGCCAGCCCGAGCGTGCCGATCATGATGCTGCTGAAGAAAAGAAACAGGAACACGAGCACCGACGGCACCACGTCCGCCGGGATCGGCCGGCCGTCGAGGGTCGAGACGCGGACGAGGTTGGGTGAGACCAGCCGTTCCAACTGGCGCACGGTCTCCCGCCAGACGATCTGGTAGCGGAGAACCTTGATGCTGCCGCTGGTGGAGCCGGTGCAGCCGCCGACGAAGAACAGGAGGAAGAAGAAGCCGGTGGCGAACGAGCCCCAGCTCTGGAAATCGCCGCTGGCATAGCCGGTCGTGGTGACGATCGAGACCACGTTGAAGGCACCGCGAATCATCTCGCGGCTCCACTCGCCGCCGGCGCCGGCAGCGAGTTGCCCGCCGACCAGGCAGAAGGTCAAGATCGCGACGAGGAAGGCCTGCACCTGCGCATCCTGCCAGATCGGCCGCCCCCCCATGACCGTCCGCACGTAGGCGAGGAACGGCAGGGCGCCGGCGATCATGAAGACGATGCCGGCGGCCTCGATCGGGGCCGAGTCGAAGTGCGCGAAGGAAGCGTCGTAGTTGGCGAAGCCGCCGGTCGCCAAGGTGGTCATGGCGTGGCAGACGGCATCGAAGACGCTCATGCCGCCGAGCCGGTACGCGGCGGCGCAGAGTGCCGTGAGGAGGACGTACAGCGTCAGGATCGCCGTACCGAGATCGCCGGCGCGAGCCAGGACCTTCTCCGACCGGTCGGAGCTTTCGGTGCGGAAGAGCTGCATGCCGCCGACGCGCAGGAAGGGGAACATGACGATGGCGGTGGCGATGATGCCGATGCCGCCGACCCACTGCAGGACGGCGCGCCAGAACAGGATGCCGCGCGGCTGCGCGTCCAACCCCACGAACACCGTCGAACCCGTCGTCGTCAGACCGGAGACGGCCTCGAACACGGCGTCCGTGTAGCTATGGTCGCCCGGCGCGAGCATCAGGGGAATGGCCGCGAAGAGCCCGGTAGCACTCCAACTCGCGACCGTCAGTAGGAAGGCGCCGCGGAGGCCGATTTCGGTCACGGGACGGCCGCGGGTCGAGAGCATCGCTGCGACGCCGACGAAGGTCGTGACGCAGCCGCCAACGAAGAACGAGTGCCAGATCGCCGTTTCGGCGAAAACCTCCACGACCGCCGTCGCCAGCATGACGGCCCCGAGCGCGCTCAACAGCATGCCGACGACGTAGGCAACCATCCGTAGGCTTGCGGCAAGGGCCAGCTCGCGCCGTTGATCGGGGCCAGTCGGACTTCGCCGAAGGGGCGACGACACGGGCGTTGAACCTCTCCGCTCGACCGGTCACTGGCGCATCACAGACACCCGCCGGTGTCGCCTGTCCAGCCGGACGAATGCGCGCATGGCCACGGCCGATGCGGGCCGAGCGGAGCCACCCGCCCGGTCTCGGCCCGCGACTACTGCCGGCCGGCCAGGGTCTCGTACATGACCAGGGCGCCGCCGACCTCGCCTTCGTTGGCGGTGGCGAGCGGCACGGCCAGCGCCTGGGCGGCGCGCACCTTGCCCGGCGAGAGATAGGTCGCGTTGAACTGGACGCGTGCGCCGCGGCCGTCGAACAGCGCGCGCCACGAGTCCTCGAGGCCGCGGCCGCGCAGGATCATGATGTGGTCCAGCTTCTTGCCCGCCGTGCCGTCGCGGTCGACATTGAGCCAGAGTTCGAAGGCGCGGTTGATCTCGCGGATCTTGCGTTCGCCGTCGAGGATCAGGGCGGGTAGCGGACAGGCGTCGAACACGCGGTTGAGGTCGTCGGTCGAACCGGCCAGGGCCAGCATCTCCACCCGCTCCTTGAGGTCGCCCGCGTTGTTGCGGGCATGCAGGATGGCGTAGGTGCGCAGCGTCGAGGCGAGGTTGTTGCGGTCGGGGCTGGCGAGCGCCACCTCGTTGACGAGCGCGCTCAAGCGCATGGTGCGGGTTCCGGCGACGTCCTGCAGATAGTCCCAGAACTCGGTCTCGAGCTTGATCGACGTCCGCACGTCGCCGACGCGCATGGTCTTGCGGATCATGGGCCATTCCCAATTGCCAATCGCGACCCCGCTTTGGTCACGTACCGGAATATGACCCTTAAAGGTTAAGAGCGCGTTGCGCGCTAGCCCATCTCGATAGCGCTCGGCGCCGGCCGTTACCCCAAAAGGTCGATGGCCGGTACCTCGAGGGCGCCTTGTCGGTTCGGGGGGCGGCTTGTAGAACCACGGCACCTCGAATTCTCGCCTCCCCGGGATGCATCATGGCACGCAACAAGATCGGACTCGTCGGCGCCGGCCAGATCGGCGGCACGCTCGCCCACTTGGCGGGCCTGAAGGAGCTCGGCGACGTCGTCCTGTTCGACGTCGTCGAGGGCATGCCCGCCGGCAAGGCGCTGGACCTCGTGCAGAGCTCGCCGGTCGACGGCTTCGACAGCCACATGATCGGTACGAACGACTATGCCGACCTCGCCGGCTGCGACGTGGTGATCGTCACGGCCGGCGTGCCGCGCAAGCCCGGCATGAGCCGCGACGACTTGGTCAGCATCAACACGGGCATCGTCAAGAGCGTGGCGGCCGGCATCGGGCAGCACTGCCCCCACGCCTTCGTCATCGTCATCACCAACCCGCTCGATGCGATGGTCTGGGTGATGCAGCAGGCCTCGGGCCTCGCGCCGTCGAAGGTCGTCGGCATGGCGGGGGTGCTCGACAGCGCTCGTTTCCGCTGGTTCCTCGCCGAGGAGTTCGGCGTGTCGGTCGAGGACGTCACCGCGTTCGTGCTGGGCGGTCACGGCGACACGATGGTGCCGCTGGTCCGCTATTCGACCGTGGCCGGCATTCCGTTGCCGGATCTGGTGAAGATGGGCTGGACCACGCAGGCCAAGCTCGACGCCATCGTGCAGCGGACCCGCGACGGCGGCGCCGAGATCGTGGGGCTGCTCAAGACCGGCTCGGCCTTCTACGCGCCGGCGGCCTCGGCGATCGCCATGGCCGAGAGCTATCTTCGCGACAAGAAGCGGGTCTTGCCCTGCGCGGCGCTGCTCACCGGCCAGTACGGGGTCGACGGGCTCTACGTCGGCGTGCCGGTGGTGATCGGTTCGGGCGGCGTGGAGAAGGTGGTCGAGATCGAACTCGACGCCGGCGAGCAGGCGATGTTCGACAAGTCGGTCGAAGCCGTGCGCGGGCTGTGCGCCGGCATCGAACTCTGATGCTGGGAAGGCACGTATGAACATTCACGAATACCAGGCCAAGGGCGTGCTCGCCGACTACGGCGTCGCCGTGCTGGCCGGCCACGTCGCCTACACGCCCGAAGAGGCCGAGAGCGCCGCCCGCGATCTGGGCGGGCCGGTCTGGGTGGTCAAGGCGCAGATCCACGCCGGCGGCCGCGGCAAGGCCGGCGGCGTCAAGATCGCCAAGTCGATCGAGGAGGTCCGGCAATACGCCAACGACATGCTCGGCATGACGCTGGTGACCCACCAGACCGGGCCCGAGGGCCGCGTGGTCAAGCGAGTCTACGTCGAGGACGGCTGTGAGATCGCCCGCGAACTCTACCTCGGTGCCGTGATCGACCGCGCCACCTCGCGCGTCACCTTCATGGCCTCGACCGAGGGTGGGGTGGAGATCGAGGAGGTGGCGGCGGCCACGCCCGAGAAGATCATCCGCGTGGTGATCGATCCGGTCGCGGGCTTCCAGGCGTTCCACGGCCGCAAGCTCGCCTTCGGTCTCGGCCTCTCCGGTCCGGCCTTGAAGAAGGCGTTGGCCTTCATGAAGGGCCTCTACACCTGCCTCGTCGAGCGCGACGCCAGCCAAGTCGAGATCAATCCGTTGGTGGTGACCAAGAGCGGCGATCTCGTCGCCCTCGACGCCAAGATGAACTTCGACAGCAACGCCCTCTACCGGCAGCCGAAGATCGTCGAGCTGCGCGATCTCGACGAGGAGGACCCGCACGAGGTCGAGGCGAGCCGGCACGAACTGAACTACATCAAGCTCGACGGCTCGATCGGCTGCATGGTGAACGGCGCCGGGCTCGCCATGGCGACGATGGACATCATCAAGCTCTACGGCTCCTCGCCCGCCAACTTTCTCGACGTCGGCGGCGGCGCCACCAAGGAGCGGGTCACCGCGGCGTTCAAGCTCTTGCTGTCCGACCCGAACGTCGAAGGCGTGCTGGTCAACATCTTCGGTGGGATCATGCGCTGCGACGTGATCGCCGAGGGCGTGGTCGCCGCCGCCCGCGAGGTCAACCTGTCGGTCCCGCTGGTGGTCCGCCTCGAGGGCACCAACGTCGACCTCGGCAAGAAGATCATGGCCGAATCCGGCCTTACCATCATTCCCGCCGACGACCTGGCCGATGCCGCCCAGAAGATCGTCGACGCCGTCAAGAAGGCTGCATGATGGCTGTCCTCGTCAACGCCGACACACGTGTCATCTGCCAGGGCTTCACCGGCTCGCAGGGCACCTTCCACTCCGAGCAGGCGATCGCCTACGGGACCAGGATGGTGGGCGGCGTCACGCCCGGCAAAGGCGGCGGTCAACACCTGGGCCTGCCGGTGTTCGATACCGTGGCCGACGCGGTCGCCACGACCGGCGCCAACGCGTCGGCGATCTACGTGCCGCCGCCCTTCGCCGCCGACGCCATCCTCGAGGCGATCGACGCCGGCATCGAGCTGATCGTCTGCATCACCGAGGGCATTCCGGTGATGGACATGATCACGGTCAAGCGGGCGCTGTCGGGTTCGCGCTCGCGGCTGATCGGCCCGAACTGTCCGGGGGTGATCACGCCGGGCGAGTGCAAGATCGGGATCATGCCGGGTCACATCCACATGCGTGGCAAGATCGGCATCGTGTCGCGGTCGGGCACCTTGACCTACGAGGCGGTGGCGCAGACGACCAAGGCCGGGCTCGGCCAGTCGACCTGCATCGGTATCGGCGGCGACCCGGTCAACGGCACCAACTTCGTCGACGCGCTCGAGTTGTTCGTCGCGGACGACGAGACCCAGGGCATCGTCATGATCGGCGAGATCGGCGGCGACGCCGAGGAGCAGGGGGCGCACTTCCTCAAGGACGTGGGCAACACCAAGCCGGTGGTCGGCTTCATCGCCGGGCGGACCGCGCCGCCGGGGCGACGAATGGGCCATGCCGGCGCCATCATCTCCGGTGGTAAGGGTGGGGCCGAGGACAAGATCGCGGCGATGCGGGATGCCGGCATCACCGTGGCCGAGAGCCCGGCGGAGCTGGGGGCCACGATGCTGAAGGCGATGGGCGGCTGAGGCCGCCTACCCGCCGCGATCGCGAGGTGCGTTGTAGCGCGGCCCGCGGGGCCTTCCTCGCCCCAGGGTCGAGATTGGGGGGCTGACGAGGTATGGCGACGCGGCGCGAGATCGAGCAGACGGGTTTTCTCTACGGCGGCAACTCCGGCTACATCGAAGAGCTGTTCGACCGCTACTTGGCCGATCCCGCCTCGGTCGACGCCAGTTGGCGCAGCTATTTCGACGAGCTCGGCCCCGAGACCAAGGCCCTGTTCCGGCAGTCGCAGGCGGCCCTGGCAGCACAGCCGAAGCCGGCCGTGCTGCCCCAGTTCGGCGACCGAGGTGCTGCCGGTCCCGCGGCGGCAGCCGCGCCTGTGGTGGTGGTGCAACTCGACGACGAGCGCACCAAGCGGGTGATCCGCGACCATCTCCGGGTCATCATGCTGATCCGCGCCTACCGCGTGCGCGGGCATCTCGCGGCCAAGCTCGACCCGCTGGCACTGACCGACCCCGGTTATCATCCGGAGCTCGACTACCGCACCTACGGCTTCACCGACGACGACCTGCATCGCGAGTTCTATCTCGACCACGTCCTCGGCATGGAGAAGGCTACCCTCCAGACCATCGTCGAGATTCTGCGCAAGACCTACAGCTCGACCGTCGGCATCGAGTTCCTGCACATCCAGGACCCGGACCAAAAGGCGTGGCTGCAGGCGCGGATCGAGGGCCTGCAGGGCATCTTCGAGACCGACGACGCCGAGAAGCGCGAGGTGCTGCGGCAGATGACGGCGGCGGAGGGCTTCGAGAGTTTCCTCCACGTCAAGTTTCCGGGCACCAAGCGGTTCGGCCTCGACGGCGGCGAGAGCGCCATCGCCTGCATGGAGACGATCATCCGCACCAGCGCCAGCCTCGGCGTCGAGGAGATCGTCATCGGCATGCCGCATCGCGGCCGGCTCAACGTGCTGGCCAACGTCATGGGCAAGCCCTACGCCGCCATCTTCTCCGAGTTCCAGGGCCATGCCGTGCAGGACGAGGTGCTGGGCTCGGGCGACGTCAAGTACCATCTCGGCACATCGACCGACCGCGAACTGCCCGACGGCCGTACCGTACACATGAGCCTCACCGCCAACCCGTCGCACCTGGAAGCGGTGAACCCGGTCGTCTTCGGCAAGGTGCGCGCCAAGCAGCGGCAGAAGGGCGACCTCGAGCGCGGCCGGGTGATGGGCGTGCTGTTCCACGGCGATGCCGCCTTCGCCGGCCAGGGCGTGGTCCACGAGGGCTTCGAGATGTCGGAGCTGAAGGGCTACCGCACCGGCGGTACCATCCACATCGTGGTCAACAACCAGATCGGTTTCACCACTTCGCCCGCCTACGCCCGCACCTCGCCCTATCCGTCCGACGTCGCCCGCGGCGTGCAGTCGCCGATCTTCCACGTCAATGGCGACGACCCGATCGCCGTGGTGCACGTGGCCCAGCTCGCCGCCGAATTCCGGCAGCGGTTCAAGCGCGACGTGGTGATCGATCTCTGGTGCTATCGCCGCCACGGCCACAACGAGGGCGACGAGCCGAGCTTCACCCAGCCGCTCATGTACCGGCGCATCGCCCAGCACCCGACCTGCCGTCAGATCTTCGTCGAGCGGCTGGTCTCCGAGGGTGTGATGTCGCGCGAGCAGTGCGACGAGATGCACGCCGAGTTCCAAAAGCGCATGGAGGACGAGCACGCCGCCTCCAAGAGCTACAAGACCAACAAGGCCGACTGGCTCGAGGGCGTGTGGAGCGGCCTGCGCCGGGCGCCGGTCGAGTACGAGCGCGGGCAGACGGGCGTGGCCGAGGAGAGGCTGCGCGACATCGGCTCGAAGATGACCAGCCTGCCGGAAGAGTTGAAGGCGCACAGCCGCCTGAAGCGGGTCATCGGCCAGCGCCACAAGGCGATCGTCGACGGCGTGGGCATCGACTGGGCGACGGCCGAGCACTTGGCGTTCGGCAGCCTCGCCGTCGAGGGCTATTCGATCCGCCTGTCGGGCCAGGACGTCGGCCGCGGTACGTTCTCGCAGCGCCACGCCGTCATCACCGACCAGGAAACCGAGGAGAACTACATTCCGCTGGCGCATCTCGACGAGAAGCAGGCCTCGGTCGAGATCGTCAACTCGTTCCTCTCCGAGGAGGGCGTGCTCGGCTTCGAGTACGGCTACTCCTTGTCGGAACCGAACGGTCTCACCTTGTGGGAGGCGCAGTTCGGCGACTTCGCCAACGGTGCGCAGGTCTACTTCGACCAGTTCATCTCGTCGGGCGAAAGCAAGTGGCTCCGCATGTCGGGTCTCGTCTGCTTGTTGCCGCATGGCTACGAGGGGCAGGGGCCGGAGCACAGCTCGGCCAGGCTCGAGCGGTTCCTCCAACTCTATGCCGAGGACAACATCCAGGTCGTCTACCCGTCGACGCCGGCCAGCTACTTCCACGTGCTGCGGCGTCAGCTCCATCGGAACTTCAGGAAGCCGCTGATCGTCATGACGCCGAAGTCGCTGCTGCGGCACAAGCGTTGCGTCTCTTCCTTCGCCGACATGACGACGGGCACGGCCTTCCACCGCGTGCTCTACGACCGCGAGGCCGGCGACGCGGACGCCGAGGTCGAGCGCGTGATCCTCTGCAGCGGCAAGGTGTATTACGACCTCAAGCAGGCCGCCGAGGACCAGGGTATCGACCACCGCGTCGCCTTCATCCGTCTGGAGCAACTCGCCCCGTTCCCGGAGAACGTCCTGGCCCACGAGCTGAACCGCTACCGGCGCTCGGCCAAGGTCGTCTGGTGCCAGGAGGAACCGCGCAACATGGGGGCGTGGTTCTTCGTCCAGCCGCGTCTTCAGAACATGCTGGAGGAGCAGGGCTTCGCCGAGCCCAAGCCGATCTACGCCGGCCGGCCCCCCTCGGCGTCCACCGCCTGCGGCTTCGCCGCCCAACACGTGCGCGAGCAGGAGCGGTTGATCGCCGAAGCCCTCGCGCTCGACACCCGATCCGCTCCCTGAGGGAAGGCACGACGGAAGATGAGTATCGAAATCAAGGTTCCCACCCTCGGTGAGTCGGTGACCGAAGCCACTGTCGCCAAGTGGTTCAAGAAGGCCGGCGAGGCCGTCGCCATGGACGAGCCGCTGGTGGAACTGGAGACCGACAAGGTCACGGTCGAGGTGAACGCACCGGCCAACGGCACCATCGCCGAGATCACGGCGGACGAGGGCAGCGAGGTCGAGGTCGGCGCCATCCTCGGCCGGCTGGAGGAGGGCGATGCGCCGGCGGCCAAGGCCGAGCCGAAGAGCCAGGCGCCGAAAGCCGATGCGCCCAAGACCGACGAGGCGCCGAAGGCGAGCCAAGCGCCGGCCAAGGCCGACGGCGGCAACGGCGCCGCCGCGCCGGCCGGCACCGGACCGGCCGCCAAGAAGCTCGCTGCCGAGACGGGCGTCGATCTCGCCGGTGTCGAAGGCAGCGGCCCCAAGGGCAACGTGACCAAGGCGGATGTGGCGGCGGCTGCCGCCAAGCCGGCGGAGAAGCCCGCGGCCCCGCCGGCCGCCGAGGCGCCGGCCGGGCGCGGCGGCGAGGAGCGGGTCAAGATGACCCGGCTCAGGAAGCGCATCGCCGAGCGGCTGAAGGAGGCGCAGAACACCGCCGCCATGCTCACCACCTTCAATGAGGTGGACATGACGGCGACCATCGAATTGCGCCAGCGCTACCAGGACCAGTTCACCAAGAAGCACGGCGTCAAGCTTGGCTTCATGAGCTTCTTCGTGAAGGCTGCGATCGAGGGTCTGAAGGCGTATCCGGCGGTCAACGCCGAGATCGACGGCGACGAGATCGTCTACAAGCGCCACTACGACATCGGCGTCGCCGTGTCGGGCGGGCAGGGCCTCGTCGTGCCGGTGGTGCGCGGTGCCGACCAGATGAGCTTCGCCACCATCGAGCGGACGATCGCCGAACTCGGCACCAAGGCGCGCGACGGCAAGCTCGCCATGGAAGACCTGACGGGCGGCACCTTCACCATCTCCAATGGCGGCATCTTCGGCTCGATGATGTCGACGCCGATCCTCAACCCGCCGCAGGTCGGTATCCTCGGCATGCACAAAACCGCCCAGCGCGCGGTGGTCATGCCCGACGGCTCGATCCAGGCACGGCCGATGATGTACTTGGCGCTTTCCTACGACCACCGCATCATCGACGGCCGCGAGGCGGTCAGCTTCCTCGTCCGCATCAAGGAGTGCATCGAGGATCCGGAGCGCATGCTCCTGGACGCATGAGGAAACCCGTGCCTCCACGGCTCGGGAAGGCGCGGCGGGCTTTCGGCCGCCTGCGCCTTCGGCTGGCATCGTGGGGCTAGGGTCGCTTCGATGCTGGCTTGGTTGACGCGGTTGCTCGGTCGGGGTGGCGCGTCTTTGGAGTCTTCCGGTTCGGCTGCGGCGTCGCCCGACGACGGCGCTGGGGTCGAGCCCGAGACCGAACGGGATGGGACGATGAGCGAGACGTTCGACATGGTGGTGATCGGCGGCGGGCCGGGCGGCTACGTGGCCGCGATCAAGGCGGCGCAGCTCGGCATGACGGTCGCCTGCGTCGAGAAGCGCGGCAGCCTCGGCGGCACCTGCCTCAATGTCGGCTGTATCCCGTCGAAGGCTCTACTGCACTCCTCGGAGCTGTTCGAGGAGGCCAGGAACGGCATGGCGGCGCACGGCGTGAAGGTCGCGGGCGTCGCGCTCGACCTCGCCGCCATGCTCGGCCACAAGGACAAGATCGTCGGCGAGCTGACCCAGGGCATCGAGTTCCTCTTCAAGAAGAACAAGGTGAGCTACTTCAAGGGTCATGGCCGGCTGGCCGGCGCCGGCAAGGTCGCCGTGCAGCAGAGCGACGGCGGCACGGCGGACCTGGAGGCCAAGCACGTCGTCATCGCCACCGGCTCGGACGTCATGCCCCTGCCCGGTGTGACCATCGACGAGGAGCGGATCGTCTCCTCCACCGGCGCGCTCGCGCTGAAGGAGGTGCCGAAGCATCTGGTCGTCGTCGGCGGCGGCTACATCGGTCTGGAGATGGGCACCGTCTGGAGCCGACTGGGCGCCAAGGTGACGGTGGTCGAGTTCCTCGACCGCATCACGCCGGGCATGGACGGCGAGGTCTCCAAGCAGTTCCAGCGCATCCTGCAAAAGCAGGGCTTCACGTTCGAGCTGGGCCACAAGGTGGTGGGCGTCGAGCAGGCGGGCGACGGCTGCAAGGTGGTGATCGAGCCGGCCAAGGGCGGCGGGGCCAAGACCATCGACGCCGACGTGGTGCTGGTGGCGATCGGCCGCCGGCCCTACACCGACGACCTCGGCCTGGACACCGTGGATCTGAAGGTCGACGACAAGGGCCGCATTCCGGTCGACGCCCACTACGCGACGTCGGTTGCGGGCCTCTACGCCATCGGCGACGTGATCGAGGGGCCGATGCTGGCGCACAAGGCCGAGGAGGAGGGTGTCGCCGTCGCCGAGCTGATCGCCGGCCAGAAACCGCATATCAACTACGAGGCGATTCCGGGCGTGGTCTATACAGCACCTGAGATCGCCAGCATCGGCAAGACCGAGGAGCAGCTGAAGGAGGCGGGCACCGCCTACACCGTCGGCAAGTTCCCGTTCGCCGCCAATGCACGGGCGAAGTCGGTCGGTATGACCGAGGGCTTCGTCAAGGTGCTGGCGGAGAAGGAGACCGACCGCGTGCTGGGGTGCCACATCATCGGCGCCGAGGCGGGCACGATGATCACCGAGATCGGCATCGCCATGGAGTTCGGCGCCAGCTCGGAGGACGTGGCCCGCACCTGCCATCCGCACCCGACCCTGGCGGAAACGATCAAGGAAGCGGCGATGGCGGCGCACGGCAAGCCGATCCACATCTGAGCGGAATCCTCGCCATCCGGGCCGTCACCTTTGCCGACGTCGAGGCCCTGGTGACGTTGGAGCGCGCGGCATTTGCGGGCGACCGGCTCAGCCGGCGGAGCCTCCGCCGGTTCGTCGGCCGGCCGACGGCGTGGTTCCGGGTGGCCGACGACGGCGAGCCGGTGGGCTATGCGCTGACCCTCTTCCGCGCGCGGTCGACGGTGGCGCGGCTCTACTCCCTCGCCGTGCGCCCCGACCGCAGCGGCCACGGCATCGGCGCGGCACTGCTGGCCGATGCCGTGGCCGCCGCCTGTGTGCGCGGCTGCCGGCGGCTCGACCTGGAGGTCCGCCACGACAACGAAGCCGCGCGCCGGCTGTACCTCCGCCACGGTTTCGCGCCGCTGCGCGTCCTGGAATCCTACTACGCCGACGGCGCGACGGGCCTGCGCTACGCGCTCGACCTCGAACGGCTCGCCGAGGAGCCAAGGGCGTGAGCTGGATCGCGGTCGCCGATGCGGACGCGGATCTGCCGACGACGGCCATGCTGCGGCGCCGGCTGACCCCGCTCGGCTACCTTCGCGCACCGCCGGGGCCGCGTCCGGTCAAGGTGCTGAACTTCGCGGCGTCCACCGCCTACCAGAGTGCAGGCTACTACGTCTCGCTCCTGGCCGAAGCGCGTGGCGACAAGGTGCTGCCGAGCGTCACCACGCTGTTGGAGCTGGCGAGCAAGCGTGGCTACGCCCACGCACTGCCGCAGCTCGATGCCTTCCTGGCCCGTACCATGGCCCGGATGGTCGATCCGCCGAGCGGGCGTGTGCGCCTGACGCTGTGCCTCGGTCGCACCTGGGACCGGCGCTTCACCCGCTTCGCGCGCGAGGTGTTCGACTGGTTCCGCGCGCCGATCCTGCGTGTCACCCTGGTCGAGCGCGACGGACACTGGCGGGTGCGGCGGATCGCCCTCGGCCGGATCGACGGTCTCGACCGGGCGGAGACCTCCCTCTTGGAAGCCGCCCTCCAGCAGAGCGGCAGCGGCCGGATCGTGGTGCCGCCGACACGTACGCCACCGCGCTGGTCGCTCGCGGTGTTGACCGATCCGAAGGAGGCGCTGCCGCCTTCCTCGCCCGAGACCCTCGACCGCATGGCACGCGCTTTTCTGAAGCACGGCATCGCCGTGACTCGGATCGGCACGAGCGATCTTGCGAGGCTTGCCGAGTTCGATGCCCTCTTCATCCGCCAGACCACCTCGGTCGCCGACGACACCTTCGGCTTCGCCACCCGTGCGGTGATCGAGGGCATGCCCGTGATCGACGATCCGATCTCGATCGTCCGCTGCACCAACAAGGTCTATCTGGCCGAACTGTTGCGCGCGCATCGCTTGCCGATGCCGGCAACGCGCGTGGTCAGCAGCACCGACGACCTCGCCTCCGTCGCCGCCGCGCTGGGCCTGCCGCTGGTGCTCAAGGTGCCGGACGGCTCCTTCTCCCGTGGCGTTCACAAGGCGGAGACCGCCGCCGACGCCGCGCGCATCGCCCAGGATCTGCTGACCCGCAGCGATCTGATCCTCGCCCAGCGCTTCATGCCCACCACCTTCGACTGGCGGGTGGGCGTGCTCGACGGCGAAGCCCTGTTCGTGTCGCAGTACTTCATGGCCAAGCGGCACTGGCAGATCGTCCGCCACCAGGACGGCCGGCGCGCCCGCGAAGGCGGCTTCCGCACGTTCGCGGTCGCCGACGCGCCGCCCGAGGTCGTGCGCGTGGGCGTCGCCGCCGCCCGGCTGATCGGTCGCGGGCTCTACGGGGTCGACTTGAAGGAGACGCCGGAAGGCGTCGTCGTGATCGAGGTCAACGACAATCCGAATCTGGATCACGACGTTGAAGGCGCAGTCCTGAAGGACCAGCTCTGGCGCAGGCTGGCGGCGTGGTTCCTGCATCGGCTGGAGGCCAAGCCCGCGGTTGCGGGTTCGGTCTAGCGACGCCTCGTTCGCATTCATCCCGTTGGGGAGACCCGCATGTT
Source organism: Geminicoccaceae bacterium (assembly GCA_050485385.1). Lineage (GTDB taxonomy): Bacteria > Pseudomonadota > Alphaproteobacteria > Geminicoccales > Geminicoccaceae > RECO01. The sequence goes on along the minus strand of JBJHBG010000002.1, from coordinate 40,872 downwards.
CGTGCGTATCCGCCATTGGACCACCGAGCCCGGTGCCTTCGACCGCTTCGTCCACTGCCTGGAAACCGACGGGCTCTCGGCCATGCGGGGCACGGCCGGATTCCAACGCCTCGTCGTCACGGGCGATCCCATGTCGGATAGCGTGGTGACGGTCACCTTTTGGGCGACCGAAGCGGCCGAGCGGGTCTACGAGAGTGCCAAGGCACGCGAGTTCAAAGAGCGTGTCCAGGGCCTCGTCGTCGGCAAGCCCGAGACCCTGGCCTATCCGGTGATCGCCGATTCGGGGGCTTGAGGCCGCCGCTCAGCCCGCCGATTCGAGCTCCGCGATCAGACGGTTGATCTCGCCCAACGGCGCCCGCTCGCCATCGACCATGCCTTCGGCCTCGCTCTCCTGCAACCGCAGGGCATCGAAGCGCCAGCGGACCAAGAGCTTCATCTTCTCCTGCGGGCTCAGCTTGGGATCGTCCGCCAACGCCTGCGGGGTCGGGTAGTCGAGCGACGGGTCGAGCGGGTGGTCGGTCATGGTCGTCTCCGTTCGGATCACGGGCGAGCAGGGTCGCCCCGGTCGGAAGGTTGCGGCGGCCCACCTGCGTGGTAGAGCGCGACGGCGACCGCCGTGGCGAGATTGAGGCTGGATACCCCAGCTTGCATGGGGATGGCCACCACACGATCGGCCCGTGCCCTCAGATCGTCGCTCAGCCCGCCCCGTTCGCTGCCGAAGGCGACGAGGCCGCCGCGCGGCAGGCCCGCCTGCGGCAGGGGCTCGCCCAGTGCGTCCAACACTACGAGACTGCGCGGCGACGGCGGCAGCGTGTCGAGCCGCGCACAGGGCAGGGCGAACTGAAGCCCCGCCGCGCCGCGCACGGCGGTCGGGTGGAACGGGTCGGCGGCGCCCAAGACCAGCACGCCCGCGGCGTCGGCCGCTGCCGCGACGCGGATCGCCGCTCCCAGATTGCCCAGATGCCGCGGCGCTTCGAGCACCACCACCGGCCGTGGCGAGGGCGCGGTCAGCGCCGTCACGTCGACGCGGGGCCGGCGGGCGAGGGCGAGCACCCCGGTCGACGGTGCCATCGGCGCGAGTGCTGCGAAGGTGGCGGCGTTGCACGGGCGGACGCACGCATCCACAGCCGAAGCGACGTCCGGCGCCAGCCGGCGGACGAGAACGGCGAGCCCCGCCGGATCCGGGCTCGCCGCCGCCACCACCTCGGCACCGAAGCGAAGCGCGTGCTTCAGCGCGTGCAGGCCCTCGAGCACGACCAAGCCCGGATCGCGCCGCGCCGCGCGGAACCGGGCGATCAGGTCGGCGGCGGACCCGTGACGCTCGACGATGGTCGATCTCCACGGCTCGACACGGAATATTAAGCACCGCGCGTCTAGCATGACGGCGACGCCCTCGAAACCTTGGGCGATGGCAGCCGGGGACCGATGCACTTCGACGACGACGACCTGCTGGTGGAGATGACCGTGCTGGGTGACTGGCAGCGGGTCGCCGTGCTGCACGTCGGCACCGGCGCCGAAGCGGTGGTGCGTGGGCCCCTCTGGGCCTCGACCGAGCTTCTCGTCGCGGCCGCCAAGCGCAACCTCGCCCGCGACCGCCGCCGCCGGCCGAAGCCGGAACCCTCCGGACTCTGGGCCTAGACGAGCAAGGGCAGGGGGGACCACGAAGTCCCGCCTGTTTCCTGCCGCTTGCGCGGCGCGACGCCGTCGGGCATTGACCCGAATGCGTTCGTCCCCGACACGGCTCGATATGTCCGTCGCTCTTGCCGCCGAGATCCGGTCCACGCAGCCCGCATCGGCGCGCGTGCCGCTACTCGCCGTCCACGAACTCACCAAGCGCTTCGGCGGGCTGGTGGCCGTCGCCGGCTGCTCGTTTGCCATCCGCGAGGGCACGATCGCCGGCTTGATCGGCCCCAACGGTGCGGGCAAGACCACGCTCTTCAACATGGTCGCCGGCACCTTCGCGCCGAGTTCCGGCCGTATCGTCTTCGCCGGTGAGGATGTCACGGGCTTGGCGCCTTATGCGCTGTTCGCCAAGGGTCTCGTCCGCACCTTCCAGATTCCGCACGAGTTCCACCGCATGACCGTTCTGGAGAACCTCATGCTGGTGCCGCCTGCGCAGAGCGGCGAGCGTCTTTGGAACGCTTGGTTTCGCTGGGGCAGCGTGCGCGGCGAGGAAGCGGCCCTCCGGCGCCGTGCCCGGGACGTGCTCGACTTTCTGGGCATGACGCACGTCGAGAACGTGCTCGCTGGCCACCTGTCCGGCGGCCAGAAGAAGCTGCTTGAGCTGGGCCGCACCATGATGACGGACGCGCGCATGGTGCTGCTCGACGAGCCGGGCGCCGGCGTCAACAAGACGCTGCTGATCGAGATCGCGGGCTTCATCCGCCGCCTGAACACCGAGCGCGGCTACACCATCTGCATCATCGAGCACGACATGGACCTGATCGCCGCACTCTGCGATCCGGTCATCGTCATGGCGGAGGGCCGCGTCTTGATGGAGGGCTCGATGGCCGAGGTGCGGGCGCATCCGGAAGTGCTCGAGGCCTATCTGGGCCAGCCCACGGGAGCGGAGGCTTGAGCCTGCTCCAGGTCGAGAACCTGGTCGGCGGCTATGGCGAGGCCGACATCCTGCACGGCGTTTCCCTCGGCGTCGAGCCCGACGAGATCGTCGTCATCGTCGGCCCGAACGGTGCCGGCAAGTCCACCGCCATGAAGGCCGTCTTCGGCCTCGTCAGCGTCCGCTCCGGGCACATCCGCTTCGCGGGTGAGAACCTTGCTGGTGCTCGCACCGTCGACATCGTCAAGCGTGGCATCTGCTTCGTGCCGCAGACCGAGAACGTGTTCCCGAGCTTGACCGTGGAGGAGAACCTGGAGATGGGGGCCTTCCTGCGGGACAGCGGCATCGCCCAGCAGAAGGCCAAGGTCTTCGACCTCTTCCCGCCCCTGAAGGACAAGCGCCGGCAGCCCGCCGGCACGCTCTCCGGCGGTCAGCGGCAGATGGTGGCGATGGGCCGGGCCTTGATGCTCGATCCCAAGCTGCTCCTGCTCGACGAGCCCACCGCCGGCCTCTCGCCCCGATTCATCGCCCAGATCTTCGAGATCGTACGGCAGGTGCGCGACTTCGGCGTCGCCATCCTCATGGTCGAGCAGAACGCCAAGCAGGCGCTTGCCGTCGCCGACCGCGGCTACGTGCTGGCTACGGGCCGCAACCGCTTCGAGGGCAGGGGTGCGGACCTGCTCGCCGACCGCGAGGTCGCTCGAGCCTTTCTCGGAGGCTGAGCGATGGGCGTGGAGATCGTCCAGCTCGCCTTCTACGGTCTCGTTCTCGGGAGCATCATCGCGCTCGGCGCCATCGGCGTCTCGCTCACCTTCGGCATCCTCGGCTTCGCCAACTTCGCCCACGGCGACTTCATGGCGCTTGGCGCCTACGTCGCCTTCATGGTCTACGTCCAGCTCGCCTTCCCGTTCTGGCTGGCGGTGCCGCTCGCCATGGTCGTCACGGCAGCCGTCGCCGTTGCGATCGATCGTACGCTGTTTCGACGCTTTCGCACCCGACCGCCCGTCATCCTGCTGATCTCTTCCTTTGGCGTCGCCCTGATCCTGCGCGCCTCGATCCAGTTGATCTGGGGTCCCGACACCCAGCTCTACGAGACCGGGCTCCAACTCGCCCAGCGCTGGATGGGCATCCGCTACCAGGTTCGCCACCTCTACATCATCGGCGGCGCGATCCTGCTGGTGATCGCCGTCCACCTCTTCCTCTCCCGCACCAAGCAGGGCAAGGCCATGCGTGCCATGGCCGACAACCCGACCCTGGCCCGCCTCTCCGGCATCGACACCGAGCGCGTCGTCGTCTGGACCTGGATCATCGGCGGCGCGCTCGCCGCCGCCGCCGGCATCTTCCTTGGCATGGACACCCGCCTCCAACCGGACATGGGCTGGTTCATCCTGCTTGCGGTCTTCGCCGCGGCCATCCTCGGCGGCATCGGCAAGCCCTACGGCGCCATCGTCGGCGGCTACGTCATCGGCATGGTGATGGAGTTCTCGACCCTGTTCCTGCCCAACCAATACACGCCGGTGGTCCCCTTCGCGATCATGGTGGTCATGCTCATCGTCCGCCCCACCGGGCTCTTCGGCGGGAGGAGCAGTTGATGCAGGCGGTAGCCAAGAACCGGCGCCCCCCGAGAATGCCACGGGCTGCCGGCCTTGGCCGTCAGCCGGGGTTCCAGGGGGCCGAAAGCCCCCTGGCTCCTGCCCCGCCCGGGAGGCGCTAGGATGGACGGCCTTCTCGCCTACGGCGTCTTCTTCCTCTCCTTCGCCTCGATGTACGCGCTCCTCGCCCTCGGGCTGAACGTGCAGTGGGGCTACACCGGCATGCTGAACGTCGGCATCGCCGCGTTCTTCGCCGTCGGCGCCTACACCAGTGCCATCCTCACGACAGGGGCCAGTCCCAACCACTTGGGCGGCTTCGGGCTACCCTTGTCCGTCGGCTTCGTCGGCGCCATGGTGACGGCGGGGCTCCTGGCCGCGGCCATCGGCGCGATCACGCTGAACCTCAGATCCGACTACCTCGCCATCGCCTCGATCGGCATCGCCGAGATCGTGCGGCTCGTGCTCAAGAACGAGGAGTGGCTGACCAACGGTGTGCGGGGCATGGCCGGTATCCCGCGGCCCAGTGCCGCCGACCTGCCGATCACCACGCCGCAGCTCATGCTGCTGATCGCCGTGATCCTCGTGGCGTTGGTCTATTGGGCCAACGAGCGCGCCTACCGCTCGCCCTGGGGCCGGGTGCTGCGCGCCATCCGCGACAACGAGACTGCCGCCCGCGCCATGGGCAAGAACAGTCTCGTCTTCCGCCTCCAGGCCTTCGTCTTCGGCGCCTCGGTGATGGGCTTGGCCGGCGCCTACTACGCCCACTTCATCGGCTTCATCAGTCCCGAGGCGTTCGATCCGATCTTCGCCACCTTCATCGTCTGGGTCATGCTGATCGCCGGCGGCTCCGGCAACAACAAGGGGGCCATCCTCGGTGCCATGGTGATTTGGGGCATCTGGTCCGGCACCGAGTTCGTCATCAATCAATTGCCCGACCAGTACGTGACGCAGGGCGGTGCCGCCCGCGTCCTCCTGATCGGCCTCCTGCTCCAGGTCATCCTGATCCTCCGCCCCGAGGGGCTTCTCCCCGGCCGCCCGCCCAAGCCCGTCGTCGGCGACGAGCGGCCGAGATAGAGGCGTCTCAGCCGGCGAGGTCTGCCGGATCGAGCGTGTAGAGGTGCTGGGCGCGGCCGACGCCACGCAGGGCGAAGCGGCCGGTGGAGACGAGCCGCGCGCGGGTTTCTGCCGGCAGGGCCGCGTGCAGCGCTTCGGAGACGAGCAGCGGACGGTCGGTCGAGCGGCACATCGCGGCGATGCGGCTGACCTCGTTGACCGCCGGGCCGACGACGGTGAAATCCAACCGCTCGG
>JBJHBG010000002.1:0-35405 GCA_050485385.1 Geminicoccaceae bacterium | reverse complement strand
GCCGTAGAAGACGTCGCCCGCGTGCAGGCCCACATAGGCCGAGGTGGCCGGTTTGCCAGCCTCGGTCCGGCACCGGCAGAGGGCGTCGAGCCGCTGCCGGAACGCCCTCTCCGCCGCCAGCGCCTGGACCCCGCACGCAGCGGCATCGCCGCGCCGGAAGACGGCGAGCACGCCGTCGCCGATCAACTTCAGCGTTTCGCCACCGGCGTCGTGGATCGCCGCGATGGCCGCTTCCGCGTAGTCGTTGAGGAAGGGGATGACATCCGCAGGGTCGGCCGTGTCGGCGATGGTCGTGAAGCCGCGCAGATCCGAGAACCACAAGACCGCCTCGATCCGCTCGGCCATGCCGCGCAGGAGACGGCCGCGCAACACCGTCTCCGCCGCACCGGGGCCGAGATAGACGCGGGCGAGGGTGCGTGTCACGCGGCCGAGGGCTGCCGCCTTCATGGCGAGGGCGAGCGCGGTGCCGAGACGTCGGAGCCGCGCCAGCCCCGCGTCGTCGAAGCCGTCCGGTGCGCGCGTCGCGAAGCTCGAATAGATGGCGTCCATCTCGCCGATCGCATCGGCTGCGGCGATGCGGTGGACGAAGGCCACGTAGTCGGTCAGCCCCTCGGCTGCGAGCTCGTCCATCATCGGCGTGTCGGCGCGCTCGCCGTGCCCCAAGCGGACGCGGAACTCGTCGCCGCCGCATTCTACCAGGCGGTGGAAGGGCGAACCCGACCATGCGTCGGCGCCTTCGCCTTCGGTCGAGCTGCCGTAGGCGAACACGTCGCCCTCCGGCGCATCGTCGCGCCAGCGGAAGCCCCGTCCTTCCAGCTCCGGATCGAGCATGTCGACCAAGGTCAGCGCGCGGGCGACGGGCAGGCCCGTCGCGGCGGCCCGCAGGCACGTCCCGCGCAGGAGCTCGCGTTCGGCCAAGCCCGCGACGCTCTGTGTCAGGAGCCATTCGAGGGCCGGATCTTGCTGCATGGGCGTTTCCGTAACGGTTCGAGGGCCAGCGTCGTGCAGCGCTCGGCCCGGCGCAAGCCCGGGGCGCCGACGGGCCGCGCGAGCCGGACCTCGAGGCCGCGATGCGCCTTTGACCGCGCGCGTTGCCCCAGCCACACGAAGGGCTCGTCAGGTGCATGGAAATCTGCAATCGATCCGTGTACGAGCGTCGAAAACCTGATCAGGGGGCAACGATGAAGAGACGTCGTTTCGGAGCCGTGCTGGCAAGCGCGGCCGTCGTTTCGCTTGCGGGCCAAGCCTTGGCCCAAAGCGCCGCCGACCGGGCCGTCGAGGAGGCCAAGCAGTACAGCGGCATCACCCTCAACGTGCTCTACGAGGCGGGGCTGCAGCCGCTCGATCCCAAGACCTTCACCGGTCCCATGTGGGAGGAACTGACGGGCATCCGCGTCAACGTGATCGAGGTGCCGGTCGATCAGATCTTCACCCGCATCATGCAGGAGCACAGGGGCCGCACCGGCGCCTACGACGTGTTGAACGTCATCCCCAACCAGATGCCCGACCTGGCGCTGGCAGGGGCGCTCGAGCCGCTCGACGACTTCATGGAGCGCTACGGCTTCACCGACGAGGTGGACGCCATCCTGCCGGTCTACCGCGACAACTGGATGACCGTGGAAGGCACCACCTACGGGCTGCCCGACGACGGCGACGTGCTGGTGCTCTACTACCGCACCGACGTGTTCGGCGACGAGGCCTTGCAGGCGGCCTACCGGGAGCGCTTCGGCGAGGAGCTGAGGGTGCCGGAGAGCTGGGAGGAATTCGGCCAGGTCGGGGCGTTCATCACCGAGATGAAGGCGCCGGAAATGTACGGCGGCAGCTACATCCACGCGCCCGGCAACGCCCAGTACATGTTCCAGGAGCGCTACCGCACCGCCGGCGGCCGCTTCTTCGATCCGGAGACCATGCGCGCCCAGGTCAACGGGGAGATCGGGCGGCAGGTGCTGGAGCAGATGCGCGCCGAGGGCGAGTGGATGCCGCCGGGCGTGCAGCAATGGGGCTTCGTCGAGGTGTTGCAGAGCCTGCTGTCGGGCGAGAGTGCGATGGCCATCTCCTGGCCCCCCGTCGGCCGCTGGGCCGCCGGCTACGGCCGCGACAGCGAGGCGCTCGCCTGGCTGCCGGAGAGCCGCGTCGCGGGCCTGATCGGCTACGCGCCGACGCCGGGCGGCCATCCCGAGTTGGCGGTCGGCTTCTCGCTCTCGGTCGCCTCCGGCAGCCGCAACAAGGAGGCGGCCTATCTGTTCGTCCAGTGGATGAACAGCGAGGAGATCAGCCTGCAGCGCGTCATGCTGCCCTATGCGCTCAGGGATCCCTTCCGCGAGAGCCACTTCACCAGCGAGGAATACATGGCGCTGTGGCCGGAGGCGCCCGAGTACCTGGAGACCTTGAAGCGCGGGGCGGAGACCGGCCTCTTGGACCTCTCGCTCATCCAGACCGACCGCTACGAGGAGGGCATCCGCCAGGCGCTCAGCCGGCTCTGGGGCGGCGAAGACGCGCAGGCGATCCTCGACGACCTCGCGGCGCAGTGGGACCAGCTCACCGATCGCATCGGCGTGGAGAACCAAAAGCGCGTCTACGCCGACTGGTCGAGCAAGCCGAACGCCTATCCGGCGAACTGACGCCGTGTCGGACGACGTGATCAGGGGGGACTTGATGGTCCCCCCTGAAACCCCCCTGAGAATTGGCGGCGGCCTCGGCCGCCGCTCGGGGATCCGAGGGGGCCAAAAGCCCCCTCGCTGTTGCTTGCCTTCGAGCTGCCGCCCGTGAGCGCACCCGTCCTCACCTCGGTCGGCGACCGCAAGGTCCGCTACCTGCTGATCGCCCCGGCCGTGTTCGTCATCCTGCTGATCGGCCTCTATCCGCTGATCCAGCTCCTTTTGACGTCTTTTCAGAACATCACGATGTTCGAGGACGACACGAGCTTTCACGGCTTCGTCCATTACGCGCGGCTGTTCGAGGACCGCAGGCTCTGGCGGGCGATCGGCCACACGGCCTTCGTCACCGCCTTGGCGCTGCCCTTGCAACTCGTCTTCGGCTTCGCGCTGGCGCTGCTGTTTCTCGAGGACTTTCCGTTCAAGAAGGTGCTGCTCGCGCTGCTCGTCCTGCCGACCGTCATCGCGCCGATCGTGGCGGGGGCGATCTGGCGACTGATCCTGGACCACCGCTTCGGGCCGATGAACCAGATCATCGGTTGGTTCGCGGGCCACGAGGTGCAACTCCTCTGGACCATCCAGCCGCACCTCGTCTGGCCGGCGATCCTGATGGCCGAGGTCTGGCAGTGGACGCCCTTCATGTTCCTGATCATCCTGGCGGCACTGGCCAATCTCGACCGCGAGCAGATGGAGGCGGCCGAGATCGACGGTGCATCCTGGTTCACCGTCTTCCGCCGGCTGGTCCTGCCGGCCATCGCCCCGGTGCTGTTCGTGGCGCTGTTGATCCGCGGGCTCGACCTGATCCGCCTGTTCGACGTCATCTGGACGCTGACCCAGGGCGGCCCCGGCACCATGACCGAGACCATCTCGATCTATGCCTACCAGATGGCCTTCCGCGAGTTCGACATCTCCTATTCGGCCGCCATGGCGCTGTTGGTCGTGCTCTCGCTCACCGCCCTTTTGATCCTGCTCTTGAAGCGGATGGAGGTGCAAAGGTGAGCCGGCCGATCCGCCTCGCCGGCGCCATTGCGGTGGCGGTTTTGTTCGTCTTCCCGCTCTACTGGCTGGCGGCCATTTCGGTGAAGACGCCGGACGAGATCTTCTCCTCGCCGCCGGTCTGGTGGCCGAGCCAACTGCACCTCAACAGCTACTGGACGTTGTTTCGCGACGGCGACGCCTGGGCGGTCTACAACTCGCTGGTCACCGCCGGCATCAGCACGGTGATCGCCATGGTCGTCGGCACCATGGCCGCCTATTCGATGACGCGCTTTCGCACCGGCGGCGACCACTTCGCCATCTGGGTGATCAGCCAGCGCCTGATCCCACCCATCTGCATCGCCTTTCCCGTCTTCCTCCTGTTCGTCGGCCTCGGCTGGATCGACACCTATCAGGGCCTCATCACGCTCTACGTCGCCTTCAACACCCCCTACGTCATCTGGATGATGCGCGGCTATCTCCAGGACGTGCCGATCGAGCTGGAGCAGAGTGCGCTGGTCGACGGCCTCACCAACTGGCAGGTGCTGTGGCGGGTCGTGCTGCCGATGGTCAAAGGCGGCATGTTCGCCACCGCCGTCTTTACGTTCGTTTTCGCCTGGAACGACTTTCTCTTCGCCTTGATCCTGACGCGCAGCGAGGTGGTGACGTTTCCGGTGCAGGTTACGGGCTATTTCGGCTCGCAATCCACCTTCTGGTCGAAGATCGGGGCGATGAGCATGCTCGGCGTGCTGCCGATGATGCTGATCGTCGGCACGATGCAGCGCTTTCTCGTCCGCGGCATCAGCATGGGAGCCGTCAAGGGATGAGCGATCTGAGGCTCCAGGGCATCCGCAAGGCCTATGGCGGCATCGAGGCGGTGCGCGGCGTCGACCTCTTCATCCCCGAAGGCGAACTGACCGTGCTGGTCGGCCCCTCCGGCTGCGGCAAGAGCACGCTGCTCCGCGCCATCGCCGGCCTCGAGGCCGTGGACGCGGGCGACATCCTGATCGGCGGCGAAAGGGTCAACCACAAGCGCCCGCGCGACCGCGACCTCGCCATGGTCTTTCAGTCCTACGCGCTCTACCCCTTCCTCTCGGTCGAGGAGAACATCGCCTTCGGCCTCCGCGCCCGTCGCACGCCCGAGGCGGAGGTGAAGCGCCGCGTGGCCCGCGTCGCCGAGATGCTGCACATCGGCCCCTTGTTGAAGCGCCGCCCGCGCGAACTCTCGGGCGGCCAGCGCCAGCGCGTCGCCATCGGCCGCGCCATCGTCCGCGACGCCAGGCTCTACCTCTTCGACGAGCCGCTCTCCAACCTCGACGCCAAGCTCAGGGACGGCATGCGCGAGGAGATCAAGCGCCTGCACGCCGAACTCGGCCGCACCTTCGTCTACGTCACCCACGACCAGATCGAAGCGATGACGTTGGCCGACCGCATCGTGCTGTTGAAGGAGGGCCTCGTCGAGCAGGAGGGCCCGCCTCTGGACCTCTTCGAGCGGCCACGGACCGTGTTCGTCGCCGGTTTCCTCGGCTCGCCCTCGATCAACCTCGTCGCGGCCACGGTCGAGGACGGCCATCTGCGCCTCGCCGACGGTCAGCGGGCACCGCTTGCCGCGGCGCAGGTGGCAGCGCTCGGCCGCGACATCGGGCCGGTGCTCTGGGGCGTGCGGCCCGAGCACTTCCTCGCGGCGGAGGCTGGCACTCTTGGCGTGCGCATCGATCTGGTGCAGCCGACCGGGGCGCGCGTCTTCGGCAGCTTCGACCTCGCTGGTACCCGCTGCACGGCCGAGTTCGACGCCCATGGCGACGCCGCACGCGGCAGCGAGCTTCGGCTCGACGTGCTCATGGCGCGAACGCTCCTGTTCGATCCGGCCACGGGCCGCGCGCTCTACGCTCCGGGCCAACCGGCTTGCAACGGCCCGGCAAGCTGATAGCGTGCGGCGGAAGGTCGAAACGACTTTCTCGGCGTCGCCAGGGAGGCACGACACCGGGACCGCGGTGGACAGGGTCCATCCGCTTCCGGCGCTCGTGCGCGCCCCTGATGTGCCAGTCCCCAACGAACGATCAGGGAGCCCGCCATGAGCCTCGATTTCTGCCGCAGGTCGATCCTGCCGGTTCTTGCCGCCGCCGCCCTCGTTGCCGCGGCACCCTTGCCCGCGTCTGCGCAGAGCCAGGGCGAGATCGTCTACCTCACCCCCGGCCTCGACCTGCCGTTCTGGCGCTACCTGTCGAAGGGGGTGGAGAAGGCGGCGACCGACGCCGGCTATGCGTTCCAGGCCTTCGACAGCCGCAACAGCGCCCAGGTGCAGCGGCAGAACGCTCAGGACGCCATCGCCCGCGGCGTCGCCGGCATCGTCATCTCGCCGACCGACAGCTCGACCGCGCCGGGCATCCTGGAACTCGCCCAGCAGGCCGGCATCCCGGTGGTGATCGCCGACATCGGCACCAATAGCGGCGAGTACGTCTCCTTCATCATCTCCGACAACTACGAGGGCGCGCACGGCACCGGCGAGGCGCTCGCCGCAGCGATGCAGGAGCGGGGCTGGGAGGACGGGTCGGTCGGACTCGTCACGATCTCCCAGGCCAGAAAGAACGGCCAGGAGCGCACCGCCGGCTTCCGCTCGGCGATGGAGGAGGCCGGAATCACGCGCGAGGCCGGCTTGCAGCAGATGCAGTCCTACACCGCGGACGAGACGTTCCGCTTCACCCAGGACATGCTGACGGCCAACCCGGACATGCGCGCCATGTTCATCCAGACCGACCAGCCGGCGATCGGCGCGCTGCGCGCCATCCGCGCCGCCCGGCGGGACGGCGAGGTGCTGGTCGCCGCCTTCGACGGCATCCCCGACTTCGTCGACCTGTTGAAGTCCGGCGACATCGTCGCGTCGGGCATGCAGCAGCCCTACCTCATGGGCGTGCGCTCGGGCGAGGCGATGATCGAGCACCTGAACGGCGGCACGCCGGAGAAGGAGATCCTGGTGCCGATCCTGGTCGTCACCAGCGAGAACATCGAGGAGCTGTTGCCGACCGTCCGCGAGACGGTGTTCGCCAACGAGATGTAGGCAGGCGAGCGCGCACCCGTCCGCCGCGATGGATCAGGCCGTCGCCAGCGCCGTCGACGCGCGGACGGGTGCCGTGCGCCTCGAGGCGGTCGACGTCGACAAGACGTTCGACCGCACCCGTGCGCTCCAGCGCGCCCATCTCCTGATCGACGGCGGCGAGGTGCATGGGCTGCTCGGCGCCAACGGCGCCGGCAAGTCCACCCTCTCCAAGATCGTCGCCGGCCACCTCGCGGCCGACGCCGGCAGGCTGACCCTGAACGGGCGCGATCTGCACCACCGCCGCACGCGCGACGCACTCGATGCGGGCATCGCCATCGTCATGCAGGAGACGAGCCTCGCCCCGGACCTCTCGGTCCTGGAGAACGTGTTCCTGCCCGAGTTGGGCCGTCCCGGCCGGCTCTCCTATCCCTCGCTCCGCCGTCGGGCCGGCCGGATATTGGAGGGCCTGGTCGCCGAGCACGCCCTGCCGCTCGACCGCGAGGTGCGTCGACTGGGTGCGGCGCAGCGTCAGCTCGTGGAGATCGCCAAGGCCCTGGCGCTGGATGCCAACGTCATCATCTTCGACGAGCCGACGGCGTCGTTGAGCCCGTCCGAGGTGGACCGTCTGTTCACCATCATGGGCCGGCTGCGCGACGAGGGCCGGGCGCTCGTCTTCGTCTCGCATCGGCTGGAGGAGGTGTTCGCCATCACCGACCGGGTGACGGTGATGCGGGAGGGCCGCACCGTCGCCGACGCGGTCGAGACGGCGTCACTCAACCAGGGCGAGCTGGTGCGGCTGATGGTCGGCCAGGAGATCGGCTCGATCTATGCCGTTCCCGGCATGACCGAGGCCGCCGCCGACGAGCCGTTCACGCTGGAAGTCGAGGGCCTAAGGGCGCCGCCGATGGTGCGCAACGTCTCCTTCGCCGTCCGCCGGGGCGAGATCCTGGGCATCGGCGGGCTGGTGGGTGCGGGGCGCTCGGAGATGGCCGAGGCGATCTTCGCGCTCCGCCCGCTCCAGGCCGGCACCATCCGCCTGGACGGTCAGCCCTTTCGCCCGAAGCGGCCGGCCGACTGCGTGCGGGCGCGCATCGGCTTCGTCGCCGAGGACCGCCGTGTGCAGGGCATCGTCCCCCACCTCTCGGTGAAGGAGAACCTGCTCCTTGCCCATCTGGGCGCCCATCGCGGCTTCGGGCTCGGCTATCGCCAGCGTCAGGCCAAGATCGACGAGCTGTTGGAGTTGCTGGGGCTGCCCTCGCACCGCCTGTTGGACGCGAACATGCTCGAATTCTCGGGTGGCATGCAGCAGAAGATCATCATCGCCCGCTGGCTGTTGCTGGATCCGTTGGTCCTCATCCTCGACGAGCCGACCAAGGGTGTCGACATCGGCACCCGCTCCTCGATCTACGCCATGCTCCGCACCATCGCCGAGCGCGGCGTTTCGATCGTCGTCATCTCGTCCGACTTCGAGGAACTGCTCGGCATCTCCGAGCGCGTCGTGGTGATGAGCGACGGCGTCACCATCGCCGACGTGCCGAGTGCGGTGCTCGACGAGGAGAAGCTGACCCTGCTCGCGGCCCCTCGGACGTCGATGGCGCGCAACACCGAACTCCTGCGCGAACTGACGCGCGACCATGGCGGGGCCGGCTTCTGGGCGCTGCTCGACGAGCGGGGGCTCATCTGCCTCAACGCCGAGGTGGCCGATCCGGCGGCGGATCCGGGGTTCCGGCCGGGCGAGGCCATGTCCTTCGCCGAGACCCGCATCCCCCGAGCGCTCGAGACCAGGACCAGAGACTTCGTCGTGGACGGCGACCGGCAGACACTCCTGGTGGTGCTGACCAGCCCGCGCGGTCACGACCTCGGCTGGCTCGGCCTCACGCTGAGGGCCGGTGCCGCGACCGACGCCGACGCCATCGCCCGGCGCATCGCCGCCGCCATGACGACCTGGTAGCCCCCGAAGGACCGACGATGGCGCTTTCCACCCCGCAACGCTTCCCGCTGGCGAGCCTCGCCCAGAGCCTCGAGGTGCGCATGCTGGGCCTCGCCCTCGTGATCTTCGTCGGCCTGTCGCTCGCCTCACCGCACTTCCTCACCACGAACAATCTCTTGAACGTCCTCGACCAGTCGGTGGTGGTGGGCATCGTCGCCATCGGCATGACCTTCGTCATCCTGACCGGCGGCATCGACCTTTCCGTCGGCTCGGTGGCGGGGCTTACGGGCGTGATCCTGGGCCTGGCGCTGCAGGACTTCCCGATCCCCGTCGCCGTTGCCATGGCAGTGTTGTCGGGTGCCGCCATCGGCGCCGTCTCCGGCGTGCTGATCGGCTATTTCGGACTGGCCGCCTTCGTCGTAACCCTCGGCATGATGGCCATCGGCCGCTCGCTCGCCTACATCTTCTCCGGCCAGACCTCGATCAGCAACATCCCCTTCGCGCTGCAGGACCTCGTCTTCACCAGCGTCTTCGGCATTCCGACCAACGTCGTGTGCCTCCTGGTCCTCTATGTCCTGGCCGGGCTCTACCTCAGCTACACCAAGGGCGGGCGCACCATCTATGCCATCGGCTCCAACAAGGAAGCGGCGCGCGCCGCGGGTCTGCCGGTGCTGTTCTACGCCATCCTGCCCTACGTCATCTCCGGCGCCTTCGCCGCCATCGCGGTGACGTTCCTCACCGCGCAAATCCTCTCGGTCGACCCGCTCACCGGCAACCTGCTGGAGCTCGACGCCATCGCCGCCGTGGTGATCGGCGGCGCCAGCCTCTACGGCGGCCGCGGCTCGATCGCCGGCACGCTGATCGGCGTGCTCATCATGGTGATGATCCGCAATGGGTTGAACCTGTTGGGCGTCTCGCCGTTCTGGCAGGGCACGGCGATCGGCTCGATCATCATCCTCGCACTGCTGGTCGAGCGGCTGTTGAGCCGCCGCAGCGAACGTTGACGACGACGAAAGAGAGGCCCCCATGTCCGCGACCCCGTCCGAATCGATCCGTCTCTTCGGCACCGACGAAGCGGTGACGCCGCCGCGTGTGCTCCGGGCCGGGCCGCTCTCGGCCGAGCTCGATGCCGGCAACCTCCGCTGGATCCGCTTCCACGGCCGGGAGGTCATCCGCGCCATCTCCTTCATCGTCCGCGACAGGAATTGGGGTACCTACGATCCCCGCATCACGGACCTCGTGGTCGAGGAGGCGGGCGACCGCTTCACGGTCACCTACCGGGCGGAGACGAGCGACGCCGAGCAGCGCTTCGCGTATTCGGGCCGCATCACGGGCGACGCCTCCGGCAGCCTCGTCTTCGAGGGCAAGGGCGAGGCGCTGAGCGACTTCACCACCAACCGCACGGGCTTCGTCGTGCTGCATCCGGTGGACGGCGTGGCGGGTGCGCCGGTCACCATCGAACACGTCGACGGCAGCGTGGTCGAGGGCCGCTTTCCCGAACTGATCGACCCGGTGCAGCCGATGATGGATCTGCGCGCTTTGACGCACGAGGCGGCGCCCGGCCTGAAGGTGACGTGCCGGATGGAGGGCGACACCTTCGAGATGGAGGACCAGCGCAACTGGACCGACGCCTCCTACAAGACCTACGTCCGCCCCTTGGCCTTGCCTTGGCCCTACACCCTCGCCGAGGGCGAGACGCTGGACCAGCGCGTCACCTTGCGGATCGAGGGCGCCGCCGATCCAGGCGCAGCCGCAGATGGTGGGGCGGTAGCCTTGTGCGTGGGCGAGGTGATCGGGCCGATGCCGCCTTTGGGCATCGGCCTGGAGCCCGCGCATCACGCGGCGACGCTGGAGGCGGCCGAAACGTTGCGCGAGGCGGGGCCGCACCACGTCGTCTGCTGCTACGATCCGCGCCAGGGGGACGACGCCAAGACCCTCGAGGATGCCGTGGCGGTGGCCCGGGCACTCGGTGCCGAGCCGTGGCTGGAGGCCGTGGTCGCCGAGGTCGAGGGCTTCGAGGCGGAGATCAGGGATCTTGGCCGGGCCGTCGACGGCCTTGGCCAACCCTTCGCGGTGGTCCTCTTGTCGCCGGCACCGGACCTCAAATGCACGCTGCCGGGCTCGCCCTGGCCGCCCTGCCCGCCGCTGGAGGCGGTCTACGCGGCGGGCCGCAAGGCCTTTCCGAAGGCCAGGATCGGCGGCGGCATGTTCAGCTACTTCACCGAACTGAACCGGAAGCGCCCGCCCCTGGCGGGGCTCGACCTCGTCTCCTTCACCACCTCCAGCCTGGTCCATGCGGGCGACGACCGCTCGGCGACGGAGAGCCTGGAGGCGTTGCCCTACGTTGCCGCCAGCGTGCGCGCCATCGTCGAGGGCAAGCCCTGGCACGTCGGCCCCAGTGCCCTCGCCATGCGCCACAACCCCTATGGTGCGGCGCCGATGGAGAACCCGAACAACGCGCGCCAGGCGATGAACCGCCTCGATCCGCGCCAGCGTGGCCTGCTCGGGGCTGCCTGGAACCTCGGCTACGTCGCCCACTTCGCCAAGGGCGGGGCGACTGCCGTCAGCCTCGGCGGTGGGGTGGGCGAGTTCGGCCTGGTCCATGCGCCGATGGCTTGGAGCCAGCCCTGGTTCGACGAGGCGGGCGGGCTCTACCCGGTCTTCCACGTCGTGCGCGGCCTTGCCCGGCTGGCCGGCGGCCGACTGCGGGAGGTTGCGAGCGACCGGCCGCGCGCCGTGCAGGCGCTCGCCGTGGACGCCGACGGCAGCCGCGAGCTGTGGCTCGCCAACCTCACGGGCGACGCCGTCTCGGTGGCGCTGCCGGCAGCGTTCCACGGCGCCCGCGCAGCGCTCCTCGACGCCGAAGGCTTCGTCGAGGCGGCGCGCGATCCGGCGTTCATGGACCGGCTCGGCGCGGCAGCGGGTGCCTCGGCGTCGATTGCGCCCTATGCCGTCCTTCGCCTCGCCACCCGCTGAGGCAGCGGCCGCTCAACCGCGAAGCCGCCGTCCCTCGGGGTCGAACACCGGCTCCGCGGTGACGGTGGCGGTGACGGGCGCGTCGAAGTAGCGGATCGCGAGCTCGGTGCCGACCGCGGCCAGCTCGGCCGGCAGCCACGCATAGGCGATTTGCCGGCCGACGCTGTAGCCCCGGTTGGTGGAGGCGACGTACCCGACGACCTCGCCCGCTGCCAGCACGGGCTCCTTGCCCATCAGCACCGCTGTCGGGTCGTCGAGGGTGAGGCAGGCGAGCCGGTGCGATGCCGGGCGCTCGCGCGCCGCCAGCACGGCGTCGCGGCCTAGGAACTCGCCCTTTTGCGGGCGCACCGCCCAGCCGAGGCCGGCCGCGTCCGGCAGCCGGTCGGGCTCGATGTCCGCCCCCCAAAGACGATAGCCCTTCTCGATCCGCAGGCTGTCCATGCAGCCGGCGCCGACCGGCCGGAGGTCGAACGAGGCACCTGCGGACGTCAGCGTCTCCCACAGCGCCTGGCCGTATTCGGTGGCGGCGTAGATCTCGTAGCCCAACTCGCCGACATAGGAGAGGCGGAGCGCCCAGGCCGGCACGTAGCCGATCACGACGGGTTGCCAGCGGTAGTAGGGAAGGGCCGCGTCGCTCACGTCGTCCTCGGTCGCCGCCGCCAGGACGTCGCGCGCCGCCGGTCCCCAGAGGCCGAGGGCGCAGTAGCCGGAGGTGACGTCGCGGACGCCGACGTCCGCCGGGGCATGGCGGCGGATCCAGCCCAGGTCGTGCATGCCGACGCCGCCGCCGGTCAGGACCAGAAAACGGTCCTCGGCCTGGCGCCACACGGTGAGGTCGCACTCGATGCCGCCGCTTCGATTGAGCATCGCCGTGTAGACGATCCGCCCGAGCGGCTTGTCGACGTCGTTGGCGCAGAGGTGCTGGAGGAAGGCGAGGGCACCGGGCCCCGCCACCTCGATCTTGGTGAACGCGGTAAGGTCGAACAGGCCCGCCTGCCGGCGCACGTGCAGGTGCTCCGCTGCTTGGATCGGCGACCAGTTCGCCGCCGCCCAGCCCTGGCGGTCGGCAACGGCGTAGGTGGCGACGAGATCGCCGTTGGCCTCGCACCATTGCGGGCGCTCCCAGCCGCCGGCATCGAAGAACACGGCCCCGGCCTGGCGATAGGCGTCGTGGAAGGGCGAGCGTCTGAGCCCGCGCGGCTCCGCCATCTGCTGGAGCGGATGGACGACGTCGTAGACCTCGACGTACTGCTGAAAGCCGCGCCGCCGTACATAGGGCCGGATCGTCATGTGCGCGTGGAAGCGGTCGATATGGGCCTCGTGCACGTCCATTCGGGGCTCGCCCTCGACCAGCCACTCCGCGAGCGCCTTGCCGACGCCGCCGCCATGGGTGATCCAGACCGCCTCGCCGAGCCAGAGGCCCTTCACCGCCGGGCTTTCGCCCAGGACCGGGGCTGCGTCCGGGGTGAACGAGAACATGCCGTTGAAGGCGCGCACGACGGGGGCCTCGCCCACCGCCGGCAGGAGCCGCCGGGTCTCCACCGCCGCCGCCTCGAAGTCGGTCGGCGTGAAGGGGTTGATCGACGGCATCTCGTCGGCAGCGCCGTGGCTGCGGATGGCATGGGCGTCGACCAGCCGCGGCACATGCCGGTAGTTGCCGATGCCGTAGCCGTCGCCGTGCTGGCGGAAGTACATGGCGTGGTCCTGGTGGCGGAGCAGGACGTGCGCCGCCTCGTCGGTCGTGCCGGCGAGTGCGGGGATCGGCGCGGTGAAGGCGTATTGGTGCTCGCACGGGACGAGCGGCACGGGCACGCCCGCCATCAGGCCCAGGCGCGGCCCCCAGATCCCGCAGGCGATCAGCACGCGGTTGCAGAGGATGCGGCCGGCTTCCGTCTCCACCCCGACCACGCGCCCCCGCTCGATCGCGAGCCCCGTCACTTCGGTCCGCGGCCGAACGCGGGCGCCCCGGCTCTGGGCGTAGCGCAGCATCGCCGCCGTGGCGCGGAGCGGCTTGGCAATGCCGTCGGTCGGAGTGTGAAAGCCGCCCAGCACCTTCGAGGCGTCGAGCAAGGGGCTCAGGGCCGCGCACTCCTCGGGGTCCACCAGCCGCGCCGGAATGCCCCAGCTCTGGGCGAGGCCCAACCGCCGCTTCAGGTCGAGTAGCCGGCGTTCGGTCGTCGCCACCTCCAGCCCGCCGACCTGGAGGAAGCAGGGGGCGCCATCGAGGTCGAGGGCCGTCAGAAGCTCCACCGTCGTGTGGGCGAAGGCGGACATGGTGCGCGAGCCGTTGGTCTGAAAGACGCCGCCCGGCGCGTGGCTGGTGGAGCCGCCGGTTTCGGGAACGTCGCCCTGGTCGAGCACCAGCACGTCGCTCATGCCGAGCTTGGCCAAGTGATAGGCGGTGCTGGCGCCGACGATGCCGGCGCCGACGATCACCAACTCGGCTGCGTCCGCCATGGTCCGTCCCCCGCCACGCGCCAAGGTTCTCGATAGCAACCGGTGCCGGCCGGGGCCGCGCCGCTGCGACGCCGGCTGTCGCAGGCGGGACACCGACGCTCGCCAACGCGGTCCGCCGCCCCCACATGAGCACCGGCAGCGGAGAGGGACGGGAGAGACGGTGCTTTTCGTGGTGGGTGGGCTTTTGGTGGTGGCCTTGGTGTTCGGGCCGGCCTTGTGGGCGCAGACGGTGCTCGGCCGCTACCGCCAGGAGCGGGCCGACTTTCCGGGCACCGGCGGCGAACTGGCGCGCCACCTGCTCGACGAGGCGGGCCTGCACGCCGTGCCGGTCGAGGTGACCGACAAGGGCGACCACTACGACCCGGCGGCCAAGGCCGTGCGACTGTCCAAGGCGCACTCCGACGGCCGCTCCTTGACGGCGGTCGTGGTCGCCACGCACGAGGTCGGCCATGCCTTGCAGGACCGGGACGGCTACGCGCCCTTGGCTTGGCGCGGCCGTTTGGCCCGCTTGGCGATGGGCGTGGAGATGGTCGGCTCGGGTCTCGTCTACGGCGCCATCGTCCTCGCCGCCGTGACCAAGGCGCCGGCCGTGATCGCGGCGGCACTCGCCATCGGCGCCTCCAGCCGGCTCGCCATGGTGGCGGTGCATGCCGTCACGCTGCCGGTCGAGTGGGACGCCAGCTTCACCCGTGCCCTGCCCATGCTCGACCGCGGCAACTACGTGCCGAAGGCGGATCTGGTCCCGGCGCGGCGGATCCTCCGGGCCTGTGCCCTGACCTACGTCGCCACGTCCCTGGTCTCGCTCTTGAACCTTTGGCGTTGGCTGCGCTTCATGCGCTGACCGAGAACCGCCGGAGTGACCTCCTGATGACCGAAGCCATCCTGCCGCCGCCGCCCGTTGCCGCCGTGCGGCCGACGATGCGGGAATGGCACGGGCTCGCCCTCGCCGATCCCTATGCCTGGCTGCGCGATCCGGGCTATCCCGACGTCACCGACGCGGACGTGCTGGCCTATCTCGCCGCCGAGAACGCCTATGCCGACGCCGTGCTGGCCCCCGACCGGCCGCTCATGGACACGTTGTTCGCGGAGATGAAGGGCCGGTTGAAGGACGACGACGAGGGTGTGCCGACGCCGCACGGGCCCTGGCTCTACGGCTGGCGCTTTCGCCCCGGTGCCCAGTACCGGGAATGGTACAGAAAGCCCAAAACGGGCGGCGACGAGCTGGTCTTCCTCGACGAGCCGGCTCTGGCGGAGGGCAAAGCCTATTTCAATCTGCGTACCTACGCGCCGAGCCCCGACCATCGGCTCGTCGCCTATGCGACCGACATCGACGGCAGCGAGCGCTACGTGATCGAGATCGTCGATCCGGTCACCGGCGAGCGTCGGCCGGACCGGCTGGCGAACACCTCGGGCACGCCCGTCTGGGGCGACACCGAGACCCTGTTCTACGCCGAGTTGAACGACCAGCTCCGCCCGTTCCGCGTGCGCCGCCACCGGCTCGGCACCGATCCGGCCGACGACGCGGTCGTCTTCGAGGAAGCCGATCCGGGTTTCTTCGTCGGTCTCGGCCGGAGCCTCAGCGGTGCCTTCGTCATGATCCAGGCGGGCGACCACGTGACCTCCGAGGTGCACCTGATCCCCACCCACCGGCCCGATGCGGCCCCGCGCGTCGTCGCCCCCCGCCGTGCCGGCCACGAATATGCCGTGGTCGACCAGGGCGAGCGTCTGTTGATCGTCACCAACGACCGCCATCGCAACTTCCGCCTGGTCGAGGCGCCGGTGGCGACGCCGGACGAGGCGCATTGGCGCGAGCTGAAGACCGGTTCGGACGACGTCTATCTCGTCGGCGTCGCCGCGTTCGCGGACTTCCTCGTCGTCGTCACCCGCGAGCGCGGTCTGGTCCAGGTGCGCATCGAGCGGTCGGACGGCAGCGTCGCCACCGTGCCCTGGCCGGAGCCCGCCTATGCCGCGGGCCTCGGCGCCAATGCCGACTACGTCACCGACCGTGTCCGGCTCCGCTACTCCTCGATGGTCACGCCCGCCTCGGTGATCGACTTTCACTTGGCCGACGGCCGGATGGAGGTCTTGAAGGTCCAGGAAATCCCGTCGGGCTACGACAAGGGGCGCTACCGGAGCGAGCGGCTGGAGGCGACCGCCGCCGACGGCGCCAAGGTGCCGATCTCGCTGGTCTATCGCGAGGATTTCCCGAAGGACGGCTCCGGTCCCTTGCTGCTCTACGGCTATGGCGCCTACGGCATGGGGCTCGATCCGGGCTTCGGCACGGCCCGGCTCTCCTTGCTCGACCGCGGCTTCGCCTACGCCATCGCGCACGTGCGTGGCGGCGACGAGCTCGGCCGCGGCTGGTACGAGGACGGCAAGCTGGCGAAGAAGACCAACAGCTTCACCGACTTCGTCGCCTGTGCCGAGCACCTGATCGCCGAGGGCTTCACGCGGCCGGGCCGCATCGCCATCGAGGGCGGCAGCGCGGGCGGCATGCTGGTCGGCGCCGTGCTCAATCTGCGCCCCGAGCTTTGGGGCTGCGCGCTGGCCTTGGTCCCTTTCGTCGACGTGCTCAACACGATGCTCGACGAAACCCTGCCGCTCACGCCCATCGAATGGCCGGAATGGGGCCATCCGCTCGAGGACGAGGCAGCTTTCCATCGCCTGCACGGCTATTGCCCCTACGAGAACGTCGGGGCCAAGGCCTACCCGCCGATCTTCGTCCGCGCCGGCCTGAGCGATCCGCGCGTCACCTATTGGGAGCCCGCCAAGTGGGTGGCGAAGCTCCGCGCGACCAAGACCGACGACAACCTCTTGCTCCTGCGCACCAACATGGACGCCGGTCATTTCGGCGCCTCCGGCCGCTACGAGGAACTGAAGGAAAGGGCCGAGGACTACGCCTTCGTGCTACGCTGTCTCGGGTAGCGGCACCCGAGTACGACGTGTCCGTATTCTTGCGAGGACTTTTTTGCTAGAAGCCTAGCCATCGCGCAGAGCGTCCAGGATCGCGGGCGCTCGACCGGCAGGCCGCGCCGTCCCGCGGTCACTCGTTCGAGGGGCACAAATGCCAACCCCCGGCCTCTTGGATGCGATTCCGCTCGCGGCGGCGAGGCTCGATTCCGACGGCATCGTCGTCGAGGCCAATGCAGGATGGGCAGCGCTCGGCGCCGTCGGTGCCGTGGCCGCGGCAGGATGTGGTGAGCGTTGGCCGCCCGTCGGCGCGCGGGTGCCGAGCGAACTCGGCGGCGTGCTCGCGGGCGATGCGCCTTGGGCAGCGCTGCACCACGCGGTCGAGGTGGACGGGGCCGCCCATTGGTTCCGGCTGGAGGTGCGCGCCTGCGAAGGCGGCGGTTGGGTCGTGACCTGCGCCGACGTCAGTTGGCACCACGAGGCGATTCGGGCCTTCCGGCGCGAGGCGCGGCGCGACCCGTTGACCGGCCTCCTCAACCGCCGCGCCCTGGAGCGCCGGCTCGCCCGGCGGATCGCCGACGACGGCAGCGTGCCGGCGATGATCGCCGTGCTCGACCTCGACAACTTCAAGGACGTGAACGATCGCTTCGGTCACCCGATCGGCGACAAGGTGCTGCAGGCGGTCGGGGAACGGCTGACGGCTACGCTGCGCGAGAACGACGCGGTCGCCCGTTTCGGCGGCGACGAATTCGTCGCGCTCGTTCATGGCATCGCTACGCCACTGTTGGCCGAGGACGTTGCGGAGCGCCTGCGGGCGGCCATCGAATCGCCGCTGCACATCGACGGTCACGGTCTCCGGTTGCGGGCCAGCATCGGCACGGCACTGCTCGGTGCCGACGCCGACGTGGACGCCGACGACGCGCAGGCTGCGCTGACGGTGGCCGACCGCCGCATGTATCGGGACAAGGCGCGACGCGATCTGGTCGCTCGGCGCGGTGCGTGGCTCCAGCCGACCGGCTAGGCGCGCTTGCCGCCCGGTTGACCGTGTTTCGGCTCATTCGCGCGGCTTGCGGTCGCCAGGCAGGAGCTCGGTGCCGACACCCTGCTCGGTGAACACTTCCAACAGAATGGCGTGCGCCACGCGGCCGTCGACGATGTAGGCGGCGCGCACGCCTTCCTCCAGCGCCTTGAGGCAGGTCTCGACCTTGGGGATCATGCCGCCGTGGATGCTGCCGTCCTGGATCATCATGCGCGCTTGGCCGAGGGTCAGCGTCTTGACCAGTTCACCCGCGGGATCGAGCACCCCGGGCACGTCGGTCAGCATGAGCAACTTGCGCGCCCCGACCGCGGCGGCGATGGCCCCTGCCGCCGTGTCGGCGTTGATGTTGTAGGTGTGGCCGTCGTCGCCGAAACCGACAGGTGCGATCACCGGGATCGCGTCGGTGGTGATCAGGTGGTCGAGGATGGTCGTGTCGACATGGTCCGGCTCGCCGACGAACCCCAGGTCGAGCACCTGCTCGATCGAACTGGTCGCGTCGCGCTTGGTGCGGTGCAGCTTGCGCGCATGCAGGAGCTTGCCATCCTTCCCCGAGAGCCCGACCGCGCGGCCGCCCGCCTCGTGGACAGCGGCGACGATCTCCTTGTTGATCTTGCCGGCGAGGACCATCTCGACCACCTCGACCGTGGCCGCGTCCGTGACCCTGAGGCCGTCGACGAAGCTGCTCTGGATGGCGAGCCGGTCGAGCAGCGCCTTGATCTGCGGTCCGCCGCCGTGGACCACGATCGGGTTCATGCCGACCTGCTTCAACAGCACCACGTCGCGGGCGAAGTCGCGGGTGAGCGCGGCGGAGCCCATGGCGTGGCCGCCGAACTTCACGACGAAGGTCTCGCCCTTGAAGCGGCGCATGTAGGGCAAGGCCTCGATCAGCGTCGCGGCGATGCGGTGGTGCGGCAGGTCTGCGGTCATGGTCGGCTCTCCTCGGCGTCACCCTCGTCGATGCGCTCCGTCAGCATCGCCAGCCGTGCGCGCAACTCGGCAATCCCCAGCCCCTTGGCGCTCGACGTCGCCTGCGGCTCCGGCAAGGCGGCCGGCGTGCGCTTCAACTCGTCGCCGAGCGCCGCCAAGAGCTTCGTCAGCGCCGGCGGCTTGATCAAGTCGGCCTTGGTCAGCACCACGAGGAAGGGTACGGCGGCCTTGCCGAGCAGCGCCATCACGTCGTGGTCGGTGGGCTTGAGCCCGTGGCGCGCATCGACCAGCACGCAGGCGAGACGTAGCGTGGGCCGGCCGGCGAGATAGGCTCGGATCAACTCCACCCAGGCATCCACCTTCGTCTTCGGCGCCTTGGCGTAGCCGTAGCCCGGCAGGTCGACGAGGATCAGTTCGCCTGCCAGGTCGAAGAAGTTGACCTCCTGGGTGCGACCCGGGGTGTTGGAGGTGCGGGCCAGCGTCTTGCGGCCGGTGAGCGCGTTGATCAGCGACGACTTGCCGACGTTGGACCGGCCGGCGAAGGCGACCTCCGGCAGTGCGTAAGGCGGCAGTTGGTCGGCCGCCACCACGCCACGCAGGAAGGTGCAGGGCTGGGCGAACAGCCAGCGCCCGCGCTCCAGCCGCTCGGGCGTGTCGAACGCGTCGGCACCGGCCCCGATCATCGCCGGCTCACGTGATCTGGACGTTCATGCGTCGCATGATCAGCCACTGCTGGGCGATCGAGAGGACGTTGTTCCAGGCCCAGTAGATCACCAACCCGGCCGGGAACGTCGCGAACAGGAAGACGAAGATCCAGGGCAGGAACGACATGATCTTGGCCTGCATCGGGTCCGGCGGCGTCGGGTTCAGCCGCATCTGCAGCCACATGGTGAGGCCCATGACGATTGGCCAGACGCCGATGGCGGGCATCCACAGGGGCATGGCGAAGGGTAGGATGCCGAACAGATTGAAAATGGTGGTCGGATCCGGCGCCGACAGATCCTGCACCCAGCCGAAGAACGGCGCATGCCGCATCTCGATGGAAACGAACAAGACCTTGTAGAGCGCGAAGAACACCGGGATCTGCACGATGATGGGTAAGCATCCCGCTGCCGGGTTTAACTTCTCTTTCTTGTAGAGTGCCATCATTTCTTGGTTCATTTTTTCACGATCGCCTTCATGGCGCTCGCGAATTTTCATCATCTCCGGCTGAAGCTTCTTCATCTGACTCATGGCCACGTAGGACTTGTTGGCCAGAGGATAGAAAAGCAACTTGATCATCAGCGTCAGGATCAGGATGGCCACGCCGTAGTTGCCGGTGAAGACGAAGAGCCAGTGCAGGATGTGGAAGAAGGGCTTGGTGAGGAACCAGAACCAGCCGAAGTCCACCGCGCGGTCGAAGAGCTGGAGACCCAGTTCGCGCCCGTAGCGCTCGAGCAGCAGCACTTCCTTGGCGCCGGCGAAGAGATGGTCGGTCACGCTGGCCGTCTCGCCGGGAGCCACGGTCAGGGCGGGGCGCAGGAAGTCGGTCTGGTAGCGACCGCCGGGTCCGACGTCGACGAAGCGGAAGTTCGCTTGCACCTCGGCCCGTTGATCGGGGACGAGGGCGGTGAGCCAATATTTGTCGGTGATGCCGAGCCAGCCGCCGTCGCTCTCGAACGGGATCTCGCCGCGGTCGCGCACGTTGCTGTAGGTGTACTCCTGCAGCCGTCCCTCGAGCACGCCGATCGGGCCTTCGTGCAGGATCCAGAAGCCGAGGATGGGCACGTCGCCCCAGCGGCTGATCAGGCCGTAGGGGAAAAGGCTCACCGCCTCGCCACCGGTGTTGGTCACGGTTTGCGTGATCGTGAACATGAAGTCGTCGTCGACGGCGATGCGCCGCTCGAACACCAGGCCTTCGCCGTTGTCCCAACGGAGCGTCACCGGGCGCCCGGGGATCAGCACCGTAGCATCCGCGGTCCATACCGTCTGGCCGTCGGGCACGCGGATGCCGCCGTTCTCCGGCACCCAACCGAACTCGGCGAAGTACGGATTGGGCCGACCGACCGGCTCCAGCACCTGGATCAGCGGGCTGTCGGGGGCGAGGGTCTGGCGATAGTCGAGCAGCTCGAGCTGGTCCATGCGGCCGCCGACCAGCGAGATGCTGCCGCGCACGCGCGTCGCCTCGATCTGGAGCCGGGGCGCTTCGGCCGGCGGTTCGACCGCAGGGTCTACGCCGACGCCGGCCTCAGCGGCCGTCCGCGGTGCCGGGGGGATGGCTTCGTCCAGCATTTCCTGCTGGGCCGCCCGCCGCTCCGCGTCTTGCTGCGCCTGCTGCATCCGCGGCAGCTCGTAGAAGTACTGGAACCCCAGGATGATGAGGATCGAGATGACGATCGCGAGGATCAGGTTGCGTTGCTCGGGCATGACCGACCGGGGGGCTCAATCGCGCTTGGGTGATGGAACGGGCGGTACCGGGTCGTAGCCGGCGCCGCCCCAGGGGTGACAGCGGACGATGCGGCGGAAGGCCAACCAGCCGCCGCGAAGGCCGCCGTGCCGGTGTAGCGCTTCCAGCGCGTATTCGGAACAGCTCGGCGCGAAGCGGCAGGGCCTCCCCAACAGCGGCGACAGGCCGTAGCGATAGAGCACGACCAGTGCGATCAGCGGCCACGCGACCGTGCGACCGATCGCCCGCCTCATCGCTCGCGCGCCCGTGCCATCGCCAGTGCCTCGGTGAGGTCTGCCGTCAACGCGGCGAAGGGGTACGCCACCACGGCGCTTCGCGCCACCAAAACGTGATCGTGTCCGGTCAGGCCGTGCTGCGGCAACACCAGCCGTGCCGCCTCGCGCAGGCGCCGCTTGGCCCGATTGCGCGCGACCGCGCCCCCGATGCGTTTCGATGCGGTGAAGCCGACGCCGACATCGGTCGAGGTCTCGGCCGGCACGATCTGGAGCACGAACGCGGGCTTCACCACTTTGCGACCTTTGGCCGCTCGGAGGAACGACGCGCGCTTGCGGAGCCGCCGCAGGCGGCCCGTCACCGTCTCAGGCGGACAACCGCTTGCGGCCGCGGGCGCGACGCCGCGCCAGGATCTTGCGGCCGGCGGCGGTGGCGAGGCGCGCGCGAAAGCCATGACGGCGCTTGCGGACGAGCCGGCTCGGTTGATAGGTACGCTTCACCAGTGAATCCTTCCGCCGGAAAACAGCTGCGGCTGTATAAGGAGGTGCGGCGGCGCTGTCAAACCGCGCGTCGCGCACACGTTCCCGGCGCTGCGCCACGAGGTGACCGATGGCCGGCGCGATTGCCGAACGCCCGAACGATCCGAAGGTTCCGCCGCCGGTGCGCGGGCTGAGCGGGCGTCTCCTGCTGTTGACCATCGCCCTGGTGCTGCTCGGCGAAGTGCTGATCTACGTTCCCTCGATCTCGCGCTTTCGCGTCCAGTATCTGACCGAGCGCCTGGGCACCGCACATCTCGCGACCACGCTGCTGCTCGCCGGCGAGGATGCCGACCTCGACGACACGCTGGAGCAGCGGCTGCTCGATCAGGCACGCATGCAGGCGATCGCCGTGACGGCCGGTAACCGCATGCTGGAACTGGGTGCGATGGTCGAAGCGGATGCCACCTATCGGCTCGCCGACGAAACCGTGCCGCAGATGATCCGCAACGCGTTCGTCGCCATGCTCAGCCCCGGCGAGCGGATCATCCGCGTCGTGGGCCCCTCGCCGCTCGATCCGACGGTCATGGTCGACGTGGTCCTGCCCGAGCGGGCGATGTGCCGCGAGATGGTCGCCTATTCCGGGCGCATCCTGCAGCTCTCCTTGTTCCTTTCCGTCCTGGTCGCGGGCTCGTTGTTTCTCGTCCTGCAACGGTTGATCGTGCACCCCTTGCGCGAGTTGACCGGCGCGGTGACCGCCTTCCGCCGCAATCCGGAGGATGCGGACGCGCTGGCGGCGCCCACCCGACGCAGCGACGAGATCGGCGTCGTCCAGGTCGAGACCAGACGCATGCAGAAGCGCGTGCGTGCGGCCTTGCGCCAGCGTGAGCGGCTCGCGGCACTCGGTGCCGCCGTCGGCAAGATCAACCACGACCTGAAGAACGTGCTCGCCTCGGCGATGCTGCTGTCCGACCGCCTCGAGGTGAGCGCCGATCCCAAGGTGAAGCAAATCGCCCCGCGACTGATCGATGCGCTGGAGCGGGCCACGCGGCTCTGCACCGCAACGCTGGCCTTTGCCCGTGCCGACGAGCCGGCGCTAGTCCGCCATCGCTTTGCGCTGGCCCCCTTCGTGGCGGCCGCGGCCGAGCGCTGGTCGAGCGGCGACGGTACGGTGCGCATCGAAGTCTCGGTGCCCGAGGCGCTGGAGGTCGCCGCCGATCCCGACCAACTTGCGCGCATTTTCGACAACCTGTTGGCCAATGCCGTGCAGGCGATGGGCCCGAAGGGTGGAGCCGTCAAACTGGAGGCAACGTCGACCGGGCAGGGGGTCGAGGTGCGCATCGCCGATACCGGGCCGGGGCTGCCGGAGGCGGTGCGCGCGGACCTGTTCGAGCCGTTCGTCAGTGTCGGCCGCAAGAACGGCACCGGGCTCGGCCTGCACATCGCCCGCGAACTCGCCCAGCGCCACGGTGGCGACTTGGTGCTCGAGTCCACCGGCCCCGACGGCACGGCTTTCCGCCTCAAGCTCCCGGCGCGGATCGAGGCTCAGGCAACCGTGGCGGCGTGACGCTGGACGTCCTCCAAAAACCCCGGTGGAAAGCGCAGCTTGGCGCGGCGGGCGCGGGCGAGAAAGCCGGCCGCGGCGCGATGCGACAGCGGGCGCAGACCGTCCGTGGCGAGCAGGTCGGTCAGGTGGCGATAGGGGCGGTGCTCGGGGCAGGGCGAGGCGTCGACCGGCTGGATGCGGCCGCTCGCGCCATGTGCCGAGGCCGGCCAGCCACGCTCGCTCCGGGCAGGGGGCAGGAGCGGCGCACCGGGGTGCGAGAGGCGTCCGACGAGCCAGTCGGCGACGGCGACGGTGACGGCGTTGCCGACCAGCTTCCAGCGCGCGCCGCCACGGCCGTCCGGCTCGCCCGACGCCGTCCAACCGCGCGCGAAGCCTTGCAGCGCCTCGGCATCCTCGATGCCGGGCGTCACGAGGCGCCGGCCGAGCGGTGCCCCCGGCAGCCAGACGGCCGGCGGCGAGGGGATGCCGACCTTGGAGCCGCCCTTGAGCGGCGGTATGGCATCCTGCGCCCAGCCGAGGCCGCGCAGCCCCTCGGTCCAATAGAAGCCGAAGGCGTCGTCCCTGAGCTGCGCGTCGGGCAACGGCCCCGCCTCGTCGGCGAACAGCACGCCGCACGGATCGTGGTCGCGTGACGCGACGAACAGGACCCGGTGGCGCCGTTGCGGTACGCCGGCGAAGCGGGAATCGACCAGCCGATAGGCCCAGCGAAAGCCCAGCGCTTCCAACTCGCGGACCAGCAAGGCCATCGCCCGGCCGCGCTCCAGGACCAGCATGTTGCGCACGTTCTCCAGTACCAGCCACTCGACCGGGCGGTCCCGCAGCAGCCGGAACACGTGCCCGACCAGGCCGGATTCGGCACCGCCGATGCCGGCGGTTCGCCCGGCCTGGGAGAGATCCGTGCAGGGAAAGCCCGCCGTGACCACGTCGACGCGGTCGGGCAGCGCATCGAGGGTGGCCACGTCCGTATGCAGCGGCACGTGCGGAAAACGCCGCTCGAGCACGGCCCGCGACGCGTCCCACGAATCGCAGAGCAGCAGCGTCTCGCCGCCACGGCGGGCGAACGGCAGTTCCAGCCCGCCGATCCCGCTGAACAACCCGCAAACCCGCACCCGCCCCGCCTCCGCTCGATGGCAACAGGCGTAGCCGGCCACGTCCTTTAGGCCAAGCGTCGGCGAACGAGGTGGCAGGGGGCGACGATCCCCTCGATCCTCCCTAACCCTCGCGGAAGGCGTCGTCGCGGAGCATGAGGATGCGGTCGGTGAGGTAGCTGAGGATGCTGCGTTCGCCGGTGATCAGCTCGACGTCGACCAGCATGCCGGGCACGAGCGGGTAGGTAACGCCGTCGCGCTCCAGTGCCGGGCGGTCGGTGGTCACGCGCACCCGGTAGGCGACCTCGCCGGTGCGCTCGTCGGTGTTGGCGTCGGCGGCGATGTGGACGATCTCGCCCTCCAGCCGGCCGTAGCGGAGGTAGTCGAACGCCATCACCTTGACCACCGCCGGCTGGCCGACGTGCAGCTTGCCGATGTCGCTGTGCGCCACCTTGGCCTCGACCAGGAGCGGCCCCTCGGTCGGCACCAGGGTGACGAGCGGCGTGTGCGCGGCGAAGCTCTGGCCGGGCGTGTTGACGGCGAGGTCCTTGACGATGCCGCCGATCGGCGCGCGCACGACCAGTTCGTCGACCACCTGCCGCTGGCGGTGCAGCGCCTGCTCGAGGTTGAAGACCTCGGCGCGGGCGGCGGCAAGCTCCGCCCTGAGGTCGCGTTCGCGGTCGGCCGCCAGCCGCGCCTGGGCGTCCATGGCCTCGTCGCGGGCAGCCGAGGCGGCCTCGCGGCTGCTCTTCGCCACCTCCAACTCGCCCTCCGCGTCGGCCACTTGGCGCTGCACCGCGATCTGGCGGAGCTGCGGGTTCAGGCCGCGGCGCGTCAACTCGTCCATTGCCGCCGCTTCCTGTTTCAAGAGGACCAGGGTGCGCTCCAGCCGCATCACGTCCTGGGTGCGTTCCTCGACCTCCATCGCCCGCCTGCGCTCGGTGCTGGCGAGTTGGGCGAGTTGACGGTCGTGTGCCGTGCCACGGGCGAGGAGCAGGGCCGCCTGCTCCGCCGCGAGGTCGGGTCGGCTGGACGTCAGCGTAACCGGCATGACGAGGTCGTCGCCATTGAGTTCGGCTTCCAGCCGGGCGGCGCGGGCAAGCTCGACGTCGAGCCGGCCTTGCAACTCGAGCAGGGCGCTGCGGTCGAACGCATCGTCGAGCCGCATCAGGACGTCGCCGGCCTCGACCAGCGCACCTTCGCGCACGACGACACCGGCAACGCGGCCACCATTGCGGTGATTGACCACTTGCACTTGGTCGGCGGGTTCGACCTTGCCGGTCGCCCGCACCACCTGCTCGACCTCGGCCCAGCCGGCCCAGGCGAGGCCGAGCGCGACGAGCCCGGCGAGCAGCAGGATCAGACCGCGCGCGCCGTAGCCCGTGCGGGTATCGGCGAGGGTGGCGCAACGGGGAAGCAGGGTCTTGGCCATCGTCGTCACTCCGCTGCGACGGCACTGCGGCGCAGGACGTCGGTCACGCTGCCGCTGTCGACGATCCGCCCGCGCTCCAGCCTGACGGCCCGATTGGCGAGCGCCAGGAGGGCCGGGCGGTGCGTTACCATCACCACCGTCCGGCCGCGTACGATCGGCCGCAGCCGTGCCACGAGCTTCTGTTCGCTCGCTTGGTCGAGCGCACTCGTCGCCTCGTCGAACACCAGCACGCGCGGGTTGCGCACCAGCGCTCGGGAGAGTGCCAAGAGTTGGGCTTGGCCGGTCGACAGGTTGAAGCTGCCGTCGCCGAGCATGGTGCCGTAGCCGAGCGGCAGCCCCTCGATCACCTCGTGCAGGCCGGTGAAGCGGGCCGCGGCGACGATACGGTTGAAATCGGGCTGATGCAGGCCGAGGCCGATATTGTGGGCGATGGTGCCGCGGAAGAGCTGGGTTTCCTGCGGCACGTAGCCGGCCTGGCGCACCAGGGCGCCGGTCGGCAGGTGGCGGAGATCGAAGCCGTCCACCAGGACACGGCCGCCGAGCGGCGGCAAGAGGCCGAGCAGGATCTTGGTCAGCGTCGTCTTGCCGGAGCCTGGCGGGCCGACCACGGCGAGCACTTGACCGGGTTCGATGTCCAAGTCGATGTCGGCGAGGGCAGCGACGTGGCCCTGATAGCGGTAGCTCACGTCGTCGAGCTTCAGGCGGCCCTCCAGCGTCGGGGCGGGGCCGACCTTCTGCTGGGCGGCCGCACCTTCGGCGAGCAGCTTGTCGAGGGTCGCCATGGCGTCGCGCACGGCGCGGACGTGGTGCCAAGCGCCGCCGAGTTGGCGCAACGGCGCCAGCGCGCGGGCGGAGAGGATCGTCGCGGCGATCAGGGCACCGACCGAGAGATCGCCCGCCAGGATCAGGTGCGCGCCGACATAGACCAGCAGCAGCGTGACCATGTGCTGGAGGAACAGGCCCACCGTCTGGGCGGACCCGTTGAGTTGACCCGCGCGGAAGCCCGCCTCGGCGCTGCGTGCGAGCTTGTCGTCGAAGGTCTTGGCCATGTCGCTCTCCAGGCCGAGAGCCTTGATGGTGAGCGCGTTGCTGACCGTCTCGCCGACCGCCGAGGCCTTGTCGGCGGCGGCCTGGAAACCCTCCGCCATCAGCCGGCGTTGCCGTCGGGCCGCGTACCAGGAGGCGAGGACGAGCAGCGGCACCGCGGCCACGACGATCAGGGCCAGCGGCGGTGCGAGGACCGCGATCACGCCGACGAACAGCACGACGAAGGCGAGGTCGACCCAAAGCAGCGGCACTTGGCCGGTGAAGAACAGGCGCAAATTGTCGATCTGCCGCAGGTGTTCGACGACGTGGCCGGGGGTGAGCGCCTGCAACTGGCGTAGCGGCAGATGCAACAGGTGCTGGACGACGTCGCCGCCGACGGCGGCGTCGATGCGGGCGCCGGCATGGCTCACCACGTACCCGCGCAACAGCCGCAACGCCGCATCGAACGCGAAGAGCGTGACCATGCCGATGGCGAGCACGTCCAACGTGCGCAACGCGCCATGGCCGATGACTTGGTTGTAGACCGTCATCATGAAGAGCGGCGTCGCCAGCGCCAGCAGGTTGATCATCACGCTGGCGACGGCGATTTCCCAGAACACCGGCCGCAGGCGGGCGCCGATGCGCTCGCCCACGGCGACCGGCTTGGCCTCGGGTGCGGCGAAGCGCGGTGCGATCACGGCCACGCCGGGTCGGGCGAAGTCGCGCAGCGTCCGGCGCTCGCCGGGCGCTGCGGCGAAGAACAAGGCCGAGCCGAGCCGCGCCTCGACGCAGTGCACCGCACCGGTCGGCTCGACCACGAGGAAGGGCGGGCTCCGCTCCTCCAGCGCCTTGCGGGTGGCGGGTTCGGCCTCGAGGTCGACGCCCAGCCGCTCGCCGGCGATCAGCAGCCGCCGCACGGGATCGTCGCTACGCGCCTCTTCCAAAGCGCGTGCGATAGTGGCATCGTCCGACCGTCGGCCGATGGAGCCCAGCAGCACGCCTAGCGGTGCCGCCGGCAGTTCCGATGGTTCGTGACGATCGGCAATCGCCCGCTGGCCTGAAACAGCGGTCGGCACGGCTTGGCGCATGGCCGTTCCAGATTGGGGATTATGGTTAACGCTCATGCCACGGGTCGTGGCACAGGGCAACATCAACCTATTGGTTCCTTCCGAACGCTACAGGACCGAGCGTTCGTGTCGATCCGACAGCCGAAAAAGGCTTCCGGCAAGCTCACCGCCGCCCCGCGGCCTTCGGCCAACACCGATGCCGGCCGAAGACGCACGAGCGACCCCAGCCCCTGCGCCGGCCGACTGCCGCGGGGCCGGTCAGCGTGCGGCGAGTTGCATCGTGGCGGTCTCGCGGCCGTAGACGTCGTTGCGGAACTGGACCGTTCCGTCGGCCTCGGCCCAGGCGGTGATGTAGGCCAGATGCACGGCCACGGGCTCGCGCAGCCGCACCGTGCGGGTGCGGTCGCTGCGAACCAGATCGTCGATGCGGCGTCGATCCCAGCCCTCCGGCGCCAGCAGCAACTCGGCGAGCGTCATCGGATCCTGCACGCGGACGCAGCCGTTGCTCAAGGCCCGCATCGAGCGGGCGAAGTAGCTCCGGGTCGGCGTGTCGTGCAGATAGACCGCGTGCTCGTTCGGGAACATGAACTTGACCTCGCCGAGCGCGTTGGCCGGGCCGGGCAACTGCCGCACCCGATAGGGCAGCCGGCCGTCCGCCACCTCGTCCCAGTCGACCACGATCGGGCTGATCGCCTCGCCGCTGCCGTCGAGCAGCCGGTAGCCCTGCGCCGCCATCTTCACCGGATCCTCGCGAAACTGCGGCAGGAGGCTGCGGTTGGCGATGCTGCGCGGTACCATCCAGTCGGGATTGAACACCAGATGGTCGATGCTGTGCGAGAAGATCGGCGTCTGGTACTCGACCGAGCCGATGACGACGTCGGCGGCATGGCGCACCTCGCCGCCCTCGACGTAGCGCAACTCGTAGGCCGGCAGGTTCACCAGCACGTAGCGGTCGCCCAGCAGGCGTGCCAGCGCGCGCTTCTCGCGCTCGGCACCCTCCAACTGCTCCAACCGCTGCGTCGCCGGCACGTTGAGGGCGCGCAGCGTCGCCGGGCCGACGCGACCGTCGACGGCGAGCCCATGGCGGGCCTGGAACCGCTGCAAGGCCGCCACCAGCGCCGGATCGTAGCGCGGCCCCGCGCTGGTGCCGGGCACGAGGTCGCCCGTGACGAGCAGCCGGTCCCGCAGAGCGTCGACACGCGGATCGATGCTGCCCGGATCGAGCGTCGGGCCCTCGGGGACGGTGGGCCAGCCGCCGGCGCGCACGATCGCCCGATAGCGTTCGATGCCGACCTCCTGCGCCCCGTATACCGGTTGACGCGCCGGCGTCGGCTGCATCGCGCGCAAGTCGTCGGCCAGGGCCACCACGAGCACGTCCGTGTCGGGATCGGCGCGGAGGCGCCGGGCGAGGGCGGCGGTCAGCCCGACTTCGGCCGCCAGCCGCGCCTCGACGTCGGCGGGTTCGGCCCAAGCGGCGTCTACCCCCTCGACGCGCGCCGCGCGCATCTCGGCCACCGCGCTCGCTCGCTCGTCGGCGTGCTCGCCGTCGTCGAACCAGACCGGCCGATGCTCGCGCTCGGTGTAGAATCGTTGCAGCGCCAAGCGCTCCGGGCCGGGCCACGCCTCGATCGCGGCCGGCAGCCCGGCTGCGAGCGGCGAACGGGCGTCGGGCGCGGACGCGCCACGCTCGAACGTCGGGCCGGCGCAGGCCGCCAACACGAGCGACACACCGAGGGGAAGCCAAATCTGCACGCGCATGATCGATCTCGTTCGTTTGGCCGCACGAAGCGTCGTCGGACACAATCTACCGGCGTAAAGCCCTAGTCTTAACGAATCCGCAACGGCCGCACCACCGAGTCGATCATCACACTTCCGCGCGGTCGCTCAGAAAAGGCCGACCACGTGGCCGGCGTCGTCCATCCGGATGTGGTGCGCGGCCGGACTCCGGGGCAGGCCGGGCATGGTCGTGACGTCGCCGCAGATGGCGACGACGAAGCCGGCGCCGGCGGCCAGCCGCACGTCGCGAACGGTCAGCACATGCCCGCTGGGCGCGCCCTTGGCGTTGGCATCGGTCGAGAAGCTGTAGGGCGTCTTGGCGACGCAGACGGGTAGGGTGCCGTAGCCCTGCGCCTCGAACGCATCGAGCCGCTCGGCGACGCCGGCGCCGAGGCCGACCCCGGCGGCGCCGTAGAGTTCGGTGGCGATGGTCCGCAGCTTGGCCTCGAGGCTGACGTCGTCGTCGTAGAGCGGGCGGAAGCCGGCGCCCGCGTCCGCCGCGTCGGCGAGTGCTGCGACCCGCGCCGCGAGTCCTTCGATGCCCGCGCCGCCCCGCGCCCAGTGCTCGCAGACGAACGCCTCGACGCCGAGTTCGTCGCGGCAGACGCGGGCGACCAGCTCGAGTTCGGCCTCGGTATCGCCGCCGAAGCGGTTGACCGCCACCACCGCCGGCACGCCGAAGCGCGCCACGTTGGCCACGTGCCGCGCGAGATTGGCGAGCCCACGCCGCAGCGCGTCCAAGTCCTCGCGCGTCAACTGGTCGCGGGCGACGCCGCCGTGCATCTTGAGCGCGCGCACCGTCGCGACGACGACCGCGGCGGCCGGCGTCAACTCGCCCTGACGGCATTTGATGTCGAAGAACTTCTCCGCCCCGAGGTCGGCGCCGAAGCCCGCCTCGGTCACGACGTAGTCGGCGAGACGCAAGGCCGTCTTCGTCGCCACGAGCGAGTTGCAGCCATGGGCGATGTTGGCGAAGGGGCCGCCGTGGACGAAGGCGGGATTGCCCTCCAGGCTCTGCACGAGGTTGGGCGAGAAGGCATCCTTCAACAGCACGGTCATCGCCCCGGCGGCGTCGAGGTCGGCCGCCGTCACCTGCCGGCGGTCGCGCGTCTGCGCCACCGCCATGCGGCCCAGCCGGTGCTCGAGGTCGTGCAGATCCCGCGCCAGGCAGAGCACGGCCATCACCTCGGAGGCGACCGTGATGTCGAAACCGTCCTCGCGGGGAAAGCCGTTGGCAACGCCGCCCAGGGAACTCACGATCTGGCGCAGCGCCCGGTCGTTCATGTCCATGACCCGGCGCCAGACGATGCGCCGCGCGTCGATGCCGAGCGCGTTGCCCCAGTAGACGTGGTTGTCGAGGAGCGCGGCCAGCAGGTTGTGGGCCGAGCCGATGGCGTGGAAGTCCCCGGTGAAGTGCAGGTTGATCCGCTCCATCGGCACGACCTGGGCGTAGCCGCCGCCGGCAGCCCCGCCCTTCATGCCGAAGCAGGGGCCGAGCGACGGCTCGCGCAGGCAGACCATGGCGCGCTTGCCGATCCGGTTGAGCCCGTCCCCCAACCCGACGGTGGTCGTCGTCTTGCCCTCGCCCGCCGGCGTCGGCGTCATCGCCGTGACCAGAACCAGCTTGCCGCGCTCGCGACCCGGGGTCTCGGCCGGATCGACCTTGGCGATGTATCGGCCATAGGGCTCCAGCGCCGTGGCCTCCACCCCCAGCCCGTCGGCGATCTCGCCGATGGGCTTGAGGCGGGCTCGCCGCGCGATCTCGATGTCCGATGCCATGGCGCCGCCCCCGCTTCACGTCTTTTCGTTCGCGCCGCTTCAAGCGCACTGGCGACGGGAACGCAACGCAAGAGGTTCACGTCGAGAGCGCTTGCGTTCCCGCCTTTCGGACGCCATCGAGACCGGAGGCGCTTGGCGAGGTGAACGCGATGGACACGGACGACGGACGGTTGGGCTGGCAAGGGGCGCTGGTGCCGGCGCGCAGCCCGTTAGAGGGGCGCTACGTGACGCTCGACGCGCTGCACCCCGACCGGGATGCGGAACCGCTGTTCACGGCCGCGCATACGACCGCACCCGTGGACGCGGAGCTTTGGCGCTACATGGCCTACGGCCCCTTCGCCGACGTCGGCGCCTATCGGCAGTGGTTGTGGGCACAAGCCGGGCTGCTCGACCCCGTATTCTACACCCTCACCCCCGCCGGCGGCACGCCCGCCGGGCTCGCCAGCTATCTGCGGCTCGATCCAAGGGGCGGCGCCATCGAGGTCGGCCACCTCCTCTTCACCCCGCCCCTGCAACGCACCCCCGCCGCCACCGAGGCGATCTACCTCATGGCCGCCTACGCCTTCGACCGGCTCGGCTACCGCCGCCTGGAATGGAAGTGCAACGCCGCCAACGCCCGCTCCATGCGCGCCGCCGAACGCTACGGCTTCACCTACGAAGGCACCTTCCGCCAAGCCACCGTAGTCAAGGACAAGAACCGCGACACCGCCTGGTTCGCCATCCTCGACCACGAATGGCCCCGCCTCAAAACCGCCTTCGAAACTTGGCTCGACCCCGAAAACTTCGACGCCCAAGGCCGGCAGAAGCGAAGGCTCCAGGAGTTGCGTTAAGTCGCCGGTGGGCTCGATGGCCCCGTACGGACCGGCGCGATGGGTGACACTTCCGGCGTGTCGTGGTCGGGAGGGTCGGGAGGCCATGGCAGGCGGTGGACGAGGTGGGGTTGCGGCAGGCGCATCCGGCGTGGGGCGGGCGGAAGGTCCGGCACGCGCTGCCGAACGGCGGCCTGGCCGTGGACCTGGTGCCGGCGGCGAGCACGATCACCGGCATCCTGCGCCGCCACGGGCTGCCGGCGCCGGGTGAGGCCGCGCCCAAGGCCTTCGTCCGCTTCGAGGCGGCGGCCCCGAACCGGCTCTGGCAGATGGACTTCGAGGGTCATTTCGGCCTCGACGGGCGGAGCGGCGGCAAGGGCGTGCGCTGCTTTACCCTGACCGTGCTCGACGGCCCTTCGCGCTACCGGCTCGCGGCCCCAGTTGCCGTCCGGGGCCTGCGCCGACGAGCGGGAGGCGACGGTGCGTGGGCGTCTGGAGGGCGTCTTCCGCCGCTGCGGCCTGCCGGACGCGATCCTCGCCGCCAACGGCGCGCCCTGGCCACCCGCACACCGCCATCCAGCGCGCCCACGGCCGCCGCATCGCCGACGTCGATCTCGGCCACAACCCCAGCCAGCCGACCGTCACCCATGTCCTCGTATGCCTGTAACCCGTGTCCCCGGTCCGTACGGGGCCTAAGCTCCTGACCTTCCTGCTCACTCCACCCGGTCGATGACGAACACTGTGGTCGTGCCGCTGACCTCGTTGCCGACCAGCAGCAGCGGCCGGCCTTGCGCATCGGGGCTGTCGGTGGCGGCAACGAAGTGCAGGCCCTCGGCCCCGAGGTCGGTGGTGGTCAGCGCTTCCGGCTCGTTCGGTAGCGAGAAGTCCCGGTTGTTCACGTACTGGACGAAGCGAGTCTGGGCGGGCTCGGTGATGTCGTAGACCATCACGCCGCCAATGCGCTCCAGGCCGACGAAGGCGTAGGTACGACCGTCGATCTCGCCGAGGGCGATGCCCTCCGGCTCCGGCCCCTTGTCGTCGGAGCGCTCGTCGAAGGTGCCGTTCTGCGCGTGGTTGGCGTTGAAGTGCTCCGGCAGTTGGGCGGCGATGGTCTCCTCCATCTGCGAGCCCGTGTCGAACACCAGGTCCAGGCCATCGTCGGTGACACGGAAGATCGCCATCGACCGGGCGCCGAAGACGTAGAGTTCCTCGAAGACGCAGTCGGCGGGATCGCCCGTCGCGGTGACCAGCGCGACGCATGCCGCATCGTCCCGGTAACCCAGCGACGTGGTGAACCGCAGCCGGCCGAGGTTCTCCGGCGCCTGGAGCGTTTCGGCGTCGGGGAAGACGTCGGCGGCCAACGTCGCCTGGGCGATGCGGTATTCCTCCGAATAGCCGCCGTAGTCGCGGCTGTCGCCTTCGTTGGCGGTGACGACGAAGGTCTCGCCGCCGGTTTCGTAAAGCCGGATGGTGTCGGGCTGGAAGATGCCCCGTACCGGCCAGTGCTGGAGGTTGATCGCACCGTCGCGGTCGCTCGCATCGAAGCCCGCACCCGCCCATGCGCCCTCGGCCGACCAGTCCTTGAATCCGAGCGGGTGGATCGAGGTCACGCTCGCCGTCCCGATGTCCACGACGGCGATGGCGTTGTTCTCCTGCAGCGAGACATAGGCCGTGCGGTTGTCGGCTGCGGCCTCGACCCATTCCGGCTCGAAGTCCTGGCTGGCCGTGGCACCGGGGCCGAAGATGCGGATGCCCTGGGCGCGCAGTTCGTCCTCCTGGCCGTCGAAGGCGCGGAAATCGGCCGTGCGCACGTCGTCCTGGGCGACGTTGGCGGGACCGGCCTCGAGATCGATGATCGAGACCGAGCCCTCGGGGTCGACGGTATAGTCGTCGTTCGGCTCGCCCTCGTTGGCGACCAGCACCCAGCGACCGTCGGGGGAGAAGGTGAGCGCGTCGGGCAGGGCCCCGACCTGGACCACGGCGAGGCGGTTGCCGTCGGTGTTGTAGAGGGCAACGAACCCCGGATCGGTGCGGACGTTCGCCTCGACCGCCACCGCGACGATGCCGTTTTGGGTCGCCACGCTGTTGGCGTCGGCGCCGAGATCGCTGACGTCGATGGCGAAGGCGCGGACCGGGTTGGCGGGGTCGCTCAGGTCGAGGACGTCCACCTCGCCGCTCGCGGCGTTGATGACGAAGGCGCGCCGGCTGGCCGCGTCGAAGGTCACGATCTCGGCCGCACTCGCCTGATAGATGCCGCTCTGGTAATGGCCGAGCACGTGGAGCGCGATCTCCGCCTCGGCCGGGCCGGTCAAGGCCACGACCGCTGCCGTCGCCATCAGGAATTGCCGCATGGGAACCTCCGCCATCGTCGTGGGACGACGGAGGCCTAGGCCGCCTGGGTGACGCTTTCGTGACCAGCGTCAGCGCCGGGCGGGCAACAACGCCTTGAGGTCGGTCGTCGGGTCGGCCAGGCGGTCGGGGTCCACGGTCACCCGCTCGCGGACGAGGCGGCGGCCGAGAGCGTAGTCGGCGCCGGCGTTGACCGCCTGCACGGCGGTGACGACGCCGACCCGCCAGCCCGTCCCGACGCCCCGGCCGACAGCGACACACCCCGCGCGCCCGAGCCCACAGCGCCAGCCACCGAACCAGCCGCCAGCACACCGAAGCGACACCCCACCGGCGACCCGCCACCCCCACACCCCGCCGGCGACCCGCCACCCGAGAAGCTGAGACGCCGACGCGACCCGCCGCTGCGGTTGGGGCCGCGACCCACCGACGTGGTCGTGGTCATCGACACCACCAACCCCGAACGACCCATCAC
>JBJHBG010000001.1:0-110885 GCA_050485385.1 Geminicoccaceae bacterium | reverse complement strand
GTGTGTCGGTGAGGAGCCGCGGGAGCCGGAGGATACCCGCGCCCACAAGGCCGCCGTGCGGGAACCAATCGCGCCGCAGGTCGGAGCCCGGGTGCCCCAATGGCTCGAGGTCGCCGGTCCACGTCGGCTGCACGAGCAGGTCCTGCTCGAGGCAGGCGGCCAGCAACGCCGCCCGGCCGTCGGGAGGGGTCCATGCCGCTGCGGGGTACTGGATCAGATCGGGCAGCAGAAGGCGTCCCTGCGCGCGAGCGAGCTCGAGGCCGAACGGACACACCCTGAGGCCGACGGCGAAGAGCGTCTCCTCCAGCACGCGGTCCACTTCTGCCGTGACCGCGCCTTCGAAGGCCCGCGGGTCGCCGCCGACGTCCAGGAACGTCTTGATCCCGACACCGATCGGATCGGGAAATCCGGAGCTCACCGACAGCGTCAGGTAGTCGGTGGGCATGACGAACATGGCGTACGACCCGGCGACGAGCGAAAGCATCGCCTGCGACAGCGGGACGGTCGTCGTGGCGGTGAGCCGGTCCTTGCGGATGCTCACCTCCAGCGTCGCCACTTCGCCGATGACGGGCAGACCGAAGACCTTCGGCTGGACGACGCCGCAGGCGTCGATCGTCGGATCGAAGCTCTCCCAGAGCGTGGCGAAGAGCCCGGCCAACCACGCCTGCACGACCGGTCCGTGCGCCGCGCCCTGTGCGGAGAGGCGATTGACGATGGCGAGCGCGTCTTCGACGTCGAGCGCCGCGATGCGTTGGGCGGGCGAACCCGGCAGCACGTCGACGTCGTCGAGCAGGCTCGCGAGCAGGGCCGGTCCGGCCGTGCCGCCGATCGTGGCGAGAGCAGGCAGATGTTCGATGAGCGCTTCGAGGACGATGCGCTCGATCGATGGCGCGGTGGCCGTCAGGCACACTCGCCCGAAGTCGAACGGCCCGAACGACAGGTCGAGATCGCCACAGAACGACTGCTGCGGCAGTCCCTGCGCGTCGGTGCCCGAGACGAACGCGCGGAGCTGGCCGATCGGGATGCCGAACAGGTTCACCGTTCCGATCACCCCGGCCGTGCCGGTCGTGCCGACGTTGACGCCGCCGGTCACGGTGAGGAAGTAGCCGACGCCGGTATAGGAAAAGGTGCCCGTGACCTGGAGCGTGACGTCGGGGCACTCGATGCCGGCCGCCATCGTCTCGATGAACCGTTCGCGCACCGCGCCGCCGGCGTCGGCGAGTGCCGCACGCAGGCGTGGGCGCATCGGCGTGACGATGGCGCCCACCGGGTCGCGCGCCATCGCGACCAGTTCGTCCGGCATGCCGGCCGGCAGCTCGAAGTCGTCCGGCAGGGTCGGAACGAGGGCGTCGAGCTGCGGGCGGACCACATCCAGAACCGATTCCACGAGGGCATCGGCGTCAGCCGTCGCGTGGTCGAGGAGGTCCAGCACGCCCCACTGGTCGAGGGTGGCCTCCGGGATGGCGCTGAACTTCAGGATGGCACGACCCGGATAGCGGGCGCCATCGGGATGCGGTTGGCACAGCGGGTTCATCGACGGCGGCGGACACTCGCAGTCGCACCCAGTGGCCGGTGTCACCGCGCGCGCGCCCTCGAAGGCGTACTCGCCCGCATCGGGCTGCCAGCCGGTGTCGTCGAGCTGCGGCCGCTCGGCCGGGTTGTCGGGGAACTCGAGGTAGGCCTTGAGGTCGCACGGATTGCCCGGCTGGTTCGCGAACGATACACCGCCCGAGATGCCGTTGACCGTAAAGCCGTAGACGATCGGAATGCCGCCATCGACGGCGACGTCGAAGCAGGCGCCGAGCGGCCGATCGGGCCGCATCGCGAGCAGGACGTTCAGCTTCGAGCCGTTGAAGCGCCCGCCGACCTTACCGGCCACGAAGAACGGGCGGGTGCCGGGCTCCATGTCGCCGCTGATCTGTGCCGGCAGCGATGCAAGATTTCCCAGCCCGCCCACGTAGAGGACGCCGGTCACCTGAACCGGTCCGAGGAGGAGCCCGTCGACGCCCAGTCCCAGGCCGTCGAGCGACACGGTGGGCACGGGCGTCGAGAGATCGACGACGAGGTCGTCGGCACGCGCCATGAACCCCGCCGCGCCCTCGCCGCCGCCGACGGGCAGCTCCAGGCCGACGCTCATCCCGAGGATCAGGTTCGACGGGTGCAGCGAAGCGGGGAATAACACGGTGGGGTCCACGAACCGGAACGAGGCGCCGGTGACCTGGAACGGAAGGTCGTCGCCGAAGCTGCCGGACTCGACGGCGACGCCGCCGGGCTGGAAGGTGGGCAGCAGCTCTCCACCGAAGACGAACGCCGATTGGACCAGTGTCAGCGCGGGGCCAGCGTCCGCGAGCTGGACCCGCCCGCCGATCCGAACTTCGAAAGGCTCGGCCGGCGTGGCTCGCCCGAGGCGGTCGAGCCCTCTGAGCTCGATATGCGCGTTCGAGAGCGTCAGCGCATCGGCGCTGCCGAGCCGGAACGTGCCGGGTCCGATGGCCACGTCGATCTGCTCGAACTCGAGCGAGGGCTCTGGGCCTGCGACCAGTGTCACGGTACCGGCGAGCCCGATCCTCACCGGACCGACGGCTTCCATGTCGGTGAGGGCGTCCTCCGAGACATGGAAGGTGACGTGGCCGGTCATCGACAGGGTCGGCGTGACGCCGGTGCCCGCCGTGAGCGCGGCTCCCGTGCCCTTGCCGATCTCGATGCGGAAGCCGGCGGTTTCCCAGAGATCGAAAGCTGTCGTGAGGCTCATACCGCCGCTCACGGTCGCACCAGCCGGTCCGACGTCGAGGACGAGTGCTTCGACCGTCGCGCCGACCCGGTCGGCATCCGCGCCGGCAAACGGTGTCGCGAACCAGACGACGCCCGAGTCGATCCGCAGCTGCGACGTCCCACCGCCCGTCGAGATCGACGCCGACAGCGACCGGACCTCGATCAGCCAGTCGCCGCCGGAGCGGACGAAGTCGGCCGCGCCCTGGTCGATCCGCAGGGAACCCGACACGGCTCCCATAGCAGTGGCCGATGCGTCGAGGCGCATCGTTCCGGCGCGGAGCAGCGCCAGCGCATCGACGGTGACGTCGGTGACCGACTGCACCACCTGCAGCGACACCGCGGCGTCTTCGAACGTGAGCCGCGCCTGCTCCAGTGCCACGTCGCCCGCACCGATCCGGACCCGTCCGGTGAGATCGACGGCGAAGACGCCCGCCGCGTACGACAGCGCGAACCCCGCTTCCTGGAGCTCGATGCCGCCGGGCAACGTCCAGTGGCCGTCGATCGCGGCCGACACGGCCACCGCATGGATCGTGACGCCTTCGGGTGCCAGCGACAGCGTGAGGCTGCCGGTCATCGTCACGGCCTCGAGGCCGCCTTCGCCCGGAACCCGCACCCTGCCGGCGAACGCGGCCTCGAGCGTTCCCGTGGCGCCCCATGCCACCTCGAGCGCCAGCACCGGTGCGCCGCCGACCGGCTCGAACCGCAGCCCGCCCGGCAGCTCCACCTCCGCCACGGACCGAATCTCGAAGGCCTCGTCCTGGAGCCGCGCCCGCACCTCGATCCGCGTCTCGCCGAGGAGCATGGCGCCGCCGATCTCGATGCCCGGCGGCGCGTGCAGCGGGAACTGCAGGTCGCGGACACGGAGCACCGCCGCCTCCACCACCGGTCCGGCGTTGCCGCCCACGCGCAGCCCGCTCAGCGCGGCTTCGACCAGATCGATGACGACGTGTACCGCCTCGCCTTGGCGAAGCCCGACGGACCCGCTGGCCCGGATCTGGAGCGTGGCGCCCGACGCATCGGACAGCCAAGAGGCGGGCAGCACGACACCCAGACCGCCCGCGAAGACCGCCTCCGGCGGCGTGCCGAGGGCCAGGGTGAGCGACGGCAGCGCTTCGTCCGTGCCGGGCGGTCCCCCGGCGATAAGTGCGAAGCCGTCCGACTGGAGCAGGGTGAAGGGGCCGTCGACGGTCGCCTCCAGGTCGGACCACCGGAGGCGCAGCGATTC
The DNA here is from genome assembly GCA_050485385.1 of Geminicoccaceae bacterium. Taxonomy (GTDB): domain Bacteria; phylum Pseudomonadota; class Alphaproteobacteria; order Geminicoccales; family Geminicoccaceae; genus RECO01. The sequence goes on along the minus strand of JBJHBG010000001.1, from coordinate 106,888 downwards.
GGGGGCAAGGGTGACGGAGCACGCCGGGGCCGGCGTGCCCGGCAGCGGCAGGTCGATGGTGACCGGCATGGCGCTGGACGAGAGGAGTGGCGGATCGAAGCCGAGGACCTCGACACCATCCGGACGCAGCCTGACCTGCATGACGCCCGTGCCGAGGTCGTCCAGTCTCCCGGCAAGCTCCGCGAGCACGCGCTCGAGTTCCTGCTGCACCGCCTCCAGACCATCGCCCGTCTCGCCGTGCAGCAAGGCCGCGGGATCCGTGGCCAGCGAGGCCACGCGCAGCAGGGGCAGCGTGCGCCGGGGCACGGCGTAGCGGACCCGGATCGGCTCGGGACCGCTCGTGTCGAGGGGCGGGGGGGCATCCCAGCGCAATAGGCCGAGGGCGTCGGCGACGTGCAGCACCGCGGGGGCGCGGTGCAGCAGCCACTCGCAAACGAGATACTCCTGCAGGTCGACGAGGAACGCCTGGACGAGCGACGAGTCCAAGCCGCCGGGGACGCCCGCCTCGATGGTCGTCGAGATCGCCTGCTCGAACTCGGTCCATTCCGCACCGAGTCGATCCACCGCGTCGATCAGCGTCTGGCCGGCCGCCGCCGATTCGACCTCGCTCGAGGCGTCGACGGCATCCCGCAGTGTGGCACGCACCGTCCGCAGCGCCGCCAGGAGCGGCGCCGGATCGGCGTCGGTGAGGCCGTCGAGACGCCAGCCGAGGCGCGCGAGCAGGACTCGCATCCCGCCAGGCCGCTCGAGCAGCGTATCGAGCAGACGCAGTCCGTCCTCGATGGTCGTGAGCGCGGCCGCGCGCGCGAGGTGCAGGTGTTCCACGCTCACGTGAACGCCGGCCTTTCCGTCACCGAGGGCTGGGCGAGCGCGGCCGTGTGCTCGGTCCAGGCGGTGTCGCCACCGTGCCAACGATACAGCCGGTGCACCACGTGCGAGGGCTGGCCGGCGGAACCGACGTCGAAGCGCAGCCGTCCGATGTTGTTGTGGCCGATCACTTCACGGTTGATCGGCAGGTCGCCGCGGGCATCCCTGAGGTAGCGCACCCGGTACGCCCACTCGGCGTGCGGTGCCATCGTCGCGAGCAGGTCCCTCGACTCCTGCCCCGGCCAGCCGCTCGTCGGGAGCACGACCGGCGGTTGCAGGCGATCGTCGATCACCGTGCGGAGCCAGCTCTCCCAGGCGGCCGTCCGTACCGGTCGGTAGCCGGGCAGCTCCATCAAGTCCTCGTAGAAGGTCTGGCGCAGGTTCGCGAGGCCGGCCGGTGGGAACGTCCAGCCGATCCAGCCGATCTCCATTGGCCCGTCACCGTCGCTCGGGCGGTGGCCCAGACGCCCCATGGCCCGATGGGCGAGGTCCTCGTTCTTGAGCGCCGAACTGCAAAGCTGGACGATGCGCCCGGTCGCGGTTGCGGCGCCGGGGGGACCGCCGAACCACGCGAGGTCACAGGTGTAGCCGAAGTGCACGTCGCCCGAGAGCAGCACCGTGCGGCCGAAGCCGGCGAGATGCGCGAGAAGCTCCTCGAACGTGGCACGATGGGCCGACCACACCTCGTTGTCGTACTGCGCGGAGCCTCCTCGGGCCACCAGGATGCGCTGCAGGTACTCCTCCCAGAACGGGAGGCCGAGCACCGGCGCGGCGGCGACGACGATCTGCAGCACCTGGCTCGTCGAGGGGGGTAGCGGCGCCTGTTCGGCAAGCGCCGCGGTACCGAGCAGTCCGGGCGCCGCCTGCGGCGGATGAAGCGGATAGTGCCGCCACGTCCGCGTGTCGAGCACCGCGATACGGAGCGGCAGCGGGTCGAGGTCGACTTGGTAGTGCCAGGTCATCCGATCCGGCTCGTGCAGGTTCGGGTCGCCCGTCGCCGGCAGACCGAGGCGTGCGAACGTCGCGCCGTCGAGGGCTGCCCCCTGGGCGGACGGCGTGACGCGGATGGCGTCGAACAGGGCGGCGCCCGTGGTGCCGGGGGCATAGGCCTCGGGCCGGTTGCCCCAATCCTGGAACACGGCGTAGGCGAGAAGCGCGTTGCGCACGAGGTGGCGTCCCATCCGGCTGCCGCGCACCGCCAGCACCCACTCCCGGTGGAGGTTCCAGTCGTCGGTCACGTCGTGATCGTCGAAGATCATCAACGTGGGCACGTTCGCGAGGGCACGGCGTACACGCGGCAGGGCGTCTGCGAACTCGAGCGCGGCTGCTCTCGTGCTGCGCGCGTGGCGCAGCGTGGTCACCCTCGCGTGGCTGTTCTGGCGTATACGGTGGACGCGGTTGATCGCGGGCTGTTCGCCAATGTAGCCGAAGGGCTCCGGCACGGCCGTCTCGCGATCCAGGACCTCGTCGGCCAGCGGGAGGCTCGCGTGCCCGGCCGCGTCCCTCGGCCAGAGGGCGTCGCACCAGTTCAGCAGGTACATCGCGTAGAACTCGCCGAGGAACACGAGGTGTCCGTCCACCTCGGTGCTCGTCACCTGCGTCTCGCGCAACACGGTGGTGCCGCGGGGAATCCCCGGCCGCAGGTCGGCATGGTCCGATGTGTAGAACGTCGAAGGGTCGGCCGCGGCGATGGTCTCTGGTTGCGGCCATCCGAGAAGTGCTGGGACGGTCGCGACGATCGTCCGCATCAGACAGACGGCGACGTCGTCGGCGTAGATCTGGTCGCCCGTGAGCACCAGGCCGTGTGGCCGCGCGTGGGGCTGATCGTGCTCGGCGGCCAGCCAGCCGTCGAGGATGGGCAGGGCATCGCGGCCCGGTGCATGCGGCTTGCGGCACGAACCATGGACCAGGTGCGTGCGCGCGAGGTCGGCCGGGAGGGAGAACCCGGGAAGATGGCCGGCTTCGTAGCCGAGTGGCCAGTCGCCCGTCAGCAGGCCCAGGGACGCCAGCGACTCGGTGTGGCCTGCGTCATCCGTAAACACCAAATCGTAGCCGAAGACCCGGCCGGGCTCGAGGACACTCGATGCCTCGGGCTCGGCGGCGAGCGCCAGCACGTGGAGGCGTTGGCCGAGCGGCAGCGTGACTGCCGATGCCTCCGCCCTGAGGGCCGAGGGCGACGTGTTCGGCGAGACGTTCGGGCTCGGTGAGTCGAAGACGCGGAGCGTGACCTGCCGTGGCTCGCGCAGGGCCACGAAGACCGTAACGGAGCGGGGCGTTACCCGTCGCAGCATCGGTCCGCAGAGGACGAGGGGCCATTCCGACACGGTCCGGACTGCCTGCACCGTCATGCACACTCCCGTGGAAGGCGAGGGCTGCGAGGTTGTCGACGGTAGTCAGGAAGGCGTTTTCGAACCGGCCCATCTGGCTGGCCGGTGCCGCCTGCTTGGCGATGGCGTGGCCGCCAACGTTCGATCGTATGGCGGGACCGTGTCCGTGGGGGTCGGCGTCGTTCACGTCCTCGCAGCCGCCGCCCCGCCCGAAGGTCGATCGGCGCGAAGAGTTTGATCGTGCCGAGATGGCAGTCCTTCAGGATCTCGGGGCCCACCAGACGCTCCCGGGCCCGACCGGTTGGCCCGAGGGCGCCGTCGAGTCCCCGCAAACCAGGGAACCCTCCGTCCGACCCCAGCTGCGAGCCGTGGAACTGGCGCACCACCCGTGTAGCGAAAGCGACCCGCAGAACCCCGGGGTCGCCTTCAGCCATCGGGTCAGCCATCCGATCCCCCCTCCACCCAACGACGACACCATGAAGCCTGTGTCACAATCTCACCGCCATGTCACCCGGACATGGCTCGATCTTGGGGAATGGAGGACAAGGGGGGCAGGTTCGGCTCCACGCTCGCGGCGATGCCGCGTTCGGATTCAGCCGCACGCCCTGGCCTGGAACCCCGCCAGCTTCATGCTGACCCTGTCATGGCCCATGGCCGTGCATGCCACCGCGCTCCGTAGCGGGAGAGGCACATGACCGGTACCTGTAACCGTGTTAAGCAGCAGCTCGGCTCGTTCCCGACAAGAGGGTGTGCGTGCACGGACTGGGAACCATCGTCACGGCGCTCGGGGCGGGCCTGCGGGCCAGCAGCCCGCACACGACCGGTGCTGAGATCGTGGAGCGGGTGACGGTTTCCTCGTGGCTCACGGGGTTCGCGCTCGCAGGCTCGACCCTGACCGAGGATCACCTGCATCGGCTGTCGATTCTCGCGGGCGCCTTCTACCTCGTGCCCCACCCGTCGTTCGAGATGCCGGCACACGACCCCGATGCCCGCGTCACGCGGCTTGTCGGGCATGCCAGCCGGACCGGCCGCGAGACGCACAACCACGCGCTCGGACTGGCGCGGGCGGAGGCCGTGCGGGCGGCGCTGCAATCGCTCGGTCTGCCTGCCATGACGCTGCCCGAGCCCGAATCGATGGGCTCGCTCGGCAACCCGCCCACCGCCGTGGCGGGCAGCCTCGACGACATGACGCTCGGCGGCGAGATGCCTGAACATCGCGCCGTGGAGATGGTCGTCGAGTTCACCGTCGCCCGGCAGCGCGTCGACACGATCGACTGGGACCAGGTCATCGGATCGGCCGGCCTGCCGCCGAGCGTGGCGCGCGAATTCTGGTACTCGTACGGGGGCGTGACGAGTGACGTCGTCCTCGGCGCCGGCTCGGTGGTCGTCGCGATCCTCGACATGGTGTCGACGACCACCGCCGTCGTGGTCGGCGGGGGAGCCGTGCAGTTGCTTGGCGCGGTGATGGTCCCGATCGGTGCCGTCATGTCGATCTGGCAGGCGCTCGACGGACAGGAGAAGCGCCTGCGGCTCTATGCCATGGCTTACCAAGGGGCCGACTGGGTGATGGAGCCGCGCTTCCTGGTGAGCCGCGGCGCGATCCCGCGGCCGGAGCAGCCGGAGCGGTTCTGGAAGACGCTCGACGTGCCGGACGCACACGCCAGCGACGGTGACCGGGCCGAAGCGAAGGCACGGCGCCAGCACTGGCGCGACGGCGCCGACATGATGCAGGAGCAACTCCGGGCCGCCGTGCAGCAGCAGTACGAACTGGTGGTGAGCAGCCTGCCGGCCACCCAGGCGCCGGAGGCTCGGCTGGAGGATGTCGAGCAGGCGCTGCGGTACGCCATCCGCCGCAATGCCTCCGGCAGTCCCGATCGACTGGCCACCGGACGCGAGGTGCTGGCGCACATCTACGAAGGCCTCATCGCCCAGGCCGGCGTACCGGGCATGCGTCACGCGTCGGATGTGGGCTATCCCAGCTCCACGTTCCGGTGAGAACGATTGGCGGCCGGCCCGTCGACGGACCGTAACCATCCGGCGTAGACCAAAGCCGGAGGTGTTGAATGGTGCCCAGGGGCGGACTCGAACCACCGACACGCGGATTTTCAGTCCGCTGCTCTACCAGCTGAGCTACCTGGGCATGACCACGGCGGGCGCGGTTCGAGGCTTATAGAAAGAGGGCTCGGCTCAGTCCAGCCCTTCGTCAACCGCCAACAGCACCTTGCCCGTGTTGGCGTTGGCGGCGACGAGGCGGTGGGCGTCGGCCGCCTCTTCCAGCTTCATCCGGGCGTGGATCACGGGTTCGAGCCGGCCATCGGCGAGGAGCGGCAGCACCTCGGCACGGAACGCGCGGGCCAGTTCCGCCTTCTCGGCGTTGCTGCGGGCGCGCAGCACCGAGCCGATGATGCGCTGCCGCTTGACCATCAATTGGCCGATGTTCAACTCCGCCTTGGCGCCGCCCAGCAGGCCGATGATCACGAGCCGGCCGTAGAGCGCAAGGCAGCGCAGGTTGTCCGCCAGATAGCCGGCGCCGATGTGGTCGAGGATGACGTCGGCACCCCGCTTGCCGGTCGCCTCGCGCACCCGGTCCGCGAAGTCTTCGCGCTTGTAGAGGATGGCGACCTCGGCGCCGAGCGCCCGGCAGGCATCGGCCTTGTCCTCGCTGCCCACCGTCACCAGCACCTTGGCGTCGCGCAGGCGGCGGCAGAGCTGGATGGCCGCGGTGCCGACGCCGGACGCGCCGCCGTGGATCAGTACCGCCTCCTCCTGCCGCAGCGCCGCTTCGCGGAAGATGTTGAGATAGGCGGTGAGGAAAACCTCCGGGATGGCCGCCGCGGTGACGAGGTCGAAGCGATCGGGCACGGCGAGCAGGCTGGTGGCCGGTGCGGTGGTGTACTCGGCGTAGCCGCCGCCGCCGATGATGGTCATCACCCGGTCGCCGACACGCCAGCCTTCGACCTCCCCGCCCAGCCGCTCGATCCGGCCCGCCACCTCCAGCCCCAACACGTCGCTCTCGCCCGGCGGCGGCGGATAAGCACCGGCGCGCTGCGACAGGTCGGCCCGGTTGACGGCGGTGGCGGCGACGCGGATCAGTACCTCGCCAGACCTCGGCTCGGGGACCGGCCGCTCGCCCAGTTCCATCACTTCCGGGCCGCCGCTACCTGTACAGAGAATCGTCCGCATGATCGGCTCGCCCTCCACCGGCGACGTTGCAGCGTCGCACGTCGTTCGCTGGTCGTGCTGGCACGCCCGGCGGCGAGGGTCAATCGCCGGAGCGGGCCGCGGCCGACCGGATCGGCGCCTTGGAGGTGGCCAGGGGCGATCTCGCGCGCTATGCCGTGGCGTAACGTTGGTGCCTGGGAACCCCATCGATGCAGGACGTGCTGCCGCCGGAAGCCATGGCGGAGAAGGCCGAGGAGGCGGCACTCTTCCTCAAGGCGCTCACCAACCCGCATCGGCTGATGATCCTCTGCCTGCTCGACGGCTGCGAGCGGAGTGTCAGCGACCTGGAGCGACGGCTCGGCGTGCGCCAGCCGACCCTCTCGCAACAGTTGGCCAAGCTCCGGGCCGACGGTCTGGTCGAGACGCGGCGCGACGGCAAGTTCGTCTACTACCGCCTCGCCAGCGTCGAGGCGCGGGAGGTGATCGCCGTGCTGTTCCGCCTGTTCTGCGCGGACGATGCCGCACCGGCCCGGACGGGCGACGGCGGTGCGCTCGTCACGCCGCCGTGAGCGCCGTCTCCACCGCCTCGACGAAACGCGCGGCCGGCTGAAAGCCAACGGTGAGTGCCCGCGGCCGGTCGCCCAGAGCAACGACGGTGGGATAGCCCTCGATCCCGAGCCCGGCCAGGTCGCGGTTCTCGCGCTCCAACGCCTCGGCCGTCGCCGGATCGTCCACGGCAGCGGCGATCGCCGCGCCATCGAGACCGGCCTCCGTCGCCACCTCGGCGAGGACGGCGGTCTCGGTGACGCGGCGGGCATCCCGGTAGAAGGCATGCTGGATGGCGGCGAGGAGGTCGAGCGCCGCGTCGTCGCCGATGCGCCTCGCCGCGAGTACCGCACGGCTCGCCGGCCGCGTGTCGTAGGCGAAGTCGTCGACCCGCAACAGCGCGTGGTCGAAGGGCTGACCCGACGCCGCCGCCACCCGCTGCCAAGCGCCCTCGAGCTGCGCCTTGCGCTCCCCGCTCATCGGTTTGGTCTCGGCGCGCAAGGCACCCAGGGCGAGCGTGATGCGCACCGCGTCGCCGAAGCGCTCGCGCACGGCGAGCACGGCCGGCGCGAAGCCGTAACACCACGAGCACATGGGGTTCGCCGCGTAGAGGACGTCGAGCCGCCGGGTCATGGCGTGAGGCTCCCGAGATCGGTGTTGGCGCCACAGACGAGCACGCCGACGCGCTCGTCCGGGCCGGGCCGGTAGTGGCCGCCGAGCAGCGCGGCGAGGGCCGTGGCCCCGCCGGGTTCGGTCACCACGCGACAGTGCGACCAGAGCCAATGCTGCGCCGCCTTGATCTCGTCGTCGCCGACGGTGACGCTGACCGCGCCGTGGTGCCGCACGAGGTCGAAGGCGATCTGGCCGATGCGGCGGGCGCCGAGGCTATCGGAGGCGATGCCGCCGACCTCGACGTCGACCGGCGCGCCCGCGTCCAGCGCCGCCGCCAAGGTCGGCGCCCGCTGCGGCTCTACCGCGACCAGCCGCAGTCGGTGGCCCAACGCGGCGAGCGCGCCGCCGACGAGCCCACCGCCGCCGACGGCCACCACGAGGGTGGTGAGTTCCGGGTCCTGTTGGAGCCATTCGAGGAACAGCGTGCCTTGGCCCGCCACCACCGTCGCTTGGTCGTAGGCATGCACCTCCAAGGCCCCGCTCGCCGCCTGACGGTCGCGCATGGCGGCGAGCGCCTCGGCATAGACCGAGCCCACCTGGCGAACCGTGGCGCCGAGTGCCCGCAGCAGCTTGACCTTCACCGGCGAGGAACTGAGCGGCAGGAACACCTCCGCCGGCACACCCAGGGCACGCGCCGCATAGGCGACGGCGATGCCGTGATTGCCGCCCGAGGCGCAGATCACGCCCTTGTCGGGCACCCGTGCGGTGAGCAACGTGTTGAATGCACCGCGCGGCTTGAACGAGCCGGTGTGCTGCAAGTGCTCCAGCTTCAGGACGACCGGCGCCGCCGCCGCCTCACCCGAGGCGAGCGCGACGAGCGGGGTACGACGGACGCGGTTGCCGATCCTGGCAGCCGCTTCGACGACATCGGCCTCATCGAGCAGTGACAATCCCCACCCTCCCCCGAGCAAGAGCACGCAAGCTGCGGCCTCGAACCGCCGAGGTCAACGCTCCTCCCGGACCGCCCGGCGGTCCAGCCGCGCCGGGCGCAGCCCTGCCCTGCCCGCGCGTCGCTTCACGCGCCACCATGAACCGTCGAGGCTCTGGCCGCGTCACCGATCGACCCGCCCCTTCCGTCGAGGATCCCGGCGATGCCGAGCGCACGCACCGATGCCCCGGCCTGGCTTGTGGTCGCCCCCTACCTGTTCCTCGGGTTCTGGTCGTCGGGCTTCGCCTTTGCCAAGCTCGGGCTCGCCCATGCGGCGCCGCTGACCTGCCTCGCGCTCCGCTTCGGCGTGGCGTGCCTGGTCCTCGTGCCCTTGTGGCTGGTGCTGCGCCCGCCGCTGCCGAGCCGCACCGCCCTGCGGCACACGGTCGTCGTCGGCTTTCTCATCCAGGTGGTCTATTTCGGTCTCTCCTACCTTGCGCTGGCGATGGCCATTTCGACCGGCGCCGTCGCCCTGATCGTCTCGCTGCAACCGGTCCTGGTGGCGATCCTGGCGCCGCGCTTCGCCGGCGAGCGGGTCGGCCCCGTCCGCTGGCTGGGGCTGGTCCTCGGCATCGCCGGGGCGGCGGTCGTCATTCTGGCCAAGTCGGCCGTCGAGGCGACCTCGGCGCTCGCCGTCCTCGTCGCCCTCGGCTCGCTCCTCGGCATGACCGCCGGCACCCTCTACGAGAAGCGGCACGGCTCCGGGCTACACCCGGTCACCGTCAGCCTCGTCCAGTTCGCAGTCGGCGCCGTCGTGCTCGCCCCCCTCGCCCTGGTCGTCGAGGGCTTCCGCTTCGACCCCCACCCGGAATTGGTCATCGCCCTCGCCTATCTGGTGATCGCCAACTCGTTCGTGTCGCTGACGCTCCTGCTCCTCATGATCCGCCACGGCGAGGTCTCCCGCGTGTCGGCGCTGTTCTTCCTGGTACCGCCGAGTGCGGCGGTGATCGGCTGGGCGCTGCTGGGCGAGTCGATGCCGCCGCTGGCCTGGGCCGGCATGGCGGTCGCAATGGCCGGCGTGGCGCTCGCCACCCGTGCCGACCGGCCCACCGCGGCGATGGCCCCGCGGCCTTGAAGCGCGGGCCGATGCGGGCTACTCCTCGCTGCCCATCATCGACGCCCCCCGCAGGAGAAGCACGGGTGTTCAAACGGCTCGTCGACGGCTTTTTCGTAGCCGGGCAGTTGCAGCGCGAGGACTTCGCCCGCGCTGCCGCCGAGGGTGTGCGCACCGTCATCAACAATCGACCGGACGGCGAGGCACCGGACCAGCTCTCGCACGCCGAGGCCCGTCAGGCGGCGCAGGCGCACGGCCTGAACTATCACTACCTGCCGGTGGCCAACGGCCAGATGACGGTCGAGACGGTGGACGCCCTGCGCGCGCTCCTGGCCGACGCGGAGCAGCCGGTCCTCGCCTATTGCCGCACCGGCACGCGCAGCACGTTCCTTTGGGCCTTCGCGCACGGCGAGACCATGGCGAGCGAGGAGATCGTGCAGGCCGCCGCCGATGCCGGCTACGACCTCGGTGGCATCGCCCCGCAGCTTCAGGCGATGCGGCGACGCTGACCGGGTAGCTGCTACGTCGTTCTGTTGCCGTTCAGCCGCAGCAGGTATAAATGATGCTCAGGGATGCCGTGGGAGCCGGTATCCCGTTCCCGCGAGAGAGTACAGCCTCCCCCATTGCGCGCCGTGGTCCCTCCGGACCCGGCGCGCTTTGTATGTCGGAGCCCCGCTTCGCACCGGACGCTGCAGGCGGCTCTTGCCTGATTGCGGCCGGCCTCGTCATGATACCGGCTCGTTCGAGAAGCTGCTGGGGAGGCACGGCCGGACCATGCCCACGATCACCTATCTCACGACCATCCAGTTCGACTTCGGCGTGGTCGCTACCATCCGCGACGTCTGTGCCGCCCACGGCATCACCCGGCCGCTCCTGGTCACCGACAAGGGCGTCGTTGCCGCCGGCCTGTTGGAACGCGTCACCGACCGCCTCGGCAACGTCGTCGCCGCCGACGTCTTCGACGATACGCCCGCCAACCCGACCGAGGCGGCGGTGCGCGCCTGTGCGCAGCGCTACGTCGAGAGCGGCGCCGACGGCATCATCGCGCTCGGCGGCGGCTCGGCCATGGACCTCGCCAAGACGGCCGGCCTGATCGCCAAGCAGGGCGGCAAGGTGGCCGACTACGTAGCCATCGAGGGCGGTGTCGCGCGCATCAAGGCGGACCTGCCGCCGCTCGTCGCCATTCCCACCACCGCCGGTACCGGCTCCGAGGTCGGGCGCGGTGCGGTGATCGTGCTCGACGACGGCCGCAAGCTCGCCGTCCTCAGTCCCCATCTCATCCCCAAGCTCGCCCTGGTCGACCCGGAGCTGATGCTCGACCTGCCGCCGCTCCTGACCGCCGGCACGGGCATGGACGCGGTCACCCACTGCATCGAGACGTTCACCGCCCCGAGCCACAACCCACCCGCCGAGGCGATCGCCATGGACGGCCTCTACCGCGCCGTCCGCGCCCTGCCCCGCGCGGTTGCCGACGGCCACGACCGGGACGCCCGCTTCGACATGGCGATGGCGGCGATGGAGGGGGCGATGGCCTTCCAAAAGGGCCTGGGCGCGGTCCATGCCCTGTCGCACCCGCTCGGCGCCTTCGAAGACCTCAAGCTGCACCACGGCACGCTGAACGCGGTGCTGATGCCCGCCGTGCTCCGCTTCAACGCGCCCGCCATCGAGCATCGGACCAAGCGACTGCGGCAGGTGATCGGCCTAGCGCCCGGCGCCGATCTCGCCGAATGGGCGCGCGACTTCACGGCGAGCCTGGGCCTGCCGACCGCGCTCCAGGCGATGGGCGTGCCGGAAACGGTGCTCGACGACGTCGCCGTGGCAGCAACCAAGGACCACACCCACCCGACCAACGCACGGCCGGCGACCGCCGAGGACTACCGCCGGATGCTCGCCGAGAGCTTCGCATGACGACCCTCCGGGTCCGCGACCTACTACCCTCGGACCTCGACGCCGTCCTCGCCCTCAACCGGGCGGCCGAGCCCGCGGTGGGGACGCTCGACGCGGCAGGTCTCGCCAGCCTGGTCGACCTCGCGGACCACGCCCGCGTCGCGACCATGGACACGGCGGTGACCGGTGCACTCGTGGCGCTGCTGCCGGATCGTGCCTACGGCAGCCCCAACTACCGCTGGTTCCAGGCCTCCGGCGTCGCGTTTCTCTACGTCGACCGCATCATGGTGGTCGACGATCGGCGCGGTGCCGGCGTCGGCCGACGGCTCTACGAGGACGCCATCGCCGCGGCCCAGGCAATGGGGCTGCCGCGGGTGGTGTGCGAGGTCAACGAGGTACCGCCCAATCCGGGCTCGCTCGCCTTTCACATCCGTCTCGGCTTTCGCGGGCTCGGCCAGCAGACCGACCCGCGCAACGGCAAGCGGGTGCTCATGATGGAGTTGCCGCTCGCCTGACCGCCAGGGCCTTTGCACGCGCCGCGAGACCGGGTAGGCCGAGCCTGGACAGCCGAGGAGACCCAGGACCGTGACGAACGCCCTTCGATGCAGCCGCCTCCTCGCCGCACTCGGCCTCGGCCTGCTGCTCGCCAGCGCAGCCCCGGCCTCGGCCGACGGCCCACTGCGGCTGGAACTCAACAAGATGGAGCGGGTGGACGGCGCCTGCCGCGCCTTCATCGTGATCCGCAACGAGACCGAGACGGGGCTCACCAGCCTCGACGTCGACCTCGTCACCTTCGAGCCGTCGGGCGTCATCGGCAGCCGCTTTCGGGTCGAACTCGCCCCGGTCCCGCCGGGCAAAACGGTGGTCAAGTCGTTCGACTTCGAAGGCGTCGACTGCGAGCGCATCGACCGCGTCCTGCTCAACGACATCGTGCGCTGCGATCCGCTGGAGGCGGCGAGTTGCCTCGCCTCGTTGGAGTTGTCCACGCTCGCGGCCGAGTTCTTCCAATAGTGGCGATGGCTACTCGCCGCCGCATCGGCCTCGACGGCCCCCATCGTGGCGTCACGCTGAGCTATCTGGAATGGGGCGAACCCGATGCTGCGCGCGTCGTCGTCTGCGTCCACGGCCTGACGCGCAACGCCCGCGACTTCGACGACCTCGCGGCCGCGCTCGCCGAGCGCGGCGCACGGGTGATCGCCGTCGACGTCGCGGGCCGCGGCCACAGTTCCTGGCTCGCCGAACCCACCGCCTACGTGGTGCCGACCTACGTTGCGCACCTCGCCCGTCTCCTCGACCTGCTGCGCCTGCCGCCGGTCGACTGGATCGGCACCTCGATGGGCGGGCTGATCGGCATGGCACTCGCCGCGACCGAGGCGCCGCCGCTCTGCCGTCTCATCCTCAACGACGTCGGCCCCTTCGTTCCCTGCGACGCGCTGCTCGGCCTCAAGGCCTATCTCGACCTCGACCTCCGCTTCGCCAGCCTGGCCGAGTTGGAAGCACACCTCAGGACCATCCACGCTCCCTTCGGGCCGCTGACCGACGACCAGTGGCAGCGGCTGGCACGGAGCAGCGCCCGACGGGACCGCGACGGCTGGCGGCTGCGGTACGATCCGGCCATCCGTGCCGCCTATGCCGACATGAGCCAGGACGACGTCGACCTCTGGGAGCTCTGGGACCGTATCCGCGTGCCAACCTTCGTACTGCGCGGCGAGAACAGCGTCATCCTGCCGACGGCGGTCGCGAATGCGATGACCGAGCGTGGTCCGACGGCCGAGGTCCTGACCGTGCCCGGCGTCGGTCACGCCCCGGCGCTGATGGAGGCGTCGCAGATCGCAACGATTCAACGCTGGCTAGGCCTCTCGTGATGCGCACCGGCGATAACCCCAACAGGGGACTTGATAGTCCCATCGCCCCCCGGCGCAGGTGTTACCTGCGCCGCTTGCGAGTGGCGGCGTCAGCCGCCCGGGGGTCGCAGCGGGCCAAAAGCCCCTGGTCCCTTCCCTGAAGCCGCGACCATGCCCGCTTCCACGCGCCGCCAACTGCTTGCCCTGGCCGTGGCCGGCGCCACCGGCACGGGCTGGTTGCTCACGCGCAACCGAACGCCCCCACTGCCCGAACTGACGCCCCGCGCGCAGGGTGGCCTCGTCTTCCTCGACGGCGCTGCACGGCCAAGCGACGCCCTCAGCGTCGGCCTGCCGACGAGCGAACGGGCGCCCGCCGCGGCGTCGGTCGGCGACCTCTGGACGGCGCTGCGCGATCCGGCCACGGCACCGGCACGGCTCGGCACCGAGGGGGTGCCCACGGTGGTTGCCGTGTTCGACTACCGCTGTCCGTTCTGCCGCGCCCACGCGCCCGAGCTTTGGCGCCGCGCCGAAGCCGGCGAGATCGACGTCGTCTGGCGCGAGTGGCCGATCCTCGGCCCGGCGTCGGTCCTCGCCGCCCGCGCCGCCATGGCCGCTTGGCTCCAGGACGCCTATCTGCCGTTCCACCAAGCGCTCATGCAAACCGGTTTCGTCCCCAACGACGGTCTGGTGACCGAGACCGCCCACCGGCTCGGCCTGGACGTCACGGCGTTCGACGCGGCCCGAGACAGCCCGCTGGTCGCCTCGATGCTGACACACAACGACCGCGTGATCCGGGCGCTCGGTATCCCCGGTGTGCCGATCTACGTTGCCGACCGGGTGGTCGTTGCCGGCGGCTACGACGCGGATCAGGTCCTGGCGCTGTCGCAGCGACACGCGCCTCGAAATTGATATTCATTTTTACGCATTTGTATGGGAAATTGGCCCCCGTCCTCGTTCAGCGAAGGAAGCCTGCGCATGCACCTCGCACCGAACGTCGGCGGCGCCGACCGGATCGCCCGCATCGTTCTGGGTCTGGCCCTGCTCACGCTCGTCGTCCTTTTGGAGGGACCGGCAAAGTGGTGGGGACTGGTCGGCCTCGTCCCCTTGGCGACCGCGATGCTGCGGTGGTGTCCGGCCTACCTGCCCTTCGGCTTCGCCACCTGTCGGCGCTGACAGACGGGCCTGGGCGCGGGCACGCGCTCGCCCGCTGCACGCTGCTTGGCTGCAAGCAGCGGGTCGAGCGCCCGACGCAACTCCTCGAAGCAGACCGCCTCGCCAGCGGGCCAAGCCGCGCCACTGCCGCAACGGAAGCTCTCGCCGGAGCGGGTCACGACCACCATGGCGGAGCCACCAGCGGCCTCCAGCCGGTCGCGACAAGGGTCGGCACAAGCGGCGTCGACCACCAGCACGTCGGCGAACCGCCGGTCGCCGTCGAGATCGCGCGTCGTCCGCAGTATCGTCACGTCCAGTTCGGGCCGCAGCCGCTGGAGCGCCCGCCACAGCGCCTCGGCATCGACCGGATCGTCCTCGAGGTACAGGATGCGCAAGCGTGTCTCGGGCGTGAGAATAGGTACATTATCCTATTCTCACTCACCCTCCGACACAAGCGCGATCAGCCGACCGCGAGTGCCCGGCTGCGCATGTCGAACATCCGCTTGTCGAAGGCCTGGGCATAGCGGTCGCACTCGAGCAGATAGCGATCCACGCTCGCGCCGATCCTGGCGGCCATGGGATCGCTGGCGGCGAGGTCCGCCATCACCTCCCACGTGGTGCGGCCGAGCGCATCGACCACGTCGTCGGGCCAGAAGCGTAGTTCCACCCCTTCGTCGAGCAGGGGCTGGAAGCTCGTGATGTTGTGGTAGGCGAAGTCCGCCACCGTCTCGGTGGTGATCGCCGCCGCCGCTGCCTCGACGATCGCCTGCAGATCGGCCGGCAGCGCCTCGAAGCTCCGCCGGTTGACCGTGAGTTCCAGGCCGGCACCGGGCTCGTGGAAAGCCGGCACGTAGTAGTAGCGAGCCGCCTGCTGAAGGCCGAAGGCTCGGTCGTTCCAGGGGCCGACCCACTCGGCCGCGTCGACCGTCCCGGCCATCAGGGCGGGGGTGATCTCGCCCGGAGCGATCAGCACGGTGTTGACGCCGAGCCGGCGTAGCACCTCGCCACCGAGCCCGGCGATGCGCATCCGGAGGCCGTTCAGGTCGGCGAGCGAGTCGATCTCCTTGTTGAACCAGCCGCCCGCTTGGATGCGCGAGTTGCCGGCGTAGAACGGGATCACACCGAACGGCGCGTAGGCCTCGCGCCAGAGTGCCATGCCGTCGCCCTTGTAGAGCCAGCCGGCCAGTTCCTCCGCGGTCAGGCCGAACGGCGTGGTGGTGAAGAAGTGCATGGCCGGCGCCTTGCCCGCCCAGTAATAGGGCGTTGCGTGCATGATGTCGGCAGTGCCGCTCTCCACCGCGTCCAGGCTTTCGAAGGGCGGGACCAGTTCGCCGGCGCCGTAGACGGTCATCGTGAGCCGCCCGCCCGACATCCGCTCGACCATGTCGGCGAAGCGCTGCGCGTTCACGCCGAGGCCCGGCGTCGTCTTCGGCCAGGGCATCACCATGGTCCAGCTCACCGCCTCCTGGGCACGAAGCGGCCTGGCACCGAGGCCGAGAGCGAGGGCCGCCGCGGGCGTTGCGGCCATGAGCGTTCGTCTACGCATGGAAAGTCTCCCAGATCAGGCGTTGGCGGGTCGGCGCGGGTCGCTGGAGGTACGATCGATCAGGTGCATGAAGGAGCCGAGCACACGGCCGATCTGGGCACCGGCGGCGCCCAACGGCCGGCCGAGCGCGTCGGCCACGTCGAACAGCGGCGGCACGTCGGCGCCGGCCGCGAGACGCGCATAGTGGAATTCGTGGCCGCGATAGCCGGCGGCAGCGGGGCCGAGCGGGCCGAGCCGCCGCGTGGCGAGGGAGCGATAGCCGAGGTGCAACCGCGGCTCGGCGAAGCTGGTCGAGATGGGCAGGAGCCCGGCCATCGGGTGGCCCACGCCGTCGCGGTCGACCAACTCCCGGCCCAACACCATGAAGCCGCCGCACTCGCCGTAGATCACCGCTCCCCGCTCGGCCGCCCGTCCGAGGCCCCGGAGGAAGTGTCCCGCCTGGGCCAGCCGGCCGGCGTGCAGTTCGGGATAACCGCCCGGTAGCACCACGGCGTCGGCCGTCGGGTCCGGCGCCTCGTCTTGGAGCGGACTGAAGCGATGCACGCTGGCCCCGGCCATGGCCCAGCCTTCGAGCGTGGCCGCGTAGACGAAGCCAAACGCCGCATCGTCGGCCACGGCGATCCGTTGACCCAAGGGAGGGAGGGGTGGGCTGGTGTGCCCAAAGCTCGCAAGTGCGCTCGGCCGCGCCAGGACCAACAGACGATCCAGGTCGAGATGGGCGTCGACCAAGTCCGCCGCACGGTCGACGACCAGCGCCAGCGCCTCGTGCTCGCGCGCTTGCACCAGCCCCAGATGCCGCGACGGCAACTCCAGCGCGGGATCGATGCGCATGGCGCCCAAGCGCGCAGTCGCCAGCCGATCGTCGCAGGCGGCGGCGAGCAGTTGGGCGTGGCGGTCGCCCGCCACCCGGTTGAAGATCAGCCCGAGCACGTCGACGTCGTCGCGATGGCGCACGAAGCCCTCGGCGATGGCGGCGACCGACTGGCCCATGCCCTTGGCGTCGATCACCAAGACCACCGGCAGGCCGAGCAACGAGGCGAGGTCGGCGGTCGAGCCCGTGCCGTCCGCTGCCCCGTCGAACAGCCCCATGACGCCTTCGCCGATCACCACGTCGACGTCGACCGCCGCCGCCTCGGCGAGGCTGGTCAGGGTGGAAAGCCGCATCGCCCAACTGTCGAGGTTGACGCAGCTCACGGCCCCGGCGGCGAGGTGGAAGGCCGGGTCGATGTAGTCCGGCCCCACCTTGAAGCTGCCGACCCGAAGCCCGCGCCGGCTCAGCGCCCGCACGATGCCGAGCGTGACCAGCGTCTTGCCGGCGCTGGAATGGGTGGCGGCGATGATCAGCCCTGGCGCCTGCAAGTTGCGAAGTCTCCGCTGTCCTCGGAGCCTCTAGCGCGCCTCCTGGACGCTTGAATAGAGGGAACGGCGGGCCGACAACGCTAGCATGAGTACGAAGGCTCCCCTCCGGCGCGGCTGGACCACCGGCACCTGCGCCACGGCAGCGGCCAAGGCGGCAGCGTCGGCCCTGCTCTTCGGCGCCTTCCCCGATCCGGTCACCGTCCGCCTGCCGCGCGGTGGCAGCGCGGCGTTCCCGCTTGCCGACGCCCGGCTGGACGGTGACGTCGCCACCGCCGCTGTCGTCAAGGACGCGGGCGACGACCCGGACGTCACGCACGGTTGCCGCGTCGTGGCCACCGTCCGCCTGCAACCGGCGATCGACGGCGTCGCCATTGCCGCCGGCGAGGGGGTCGGCACGGTGACCCGGCCGGGCCTGCCCGTCGCCGTCGGCGAGCCGGCCGTCAATCCCGTTCCCCGCCAGATGATCCGCGCGGCACTCGCCGAGGTCGCCGATGCGGCGGCGCGGGCCATGGGCTTCCACGTCACTCTCGCCATCCCCGGCGGGGCGGCGCTCGCCGCCCGGACGCTGAATCCGCGCCTCGGCATCGAAGGCGGTCTTTCCATCCTCGGCACGACCGGCGTCGTCGTCCCCTTCTCGTGCGCCGCCTGGATCCACTCGATCCATCGCGGCATCGACGTCGCCCGCGCCGCCGGCCTCACCCACGTCGCGGCCGCGACCGGCTCCACCAGCGAGGCCGCGATCAAACGCCGCACCGGCCTCGACGACGTCGCCCTGATCGAAATGGGCGATTTCGCCGGCGCCACCTTCAAGTACCTGCGCCGCCACCCGATCCCCCGGCTCAGCCTTGCCGGCGGCTTCGCCAAGCTGGCCAAGCTGGCACTCGGCGCCAGCGACCTGCACAGCGGCCGTTCCTCGCTCGACCAGAACGCCCTCGCCGAGCTCGGCGCCGCCCACGGCCTCGACGCGCCATCCGCTCGGGCGGTCGCCAGCGCCGGTAGCGGCGGCGAGGCCTTGGCCCGGCTCGGCGCCGACGCCCCCCGTCTCGCCACCGCCGTCGCCGATGCCGCCCGCATCCGCGCCCTCGAAGCCCTGCCGAGCGAGGTCGCCGTCGAGGTCGTGGTGTACGACCGCCAGGGCAACGAGCTCTCCGCCGCCGATGGTTGGTAGACGCAAGGTTCTTCTCCTCGGCGGCTCCGGCGAGGCGCGTCCCCTCGCCGCCTGGCTCGCCGCCCGCGACGACGTCGACCTCGTCTGCTCCCTCAAGGGCGCGACCGCAGCGCCGGCGCCCCTGCCCGGCGACCTCGTCGTCGGCGGCTTCGGCGGTGCTCGCCGGCTGAAGGCTTTCCTCCTGGAGCGCCGGATCGATCTCGTCGTCGACGCCACCCACCCCTTCGCGATCCGCATCGCGCGCAACGCCCGCAGAGCCGCCTGCGCCGCCCGCGTCCCGCGCCTCAAGCTCTGGCGCCCGCCTTGGACGTCCGGTCCCGGCGACCGCTGGATCGATGCCGCCGATGCGGCGGAGGCCGGCGTCGCGGCTTCCCGGCTCGGCCAACGCCCGTTCGTCAGTCTCGGCGCGCGCGGGCCGGATCGCTTCGACGTCAGGGCCTTCGAGCGCGTCGTCTTCCGCGCCATCGGCGCGCGCCCACACCTCCCCGACCGCTCGACGTTCGTGGCCGGACGCGGCCCCTTCCGTGTCGCCGACGAGATCGCCCTCTTTCGCGAACACCGCATCGACGTCGTCGTCACCAAGAACGCCGGCGGCCCCGCGACCGCCGCCAAGCTCGAGGCCGCCCGCCGGCTCGCCCTGCCGGTCGTCATGATCCGCCGGCCGCCGACCCCGCCGCCACCGCTCGCCGCTGCCGTCGCCGACGCTCGCACTTGGCTCGTAGCCCGGCTCGAGCGCTGATCCGCGGGACGCCGCTTCGGTGCTGGATTTCCGCGTGGCCCGGGGGCACAAGCCAAAGCGCGCAGCATTGGGAGAAAGCTTCATGGCGGATCGGCTGGACGACCTTTCGGGCGAGCCCCTCCAGGCGTTGCGCGAGACCCTCGAGGCGGGCGAGCCCGAACGCGTCCGTGCCTTCTTGGCGGAGCGCCACCCCGCCGATCAGGCCGAGCTTTATCGCTTTCTCGGCAGCGACGAGCGCAAGGAGTTGCTCACCGCCCTCGGTGACCGGCTTCAGCCCGAGTTCTTGAGCTATGCCGACGAGGAGTTGCGGCCGGAGATCGTCCGCGTCCTCGGCCCCGAGCGCACCGCCCTCGCGCTGGCAGAGCTGGAGAGCGACGACGCCATCGCCTTTCTGGAAGACCTCGACGATACTGCCCAACTCCGCGTCCTCGCGGCATTGCCCGCTGCCGAGCGCAGCGAGGTCGAGCGCAGCCTCGCCTATCCCGAATACAGTGCCGGCCGTCTCATCCAGCGCGACTTCGTGGCCCTGCCGGACTATTGGGTGGTCGGCCAGGCCATTGACTATTTGCGCAACCACGAAGACCTGCCGGACGACTTCTACGATATCTTCCTGGTCAACCCGCGTTTCGAGCCTGTCGGCTCCATCCCCCTCTCGATGATCCTCAGAAGTGGCCGTTCGGTGCCGCTGCGTCAGCTCAAGGCCAAGGAACTCCGCGTCTTCCCCGCCACCGCCGACCAGGAGGAAGTCGCCCGCTCCTTCCGCAAATACGGCCTCGTCTCCGCCGCCGTGGTCGGCGAGCGCAGCCGCATCATCGGCGTCATCACCGTCGACGATATCGTCCAGGTCATCGAGGAAGAGGCCGAGGACGACTTCCTCAAGCTCGGCGGCGTCTCCGAAAGCGACGTCTTCCGCCCGCTCTGGCACACGGTCAAACGCCGTCAGCCGTGGCTGATCGTCAACATGGGCACGGCCATCCTGGCGGCCTCGGTCATCGCCCAGTTCGAGGCCTCGATCGACGCCATCGTGGCGCTCGCCATCCTCATGCCCATCGTCGCTTCGATGGGCGGCAATTCCGGCTCGCAGACGATGACCATCGTCGTCCGCGGCCTCGCCACCGGCGAGGTCACCGCCGCCAATGCTTGGCGCGTCTTCCTCAAGGAACTCGGCGTCGGCCTCGCCAACGGTGGCAGCTTTCTCGTTATCGGCGCCATGGTGGCGCTGTTGTGGTTCGGCCGGGTCGACCTCGCGCTGGTCTTCGGGCTCGCGATGCTGGTCACGCTCTTCTTCGCCGCCTCCATCGGCGTGCTGATCCCCCTCACCCTGCAACGCCTGAAGGTCGACCCCGCCGTCGCCTCCGCCGTGTTCGTCACCACCGTCACCGACGTCTTCGGCTTCTTCACCTTCCTCGGCGTGGCGACGCTGGTACTGCTTTAGCGGGCCGCCGAAGAAGAGGCGGTGGACACACGGTTCTCGTCGATTCTCGCCCGGTATCGGATCGGCCGCAGAAGCTGCCGCAGACCGGCGTGGCGACGCGCGAGGTGTTCGAGGTCTGGATCACCGTCGCCGCCCGCTACGTCGTCCTTCGCTTCGCCCGCTCGCTGCTGCCGAGCAAGCTGGAAGAACGCTTCCGCCGCGCCGATCGGTGAGCGGGCGCGCCATCAATCGTCCAGGTTGCGGCTTCGTAAGCTTCCCAATAGGTCGGATCCGGTCCGGCACGCGCCGGGCACCACGGAGGAAATCAAGGCGCGCGGCAACGCGCCGATGATCAGGGAACAGAACCGATGAGCATCGCCTTCACCGACTGGCTGGTCGACCCGCTGGGGGCCGGCCGGCCCGACCTCGTCGACGACGAGGGTCAACTCACCCTACCGCAGAATCTGTTCGTCCAGTTCTACCGGCTGTGGTTGACGAGCGAAGTGTTGAACGCCGAGTTCTGGGAATGGGCGGAGCGGGAGGCGGGCTTTGCCGCGGGCGACCTCGTGGTCGCCTGGGATCAGAACCAGCCCGCGCCGCCCATGCTGGTGGCGACGGTCGAGCTCTCGGCCGAACAGACCGAAGCGTTGGCGGCGCTCAACGCGGCGTTCGGGGAGATGTTCGGCGAGGCCGAGGCGGTCCAGGTGCAGACCGGCCGCACCACGCAGACGCGCTGGTTCGTCGATGCCTTCACGGCGGACTTCGCCGAGCCGGCGCCGTTCGTGATCGAGGCGGCGCCGGAGAACGGCTTTCTCGTCTTCGCCGACCTCGCCGACCTGCTCGACAACCGCACGGCGCTCGACTTCGACGGCGCGGACGGTGGTGCCGGCAGTGCCGCCGGTGACGCGGGTGGTCACGGCGCCGACGGTCTGGCCGCCCTCGAGGTGATCGATCCCGGACCCTATACGGGCATCCTCGTCCGCTCCGAGGGCGACCTGCCCAACCTGATCACCGGCGGCCGGGGCGGCGATGGGGGCGACGGGGCCACCGGCGATGCGGCCAACCCCGACGGCGGGCGCGGCGGCGACGGCGGGGCCGGCGGCCATGCCATCGCCAATGGCGGGCTGGCGCACGTCGTGATCGTCGGCAACCAGCACCTCACCATCCTCGGCGGCGCCGGCGGCCATGGCGGCGCCGGAGGCAACGGCTGGAGCGACTCCATCGCCGCTGGCACGGTCTTCGGATTGGAGTTGACCGGCGGCGACGGCGGCGACGGCGGCCACGGTGGACGAGGCGGTGCGGTTGCCGGCAATGGCGGCGACGGCGGAGATGGCGGCGACGCCGGAGCGGCCGGGGGGCTCCTGGCGTCCGTCCGAGAGACCACGCTTTTGGCGGGCGATGGCGGCCGGGGCGGCGACGGCCACCTGGGCGGCGCCGGCGGCGACGGCGGCAGCGCGACGGCGCTCGCCGGTGCCACTACCGGCAACACCGCGGTCGGCGGCCGTGGGGGCGACGCCGGGCGCGGTGCCCCCGGCCTGGACGGTGGCGACGGCGGCAGCGGCGGCCTTGCGAGCGTCGTGACAGGGACGTTTTCCAGCATCGTCGGCAACGAGGTGTTCGGCGGTGATGGCGGCAACGGCGGCCGCACCGGAGGTGCTGGTGGCAACGCGGAAGTGCGAGGGGGCGAGGGCGCCGACATCATCGTGACGGCCGGCAGGGGTGGCGACGGGGTATGGTTCGGGGGCGACGGCGGCGATGCGCTGCTGCGATCCGATGCCGGCCAGACGGTCCTGAGCCACGTCACCGGCGGTGATGGCGGGGACGGCGGACAGGAAGGCGGTCGCGGCGGGCGCGCCGACCTGGGTGGCAACATCGTCGCAGACAACCATGTCGCGGGGGGCAGTGGCGGCGGGGGCGGCGATGGCGGTGACGGCGGCAGCGCTGAACTACGGGCGCAGAACGCCTACCGCAACGAGGTTGCCGGCGGGACCGGCGGCCAGGGGAGCAACGTCAGCGACCCGCCGGCCGGATTCGGCGGCGATGGCGGGAATGCGTTCCTCTTCAGCAACAGCACCGCCTACGAGAACGACGTGATCGGCGGCGATGGCGGTGACGGCAGGGTCGGCGGCCTTGGAGGAAGCGCCGGGATCGACGCTGGCGACGTCCCCGAGGGGCGCGGACCGAACGAGCTGTGGGCGGGGGTCCCCGGTGATCTCGATGCCGGCCATGACGGACGTGTGGGTGTTCAGCCGCCGCTGGTGGAGGACCCGCTGGTCGCTGCCTTCGCCGATGCCGTCGACGTCGACGCGACCGCCTTCACCGGACACCTCACCATCTCCGGCTCCACCGCCGCCGACAGCTTCCTCGCAGGTAGCGGCGGCACGCGCTTTTTCGCGACCAGCGGTGCGGACCGCTACGTCTTCGGCGACGGCCTGGACGTGCTGGTCTACACCGGCACCGCGCAATCCAACGGTGCCGAGGTCGATCGGATCGAGAACTTCGCCTTCGGCGTCGACCTGATCGACGTGGTGGCCCTGGCCTTGGCGCCCGTGGCGTGGACCGACGACGACCGCCTCCTGATCGACCTCAGCGGCGACACCGCCGCCGACCTCGAGGTCGAGATCGAGGGCCTCGCGGCGTGGCTCGGCGGAGGCGGCAGCACCGACGACCTCTTCGCCTGACGCGGCCCTGCCGCCGGCGCTAGATTCGCCCCGCCAGCGCCGGCGGCAGCGGGCCACCGGTGGCCCAGTCGAGCAGTTCCACGGTGTGCACCACTGGCACCGGCGACTTGGGGGCGAGCTGCGTCATGCAGCCGATATTGCCGGTGGCGACCATCTCCGGTGCCGTCTTGGCGATGTTGGCGAGCTTGCGGTCGCGCAGCCGGCCGGCGATCTCCGGCTGGAGGATGTTGTAGACGCCGGCCGAGCCGCAGCAGAGGTGGCCTTCCGGCACGCCCTTCACCTCGAACCCTGCCTGGGCGAGCAGCGTTTGCGCCTCGGTCTTGAGCTGCTGGCCGTGCTGCATCGAGCAGGCGCTGTGATAGGCGACGCGCTGCCCGGTCGGGCGGGTGGCCGGCCGCAATCCGAGGTCGAGCAGCACTTCGGTCACGTCCTTGGCGAGCGCCGAGATCGCCTTGGCCTTGGCGGCGAGCCTGGCGTCCTCGCGGAACATGAAGCCGTAGTCCTTGACCGTCGTGCCGCAGCCCGAGGCGTTGATCGCCACCGCATCGAGCCCCTTGCCGCCGCCCTCCTTGGTCTCCCGCCACCACGCCTCGACGTTGCGCGCCGCCTGGGCGTGGCTGGCGTCGACCTTGCCCAGATGGTGGACCAACGAGCCGCAGCAGCCCATGCCGGCGGCGACGACGACCTCGACGCCGTGGCGCGTCAGCAGCCGCACCGTCGCCTCGTTGATCGCCGGGTCCAGCACGCGCTGGGCGCAGCCGGTAAGGAGTGCGACCCGCGCGCGGCGCTCGCCTTCCGCCGGGATCACCTGCGGCCGGTCGAAGGCGGAGGCCTTCGGCAGCCGGGGCGGTGCCAGTTCCAGCATGGCACGCATGCGGCCCGGCAGCAGACCTCGGAACGGTCGGCCGAAGCGCGCGCCCCACAGTGCCACACGGAATGCGCCGGGGCGTGGCACCAACAGCGCCAGCAGCCAGCGCAGGGCGCGGTCGTGCCAGGGCCGGGCATAGGTACGCTCGACATGGGCGCGGGCGTGGTCGATCAGGTGCTGGTAGTGCACGCCCGACGGGCAGGTGGTCATGCAGGCGAGGCAGGAAAGACAGCGGTCGAGGTGGCGCACGACCCGTTCGTTGGCCGGCTTGTCGTTCTCCAGCATGTCCTTGATCAGGTAGATCCGCCCGCGCGGGCTGTCCAACTCGTCGCCGAGCAGGACGAAGGTCGGGCAGGTGGCGGTGCAGAAGCCGCAATGCACGCAGGCGCGGAGGATTTGGTTGGCCTCGCGCAGATCGGGGTTCTGAAGCTGCACGTCGGTGAAGTTGGTCTGCACGGCTGCCCGCCCTGTCTATCTTCGGGATTGCTGGCGGCCAGCTTAGGCCGCACCCCGGCGAGGGCAAGCGGGGCTGGGGTCAGACCGTCGGCAGGACCTGGAAGCCCGCCGCGTCCGGCGGTGCGGCCGCGGTCACGGCCACGTCGTCGACCCGCGCCAGTGCCGGGCCACCGCGACAGCGTTCGATCACCGCGTCGACCGCGGCCTTAGGCCCGCACAGCAAGGCCTCGACACTGCCGTCGCCGCGGTTGCGCGCCCAGCCGTCGAGGCCGTGACGCTTTGCGGTCGCCGTCAGCCAAGCCCGATAGCCCACCCCTTGGACACGGCCCACGATCACCAAGCGAACCGCACGGCGGTCATCGGCCATGGCCGTCACCGCCGACAAAAAGCCCGCTGGCGGGGAGGTTCGCCAGCGGGCCAAGGGGTGGAGCCGCGGAGCTCCTGCTGGGTGGCACCCTTCTCAGGGTCGCCACAACCGTTGCGAGAACCGTGCCAAGTGCGGAAAGCCGCCGTCCCGAGGGGCGAGCCGATGACGCGGGCGGCGCCACTGCACAGCTTTTCGGCAGCCTTGGGCGCTGCTGCCCACGCGCTCGCCATCATGCCTCTGGTCCGCTGCCGACCAACGGCATCCATGCCGCGAGCCGCTCGGCGCAGTGCGCCCCGTCGACGTGGAAGTGCGGCGGCAGCTCGCACAGCAGCACGGTGTTGGGTCGCACGGCGAGCTGCGGCAGGATGCGCTCGAACGGAATGTCGCCGTAGCCAATC
Organism: Geminicoccaceae bacterium; assembly: GCA_050485385.1. Classification (GTDB taxonomy): domain Bacteria; phylum Pseudomonadota; class Alphaproteobacteria; order Geminicoccales; family Geminicoccaceae; genus RECO01. The sequence continues at coordinate 81,453 of JBJHBG010000001.1, read as the reverse complement.
GGCAGATGCAGATCGCCGAGCCCGAAGGCCAGCGTCTCCGACGGTAGGTAGCCCTTCACCGTCTCCGGCTGGCCGAAGCTGTCGTGCAGGTGGAGGTGGCCGGTCACCTCGCCGAAACGGACGACTTCGGCCTCGAAGTCGAGGCCCAGCGCGGTGCACGTCAGATAGGCGTGGCTGAGGTCGAGGCAGCCCATGACGTTCGGGTGGTCGATACCCTCGATCTCGGCGGCGAGACGGCTGGGGCTCGCCGTGTAGGTACCCGGCGCCGTCGGGAACAGCGTCTCCAGCGCCAGCTTGACGTTGGCCCGCGCCGCGGCATCGCCGAGAAAGCGGAGCGCCTCGCGTTCACGGGCGTGGAGCTGGTCCAGTTCCGGCTGCGGACGCTGCGCGATCACGCCCGTGTGGAGCACGAGCACACCGGCGCCGACCGCGTCGCACACCTCCAGATAGCCCTGCACGGTGCGGCGGAAGAGGGCGTCGTGGCGAGGGTCCATGAAGTTGACGGCGAGCGGCCCGTGCGCGGTGTAGCGCAGGCGATGCTTGGCGCAGAGCCGTTCCAGTTCGCGCAGCCGCGGCGCGAAGGGCTTGCCCGCCACCACCACGTCCATGCCGCACAAGGACAGCTCCGCGAACGCGGCGCCGAGGCCCACGATACGGCCGAGGTCCTCGTCGAGCCCGCGCAGGTCGCGCCCTTGCGAGGTGGAAAAGCCGAAGCCGGCGACGTTGTCGTTCAAGGGAAGCCTCCTCCGCTCAGACGGGGCTGCCATGACGCAAAAGCGCCCAGCGGTCTACCGCATGGGTGAGGGTCACCCGCGCCTCGTCGACGCCGATCCAAAGCGGCGTGTGGCCCGCCTCGGTCGGCGGGCCGAGAGCGTCGCCGACGTCGATCCGGTGGTAGCGGCAGAGCTTGTGGCGCGGCGGCTCGCCGTCCCGAGGGTCGTGATAGTGGCGGGCGTGGGCGAGGACGTTGCCCACGGCGACCGCGTGGCCCGTCTCCTCCAGCGCCTCGCGCACCAGGGCCGACGCCGCGTCCTCGCCCGGATCGATGCCGCCGCCGGGGAGCAGCCGGTCGCCGTCCTTGTCGACCACCAGGAGGCGACCCGCCGCATCGAAGCCGAGACCATAGACGACGGGGCGGTCGCGCCACGGCAGCGCCGGATCGAAGGCGCCGAAGACCGGCACGTCGTGGTAGGGCGGCGGCGCGGGGGGCGTCACGGGGCCAGCAGCTTCCGCACCGCACGGGCGACCGCCAGGGTGGCAAGGTGCAGCTCCTTCACCGGCACCCGCTCGTCCGCCCGATGCGCGTTGGCCTCCTCGATGGTGCGCGGGCCGGCGCCGAACAGCACCGTCGGGAGGCCCGCCGCCGCATAGTGCCGGGCGTCGGTGTAGAGCGGCACGCCGGTGAGGCCGACCGGCTCGCCGAGGAGTTCCGTCGCCTCGGCCGCCAGCGCCTCGCCGAGCCGGCGGCTCGCGGGCGTCTCCTGCAAGGGCTCGGCCAGGAGCAGGCGGCGCACCTGGACCGACGCTCCCGCAACCTTGCCGGCCGCCGCCTCGATCAGCGCGCGCAAGTCGGCCTCCACCGCGTGGCCGCTCTCCTCCGGGATCAGCCGGCGGTCGAGCCTGAGCCGCACCCGGTCGGGCACCACGTTGGTGTTGATGCCGCCTTGGATCAGCCCGACCGTGAGCTGCGGACTGCCGATGCCCGCGACCTCGGACACGATACCGCCGAGGCGCGGCCGCTCGGCGTAGAGGGCGTTCAGCACGTGGGTCGCCGCTTCCAGCGCATCGACGCCCGTGCTCGGCTTGGCCGCGTGGGCGGAGCGGCCGCCCACCTCCACCTCGAGGTGCAGGCAGCCGTTGTGCGCGGTGACCACGGCATAGGGGAAGCCCGCGCAAATGACGAGGTCGGGCCGGCTGATGCCTTCGGCCAGCAGCCACGCCGGGCCGATCTCCCCGCCCGCTTCCTCGTCCCAGGTCACGTGCAGCTCGACCGTGCCGGCCAAGGGCTCGCCCCCCAGCGCCAACAGCGCGAAGGCATAGGTGGCGATGTCGGATTTGGAGACGGCGGCGCCACGGCCGTAGAGCCAGCCGTCGACCACGGCGCCGCCATAGGGGTCCTGGGTCCAGCCTTCGCCCGGCGGTACTACGTCGCCATGGGCGTTGAGCGCGATCGTGGGGCCGTCGCCGAAGCGGCGGCGCACGATCAGGTTGGTACAGCTCACCATGCCGTGCGCCCGCACGACGTCCGCGGGCACCGGGTGCCGCTCGACCTCGAGCCCCAGCGCCTCCAGCCGCCCGGCGCAGGCCTCGGCGGCGGCCGCGAGGTCGCCCGGCGGGTTGTCCGACGGTACGGCGACGATCTGCTGCAACAACGCGATGGCGTCGTCGCGCCGTGCCTCCAGCCAAGTCGTCAGTCCGTCGCTCATCCCTTGCCTCCGTGCGCCTGCGACCAGGCGATGGGATCGCCCAGGAACGCCTCGACCTCGTCCAAGACCGCCGGTGGGAAGACCGCCTGACGCCGCGCCTCGGCCAGCACGTCGTGCCAGGTGGCGAGCGCGTGCAGCTTCAACCCCGCCTCGTCCAGCGTCTCCAGGCTGTTCGGGAACACGCCGTAGTAGAAGACCACGAACACGTGCTCGACCAAGGCGCCGGCCTCGCGCAGCGCATCGGCGAAGGCGAGCTTCGAGCCGCCGTCGGTGGCGAGGTCCTCGACCAGCAGGACGCGCTGGCCCTCCAGCAGATGGCCCTCGATCCGCGCGTTGCGGCCGAAGCCCTTGGGCTGCTTCCTGACGTAGAGCATCGGCAGCATCAGCCGGTCGGCGAGCCAGGCGGCGAAGGGAATGCCCGCCGTCTCGCCGCCCGCCACCGCGTCGAACGCCTCGAAGCCGCACGCCTCCTGCACCTGCTCCGCCGCCATCGCCATCAGTTGCATGCGCAGCCGCGGGAAGGCGATCAGCTTGCGGCAGTCGATGTAGACCGGGCTCGCCCAGCCCGAGGTGAACGTGTAGGGCGGGTCGGGGCGGAAGTTCACCGCCTCGACCTCGAGCAGCATGCGGGCGGTGGTGCGGGCGTAATCTGGCATCGGTCCTCCGGCGGCAAGGCGCATGACTGGTACTCGCAAGCGACGCGCGTGGCCAGTGGTGCGGGGCATCGGCAAGGGCTAGGTAGGGGGGCTTTTGGCCCCCCTGGCCCCCCGGCGCCGGCGCTGCCGGCGCAGGAGGCGACGGACGGGGCGGATGGAGAGTTCATGGCCCGCAGCCTGACCCTGCCGACCCCCGACGACTGGCATCTTCACCTGCGCGACGGGCCGATGCTCCAGGCGGTGCTGCCGGCGACCGCCCGCGTCTTCGCCCGCGCCATCGTCATGCCGAACCTCGTGCCGCCGGTGGTGACCACGGCCGATGCCGTCGCCTACCGCGACCGCATCCTGCAGGCGCTGCCGGCGGGCTCGGCCTTCACGCCATTGATGACCGCCTATCTGACCGAGGGGACGGACCCGGACGACCTGGAGCGCGGCTTCGCCGAGGGCGTGCTGACGGCGGTGAAGCTCTACCCTGCCCGCGCCACGACCAACTCGGCCCACGGTGTGGGCGACCTCGCCAAGGTGCGCCCGGTCCTGGAACGGTTGCAGCGGATCGACGGCGTCTTGTGCATCCACGGCGAGGTGACCGACCCCGAGGTCGACGTGTTCGACCGCGAGGCGGTGTTCGTCGAGCAGGTACTCGCGCCGTTGCGCCGCGACTTTCCTGAGCTGCGCATCGTGCTCGAGCACGTCACCTCGAAGGCGGCAGCCGATTTCGTCGAGGCGGCCGACGAGCGCCTGGGCGCGACGGTGACGCCGCAGCACCTGATGGTCGACCGCAACGCCATGCTGGTCGGCGGCATCCGCCCGCACCTCTACTGCCTGCCGATCCTCAAGCGCCGCCGCGACCGCGACGCGCTCCGCCACCTCGTCGCCACGGGTTTCCCCCGTCTGTTCCTCGGCACCGACAGCGCGCCGCACGCCCAGCACCTGAAGGAGCACGCCTGCGGCTGCGCCGGCTGCTATTCGGCGCCGGTGGCGCTAGAGGCCTACGCCCAGGTGTTCGACGACCTCGGCTGTCTCGACCGTCTGGCCGATTTCGCCAGCCGGTTCGGGGCGCGGTTCTACCGCCTGCCCGAGAACACCGGGACGGTGACGCTGGTCGAGGAGGACTGGACGCCGCCGGACAGCGTACCGGTCGGTGGCGAGGTGCACGCCGTCCGACCCTTCCTCGCGGGCGAGACCGTCCGCTGGCGCGTCGCCGCCTGACCCTGCATGGCCAAGACCCGTCTCGACGTCTTCGCCATGGTCGTGCTGACCCTGCTCTGCCTCGCCTGGGGCCTCAACACGGTCGCCATCAAGGTCGCCAACGAGGGCATCCCCCCGGTCGTGCAGGCGACGCTGCGCTCGTTCCTGGCGGCGATCCTGATCGGCGCCTACGCCAAGTGGAAGGGCATCCCGCTCTTCCGCGTCGACGCCTCGACCTGGCCCGGTATCGCCTGCGGCGTGCTGTTCGGGCTCGAGTTCGTCGCCCTCTACGTCGGCATCGACGGCACGACGGCGGCGCGCGCCATCATCTTCCTCTACACCATGCCGTTCTTCGTCGCCCTCGGTGCCGCCATCTGGCTGCCGCTGGAACGGCTGCGGCCGATCCAGCTGGTGGGGCTCGCCATCGCCTTCACCGGCATGGCGTTGGGCCTCGCCGACGGCGTCGACGCCCGCGGCGGCACGCTCTGGGCCGACCTCAGCTGCGTCCTCGGCGCCGTGCTTTGGGCCGCCACCACCATGGTCATCAAGACCACGGTGCTGGTGAAGGAGCGCGCCGAGCGCATCCTCTTCTACCAGCTCGCCTGGTCGGTGCCGGTGATGGCGGTCGCCGCCCCCTTCTTCGGTCCGGTCGGCCTGACCGACCCGACGCCGCTCGTCTGGCTGGCCCTGGCCTATCAGGTGGTACTGGTCGTCGCGGTCACCTACCTCGTCTGGTTCTGGCTGATCCAGCACTATCCGGCGGCGAGGCTCGCCAGCTTCACGTTCCTCACCCCGCTGTTCGGTGTCGCCGCCGGTGCGCTCCTCCTGGGCGACCCGATCACCCTGCTGCTCGCCCTGGCCCTCGCCGGCGTCGCCTGCGGCATCTACCTCGTCAACCGCACGCCGCGCCGCCCCGCTTCACAGATCGACCCCGCCTGACGGCAACGTGACGTGCGCTCGCGCGTTGGGTAGGTTGCAATGCACCATCAGCGCACGGAGCCAGGGGACAGGACATGCTCGAGGGAAAGGTCGCCGTCATCACGGGCTCCACCAGCGGGATCGGCAAGGGCATCGCCGAGCGGCTTGCCGCGGCCGGCGCCGACGTCGTCCTCAACGGCTTCGGCGACGAGGCCGAGATCGAGGCCCAGCGTCAAGCGATGGAGGCCGAGTTCGGCGTCCGCGTCCGCTACTGCGCGGCCGACGTGACCATCGCCGACGAGGTCGCGGCCATGATCCAGGCTGCCTCGGACCAGCTCGGCAAGGTCGACATCCTCGTCAACAATGCCGGCATCCAGTTCACCGCCCGGGTCGAGGACTTCCCGCTCGAGAAGTGGAACGCGGTGATCGCAACCAACCTCTCGGCCGCGTTCTTCGCCACGCGCGCCGTGCTGCCGCAGATGTACGCCCGCGACTGGGGCCGCATCGTCAACATCGCCTCGGCGCACGGCCTCGTCGCCAGCGCCGAGAAGGCGGCGTACGTCGCCGCCAAGCACGGCGTCGTCGGGCTGACCAAGGTGACGGCCCTGGAAAGTGCCCGCACCGCCGTCACCTGCAACGCCATCTGCCCCGGCTGGGTGCTGACGCCCTTGGTCCAGGCCCAGATCGAAAAGCGGGCACAGGACAAGGGCACCAGCGTCGACGACGAGGCGAATGCGCTGCTCGCCGAGAAGCAGCCGAGCCGAGCCTTCGTTACCACCCATCAGCTCGGCGAGTTGGCGGTGTTCCTCTGCAGCGACGCCGCCGCCGAGATGCGCGGCCAAGCCATCGCCATGGACGGCGCCTGGACCGCCCAGTAGGGGCCGCGCGCCGCACGACCCTGGTTCCCGCCATCGTCCGTCGATAGGCGGCGATACCGACTCCCCGCGAGGTAAAGCCACGACGACCAGCCGGCCGCATCGCTGTCGCGGCGCGAACGCGTCGCTCGGCGCGGGTCGAGGCTTTACCATTTCTGATATTGTGCCTAATATCAGATTTGTTCGCGAGCCTTCGCGAACCCAAGATCCGAAACCTGGGAGGTCGGGCATGAAGAGACTACAAAAGGGGTTGGCCGCTGCCTTGATGGTGGGCGTCGGCCTGACCATGACGGTGCCGGCGGCCGGCCAGCAGTTGGCGTCGATCGACCGGATGAAGTCGGGCGACACCTGGGAGCTGGTGTTCGGCTCGGCGAGCGCCACCGGCACCTACTTCCTCGGCATGTCGGCGCTGGCGGCCATGCTCAGCGACCGGATGCCGAACGTGCGTGCCACGGCGACGGTGAGCCCCGGCTCGGCCGTCGAAGTGTTTCCGCAGTTGCAGCGCGCCGAGCGCGCGGGCGGCATGCACACCAGCTACGATCTGGAGATCGGCTATCGCGGCGAGGCCACCTTCGAGGGCCGCGAGATCCCCGTGCGCACCTGGTTCTTCGCCCAGGAAGCGCCCTACAACGTGTTCGTGCTCGGCCGCCACGGCGTCGAGACCGTGTCCGATTTGAAGGGCACGGGCATGCGTTTCGGCGGCACCGTCGTGCCGGTACGGCCGGACAATCCGGAGCGCTGGGACCAAGCCTTCGCCTTCTTCCACGCGCTGTTGACCGCGCACGGAGTCGACCCGTTCGAGGACGTCGAGATCGTCGCCTACAACACCTCGCAGTCGATCGACGAGTTGGGCAACGGCAACATCGACGGCCTGTCCGCCAGCCGCGCCCTCGGCAGCGGCGCCATCACCGAGCTTTCCACGCGTCAGGACATCGTCGTCCTGCAGCCTGACCCGGACGCCATCGCCGCGGTCGAGGCGGCCTTCCCGGTCTACGCAGCACCGTGGCCGCCCGAGGCCTATCCGCAGATGCGGGTACCGGAGCCCCAGCTCGCCTTCTTCCACGGCGTCTATGCCGTCCTACACCGCGATTTGCCCGACGACCTCGCCTACGATCTCACCAAGACGGTGTGGGAGAACATCGACGTGCTGCGCAACGCGCATCCGGGCTTCCAGGTGGCCGTCCTGGAGGACGCGCTGAAGGGGGCCACCGTGCCGCCGCATCCGGGTGCCCTTCGCTACTACGTCGAGCAGGGCGTGCCCGGCGCCGAGGAATGGCTGGAGCGTCTCGCCCAGGAGGGCTGAGCCCGGCACCGCGGCCGGGGCGAGGCTGCCTCCCCCGGCCGCGGCAGCCATCCAAGGCGGCTCGACGCGGCTAGCAACGAAAGGTGCCCTCGATGGACGTGCGTTCCGGCGCCGGCTCCATGGCCGAGCGCGTGCAGACGGCGATCGTCTGCCTGATCAGTCTGGTCATTCTGGCAAGTGCCATGCACGTCGCCTTCTACGGCGCCTTCAACGCCTACGTGCATCGCCCCTTGTTCCTCTACGGCGCCATCTGCTGCGCGATCCTCCTGTTCCCCTCCGGCTGGTTCCGGCCGGGCTCCGCGGCCGAAGTGGCGTTCAACGTCGTCGTCCTGGTCCTCACCGCCATCCCGACCCTCTACCTCGTGCGCAACTGGGACGACCTGCTCTTCTATTCCTATCTCGAGCCGTCGGAGCGGGTTTTGGCCTTCATGCTGATCCTCGGTCTGTTCGAGGCGGCCCGGCGCACCACGGCCAAACCGCTGATCTTCGTCGTCGCCGCCTTCATGCTCTACGCCACCCACGGCAACTGGGCGCCGGGCATCCTCAACCACGCCGGCGTCACCTGGGAGAACGCGCTCAAGGTCACCGTCCTCGGCTTCGACGGCATGTTCGGCACGCCGCTCGCCTTCGCCGCCGGCTTCGTCACCATCTTCGTGTTCTTCACGGCGTTGTTGACGGTCTCGGGCGTCGGCAACTTCCTCTTGAACCTCACCTTCGCGATATGCGGGCGCACGCGCGGCGGCCCTGGCAAGGTCGCCGTCGTCGGCAGCGCGCTCATGGGCATGGTGACCGGCAGCGGCATCACCAACGTGCTGACCACCGGCACCATCACCATCCCCTTGATGAAGCGAGCCGGCTACTCGCCGACCTTCGCCGGCGGCGTCGAGGCCGTGGCCTCGACCGGCAGCCAGTTCGTGCCACCGATCCTGGGGGCTGCCGCGTTCCTCATGGCCGAGTACACCAACACGCCGTTCATCTTGATCGCCGGTTACTGTCTCGTGCCCGCCCTGCTCTACTATCTGAGCCTCTTCGCCCAAGTGCACTTCCGCTCGTGCCGCGTGCCGATCAAGAGCGACGTACTGGAAGAGACCGGTAGCTTCCTGGTCAATTTGGCGAAGAGCATGCTGCTGTTCGTGCCGATCGGTGTATTGATGGTCATGCTGTTCTACAAGTTCGGCATCGACTTCGCCATTGGCGTGGTGTTCTTGATGCTCGTAGTCGGCACGCAGCTCCTGCCGGAAACGCGGCTGTCCTCGGCGCCCAAGCTGCGGCAGTTCCTCGTCGATGCGGCGAGCACGCTGGGGGCCATCTCGGTCGCCCTGGCGCTTGCCGGGATCGTCGTCGGCATGCTGCTCTTGACCGGCCTCGGCGCCCGGCTCGCGACGCTGATCACCACGGCCTCGGGCGGCTCCCTGTTCGTCGCCCTCCTGATGTGCGCCGTCGTCGCCATCGTCGTCGGCATGGGGGTGGTGACGGTCGGCGCCTACGTCATCGTCGCCAGCCTGACCGCGCCGGTGCTGGTCGAGCTCGGCATGCCGCTGATCGCCGCTCACCTGTTCATCTTCTACTATGCGGTGCTGAGCGGCCTCAGCCCGCCGGTGGCGGTGGTCATCTTCGCCGCCGCGGGCGTCGCCAAGGCGCCGGCGATGGGCGTGGCGTGGGCGGCACTCCGGCTCGGCTTCGTTGCCTGGCTGGTGCCCTTCATGTTCGCCTACTATCCGAACCTGATCGGCCTCAACGGCATCAACGCGCTGTTCGTCGCGCACGTCGTTACCGCCATGGTCGGCGTCGTGGCCTTCAGTGCGGCCATCGAAGGCTGGGCACTCGGCCATGCCAATACGATCCAGCGCCTGCTGTTCGCTGCCGGTGGCGTGGGGCTGCTCTACCCTGACCCGACCTACGGCGTCGTCGGCGCCCTGCTCCTGGCCCTCGGTCTCTTCCTCAACTGGCAGAGCAAGCGCCAGGCCGGCGACGCGCCCACACCAGCTCTCGAAGAGGACCCGCACCGTGCCCAATGAGCCGATCATGCCGTTCGCGGGCGTCCGTATCCTCGACCTCACCCACCGCTACGGGCGGTACGCCACGCGGCTGTTCGCGGACCATGGCGCCGAGGTGATCCGCATCGAGCCGCCCTCGGGCCTCGCTGACCGGCAAGGCGATGCCCCCGGCGAGACGCCCTTGGAGAGCTTCGCCTTCGCGGCCGCCGGCAAGCGCAGCGTCGTGCTCGACCTCGGCGAGGACTGGGACGGTTTCGCGGCACTCGTGCGGACGGCGGCCATGGTCTTCGTCGAGCGCGACGGCCCGGCCTTCGACCGCTTGGCCGAGTTGCGCCGGTTGCAACCGACGGCGGTGATCACCGCCATCTCGCCCTATGGGTTGGGCGGCCCGCTCGCCGACGCACCGGCCTCGGACCTGACGTTGCAAGCGGCGGGCGGCATTGCCTGGATGTCCGGGCGTCCCGGCGAGCCGCCGCTGCGGCTGCCCGGCGAACAGGCGGAGATGATGGGGTCGGTCTATGCCGCCACCGCTTCGGCCATGGCGCTGTTCGACGCCGAACGCCGCGGCCACGGCCACCTGATCGACGTCTCGGTGCAGGAGTGCGTCGCGCACTCGCTGCAGAACGCCATCCAGGTGTGGGATCTCGAACGCCGCGTCTCGCTGCGCGGCGGCGAAGGCACGCGCGACGCCACCGAGGACATCTTCGCCTGCAAGGACGGCCATGTCTTCCTCGCCTCGCCGTTGGCGCTCGCCGCTTCCTGGCGGCAGCTCGTCGCCTGGATGAAGGAGACGGGCCACCCCTCCGGCACGGCGCTGGAGGAAGCCTGCTGGGCCGACGCGAACTGGCGCACCACGCGGAAAGCCAAGCGGCTGTTCCGCAAGCTGTTCGAGGACTTCGTCCGTGCCTTCGACAAGCGCGAGGTGACCAGAGAGGCGATCGCACGGCGCATCGTCCTCGGGCCGGTGAGCCGCATCGGCGAGCTGATGCAGGACGAACAGCTCCTGCATCGCGGCTTCTTCAGCGAACTCGACGCCATGGGGACCGGCGTGGCGGCCCCCTTCCCCGGCCCGCCATTCCGGCTCGACGGCGTCGCTTGGCAGGCGCGGCCGGCACCTCGGCTCGGCGCCGATACGGCGGCCTATCTGGACGACGGCACCGTCACGACCCCGGCACCGGAAAGGAGGCGCGCATGAACTGGCTCGAGGGTATCCGCTTCACCGACCTCACCTGGGCCGGCGCCGGGCCGTTCGGCACCAAGCTGTTCGCCGACTTCGGCGCCGAGGTGATCAAGGTGGAAAGTGCCTCCAGGCTCGATCCGGTGCGCGCCGGTGGGCCGTTCAAGGACGGCAAGCCGGGCGTCAACCGCAGCGGCTATTTCGCCTCGCGCAACACCGGCAAGAAGAGCCTGACGCTCGACCTCAAGAGCGAGCGCGGCCGCGACCTGGTGCTGGAACTGATCCGCCGCTCCGACGTGGTGACCAACAACTTCGCGCCCGGGGCGATGGACCGGCTCGGCCTCGGCTACGCGGCCGTGCGCGAGGTGGCGCCGACGATCGTCTATCTCGAGATGCCGATGTACGGCGCCGATGGACCACGGGCGGCCATGGCCGGGGTCGGCATGACCATCAGCGCGGTGACCGGACAGATGTGGCAGACCGCCTACGGACCCGACGACCCGGTCGGGCCGGGCACGCACTATCCCGACCATGCCGCCAACTGCCACCATGCCGCCTTCGCCGTGATGGCGGCGCTCAGGCGGCGCCGGCTGACCGGCGAGGGCTGTCGCATCGACCTGTCGCAGGTGGAATCGACCCTCAACTTCATGGGCGGCCCGTTCCTGCAATGGGCCAGCAAGGGCGAGGAACCGGCGCAGGTCGGCAACCGCTCGCTCCGCCACTGCCCGCACGACGTCTATCGGGCACGGGGCGAGGACGACTGGGTGGCCGTCGCCGTCGAGTGCGACCGGCAATGGCAGGCGCTCGCTGCGGTCCTCGGCGGTGCAGCGCTGGATACGGGTCTGGCAGCGGCGGCGGCGCGGCTCGAGCGCTCTGGCGAGGTCGACCGGCTGGTGGCCGACTGGGTGGGCGCGCGCGACGGCGAGACGGCGGCGAACGAGCTTCGGGCCGCGGGGGTGCCGGCGGCGGTCGTGGCCTCGTCGCGGCATCTGGTCGAGCGCGACGCGCAGCTCCAGGCACGCGGCTACTGGCAGACGGTCGCCCATCCGGAGATCGGCGAAACCCTCTACACCTCGCCGCCCTATCGGATCGACGACGCGCGCGTTCGGCTGCAGCGGCCGCCCTTGATGGGCGAGCACAACGACGCCGTCCTCGGCGACGTCCTGGGCCTGCCGCCGGCCGAGATCGACCGGCTGGTCGAAGACGGGGTGGTGCGATGATGCGTCCGCGCGGCCGTCGCGTCGCCGCCGTCGTCGGCGTCGGCCATACCGATTGGGTGGGCGATTGGAAACGCGTCCGCGCGGGCGAACAGCCCGCGGATTCCTGCGGCTATGCGGCGCTCGCCTTCCGCGAGGCTCTGGCCGACGCCAAGCTCGACCGCAGGGAGATCGACGGCCTCATCTCGGGTCCCTGGACGGCCTACGAGCGGATGGGCGAGCTGTTGCAGCTCGACGTGCGCTGGGGCGACCAGGCCGATGCGGTGCTCGCCGTCATCCAGGCCGTCCAGGCGATCGAGACCGGCATGGCCGAGGTGGTTGCCCTGGTCTACGGCAACGACCAGCGCTCGGCCGGCACCCAATATGGCGGCCCGCAGGCGATGGGCGGCGACGCCTTTCTCTCCTACGTCTACCACGCACCGTGGGGCCTCACCTCCCAAGGGGCACTCTACGCCCTGACCTTCCGCCGCTACGGCGAACGCTACGGGGTGAGCGAGCGCGACCTGGGGCACGTCGCCGTCGCCCAGCGCGCGGCGGCGCAGCACAACCCCAACGCCATCATGCAGGGCCGGCCCATCACGCTCGACGACTACATGGCGGCACCCTATGTCTGCGAGCCCTTGCACCTCTTCGACTACTGTCTGGTCAACGACGGCGGCGTGGCGCTGATCATCGCCGAGGCAGAGCGGGCGAAGCGCCTCACCGACCGGCCGGTCTACATCGAGACCGTCGGCCGCTTCGATCTGAACCGGAACGCGACCAGTCTGGAGCCACGGCTGACCGAGTTCTACCGCCCGGCTCAGGAGGAGGTCGCGCGCCAAATCTTCGACGGCAGCGGCCTCGGCCCCGCGGACATCGACGTCTTCCAGGTCTACGACAGCTTCTCGGTGCACGTGCCGCTGGCGCTCGAGGGCTACGGCTATTGCGGCGTCGGCGAGGCCGGCAAGTTCATGCGCGAGCGGGGCATCGGCCTCGACGGCCGGCTGCCGACCAACACCAGCGGCGGCCACCTCTCCGAGAGCTACATGCAGGGCTGGAACCACCAGGTCGAGTGCGTGCGCCAGCTCCGAGGTGAATGCGGCCCGCGCCAGGTCGAGAACTGCCGCCACGTCCACTACTCCTCCGACGTCGCCGGCAAGTCGATGTCGATCATCTACGCGAGGTGAGGCCATGAGCGATCCGACCGACGGCCTGCCGGCCCGCGTCATGGGCCTCTACGACCGCCCTTTCTGGGACCATCTGGAGCGCACCGAACGCCTCGCGCTACAGACCTGCCTCGCTTGCGGCACGGTGCGCTACCCGCCGGGGCCGGTCTGTCACGCCTGCCTTTCGCCCGAGGCCGAGTGGCGCCCGGTCTCCGGCAGCGGCGAGATCCTCTCCTGGGTGGTCTTCCACAAGGGCTATCTGCCGGGCTACACGCCGCCCTACAACGTCATCGCGGTACGGCTCGACGAGGGGCCGATCCTGATGAGCAACCTGGAGGGCCCGCCACCCGCCGGAAGCTGGATCGGCCAGCGGGTCGAGGCCGTGGTGGTCCGGCCCGAGGGCGGCTACGCCCTGCCGCGCTTCGTCTGCGCGGACCGGGCCTAGGCGGTGGCCCTGCCCGAGAACGCCGCTCCGCGCGTGCTGATCGTCACCGGCGGTTCGCGCGGCATCGGTGCCGCGACCGCACGGCTGGCAGGCGCGGCGGGCTATCGGGTCTGCGTCGACTACCACGGCGACGAGAAGGCCGCTTCCGCAGTGGTCGACGCCATCGTCCTTGCCGGTGGCGACGCCTTCGCCTGCCGTGCCGACACCTCGGACGAGACCGACGTGCGCCGCCTGTTCGCGACCACGGCGGAGCGCTTCGGCGGCGTGACGGACCTCGTCAACAACGCGGGGCTGCTCGGCGGCGACTGCCGCGTCGAGACGCTCGACCGCGCCGTGCTGACCCGGCTCTTCGAGGTCAACGTCTTCGGCTACTTCCTCTGCTGCCGCGAGGCCGTGCGCTACATGTCGATCCGCCACGGCCATCGGGGCGGGCGGATCGTCAACGTCTCGTCGATCGCGGCGAGCCACGGCAGCGCCGGCCGGCGCGTCCACTACGCCGCCTCCAAGGCGGCGGTGAACGCCCTCACCGTCGGCTTCGGCGAGGAAGTGGCGGCGGAGGGCATCCGGGTCAACGCCTTCAGCCCCGGCGTCACCGCCACCGCCATGAACCCGCCCGAGCGGATCGCCCGCGTCGCGACCGAGATCCCGCTTCGTCGCGCCGCCACGCCGGAGGAGATGGCCGGGGGAATCCTCTGGTTGCTCTCCGACGCCGCTGCCTATTGTACGGCCTCCAATCTCACGATGTCCGGAGGTCGTCGATGACGCCACTTTCCTCGAAGGCCGCTGCGCCGTTGCAGGTCAAGACCATGCAAGACCAGATCTCCGACGTCATCCGCGAGCGGATCGTCGTCGGCGAGTACCCGCGCGGCAAGCGGCTCAAGCAGATGGAACTGGCGGCGGAGTTCGGCGTCTCGGTGACGCCGGTACGCGAGGCGTTCCGGATCCTGGAGGCCGAGGGCTACGTCGCCGGGGCCTCGCACAAGGGGGCGATCGTCCCCTTCATCGACCAGGACCAGGCGCGCGAGATCCGCGATCTGCGGCTCCTGCTGGAGCGCGAGTTGATCCGCCACGCGCTCGACAATCTCGACCGGGCAACGCTGGCCGAGGTCGAGCGGCTGCACGAGGACTGCGCGCGGGCGGTGGCCGCCCGCGACCGGCTGGAAGTGCGGCGCCTCAACTATCGCTTTCACTTCACCTTCTACGAGATGGCCGCCCGCCCGCAGACGCTCGAGTTCGTCCGGGTGCTCTGGGCCAAGTACCCGTTCCACGACCTGGACGCGATCGACGACCGGCAGAGCCGCATGCAGGCCGAGCACGCGGCCTTCCTCGCCTGCGTCGAGCGCGGCGACAGCGCGGCCGCACTCGCCGCGATGGAACGGCACATCAGCAAGGGCTGGCGCGAGCTGGCCGGGGGAACGCCCGGTTAGCGGCCCCGCAGGCAACGAAGGAAGGCGAATGGCAAGGCCCCGCACCCTGTACGAGAAGATCTGGGACAAGCACGTCGTCGCCGACCTCGACGGCGAGCGGGCGATCCTGTTCGTCGACCGCCACCTCGTCCACGAGGGCGTCGCCACCTACGCCTATCGCGGCCTCCAGCGATCCGGGCGGGCGGTGCGGCGCCCGGACCTCACGCTCGGGGTGACCGACCACGTGGTGCCGACCGCGTCGCGGGCGGGCGCCATCGCCTATGCCGACGAGGACGCGCGGACGATGGTGCAGGACATCGAAGCGCTCGGCCGCTGGGCCGGCTTCGAGGTCTTCTCCGTCCGCGACCGCCGCCAGGGCATCGTCCACGTGATCGGCCCGGAGCAGGGCTTCGTCCTGCCGGGTACGCTCGTGGTCTGCGGCGATAGCCATACCTCGACCCACGGCGCCTTCGGGGCCTTCGCCTTCGGCATCGGCATTTCCGACGTCGAGCACGTGCTGGCCACGCAGACCATCGTCCAGCGCCGCTCCCGCTCGATGCGGGTCACGGTCGACGGCCGTCTCCCCGAGGGTGCCACGGCCAAGGATCTGATCCTGGCCCTCCTGCACCGGATCGGCGTCGCTGGCGGCACGGGCCACGTCGTCGAGTATGCCGGCGAGACGATCCGCGCGCTGTCGATGGAAGCACGGATGACCGTCTGCAACATGTCCATCGAAGCCGGCGCGCGGGCCGGCATGATCGCCCCTGACGCGACCACCCTCGCCTATCTCCAGGGTCGGCGCCTCGTGCCCGAGGGCGCGGCGTGGGACCGAGCGGTCGACGCGTGGCGCGCGTTGACGAGCGACGACGAGGCCCGTTTCGACCGAGAGGTGACGCTCGATGCGGCCGAGATCGCGCCCTACGTCACCTGGGGCACCAATCCGGGTCAGGCGCTGCCGATCACGGCATCGCTGCCCGACCCCCGGCTCATCGACGATCCGGCGGAGCGGGCGCGGGTCGAGGCGGCGTTGCGGTACATGGACCTGCCGGCGGGCGGGCGGCTCGAGGACGTGACCGTCGACCGGGTGTTCATCGGCTCCTGCACCAACGGCCGCATCGAAGACCTGCGGGCGGCAGCCAAAGTCGTCGTCGGCCGCAAGGTCGCGGATCGCGTGCATGCCTGGGTGGTGCCGGGCTCCGGCCTCGTCAAGCAACAGGCCGAAGAGGAGGGTCTCGACCGTCTCTTCGTCGAGGCCGGCTTCGAATGGCGCGAGCCCGGCTGCTCGATGTGCCTCGCCATGAACGGCGAGACGCTCGGTCCAGGCGAGCGCAGTGCCTCCACGTCCAACCGCAATTTCGAAGGCCGCCAGGGCCCGGGCGGCCGTACCCATCTCGTGAGCCCGGCCATGGCCGCCGCCGCCGCCGTCACCGGCCGCCTGACCGACGTGCGCCAACTGGTGTGAGACCGCGATGACCCCCTTCACCCGCCACACCGGCATCGCCGCAGCATTGCCCTGGAGCGACGTCAACACCGACCTGATCTACCCCCAACGGTTCCTCCGCCGCACCGATCTCGACCGCATGGGCGCATTCCTCTTCCACGGCTTGCGCTTCGACGAGGACGGCCGCGAGCGGGACGACTTCGTGCTCAACCGAGAGCCCTGGCGCCACGCCTCGATCCTCGTCGCCGGCCACAATTTCGGCTCCGGCTCGTCGCGCGAGCACGCGCCCTGGGCGCTCGAGGCGTTCGGCATCCGCTGCATCGTCTCGTCGCTGTTCGCCGACATCTTCGAGGCGAACTGCATCAACAACATGATTTTGCCGGCAACGGTCCGGCCGGCCGACCTGGAGCGCTGCCTGGCGCTCGCGGCCGAGCCGGCGACCGCTACCCTGTCGGTCGACCTCGAGGCGCAAACGATCCGGAGCGACGCGCTCGGCACCATCGACTTCGAGATCGCCCCGTCGAACCGACGACGTCTGCTCGACGGGACCGACTCCATCGACGAGACGCTCCGTCATCTGGCGCGCATCGAGGCCTTCGAGGCCGCCGCGGCCGAGGCTGAGCCTTGGCTCGTTCCAACCATTCGGGAGGCTTAGGTGGTAGCGACGTTTCATCTGATGGTGGTGCCGGGCGACGGCATCGGCCCCGAAGTCGTCCGCGAGGCGCTGAAGGTCGCGCGCTGGTTCGTCGACCGGGGCCGCGTGCGCTTGACCTTCGAGGAGGCGGTCGTCGGCGGCGCCGCGATCGAGGCCATCGGCCGGCCGATCGCCGACGCGACGGTGGCGCGCGCCAAGGAGGTGGACGCCATCCTCTTCGGCAGCGTCGGCGGCCCCGAGTGGGACTTCCTGCCGGTGGGCGAGCGGGCCGGCGACGGCCTGTTGCGGCTGCGCAAGGAGCTGGACCTCTTCGCCAACCTCCGGCCGATCCGCGTGCCGCCGGCCTTGGCCGATGCCACGACGCTCAAGCCCGAGGTCGTCCGTGGTCTCGACTTCCTCATCATCCGCGAGTTGACCGGCGGCATCTATTTCGGCCAGCCGCGCGGCGTCGAGCGTCTGGCGGACGGCGGCGAACGCGGCTTCAACACCGAGGTCTACACGACGGGCGAGGTGCGCCGCGTCGCCGCCGTCGCCTTCGAGATCGCCCGTCGGCGCGGCGGCCACGTCCACTCCGTGGACAAGGCCAACGTGCTCGATGCGAGCCAGGTCTGGCGCCGCGCGATCACGGCCCTGCACGCGGAGGCGCACCGGGACGTGCCCTTGTTCCACATGCTGGTCGACAACTGCGCCTTGCAACTCGTGCGCCATCCCGCCCAGTTCGACGTGATGGTCATGGGCAACATGTTCGGCGACATCCTGTCCGACGGTGCGGCGGCACTCACCGGCTCGCTCGGCATGCTGCCCTCGGCGTCCATCGGCCAGCCCGACGCCCAGGGCCGCTACAAGGGCCTGTTCGAGCCGATCCACGGCACCGCCCCCGACATCGCCGGCCAAGGCAAGGCCAATCCGGCGGGCATGATCCTCAGCCTCGCGATGCTGTTCGACTTCGCGCTCGGGCTCCGGCAGGAAGCGCGTGCGATCGTCGATGCGGTGGACCGGGTGCTGGACCTGGGTGTCCGCACCGTGGACCTCGCCTCGCGCGAGGCGGAGGCGGTGGGCACGGCCGCCTTCGGCGACGCCGTGCTGGCGGCCCTCGATGCGGCCGCCGACAACGCGGCCCCGACCGGCGGGCTCGCTGCCGCGCGGTGATCGCTGGCGGATCGAGGGGCTCGTCGCTTCGTTCGGTCGCGTTGCAAGCGGATCGGTGCCACGCGTTCGAGCGGTCGCAACGGCGTCCGTAAGGCCTCGACCCGGTCGCCGGCGCAGCGCTCGGCTTCGGCCCGACTGCGCGCCTCGTCGAACCTGCGAAGGGCGGCCGAACGCCCGCCGGTGTCAGACGAGCACCCGCCGCGACCCGTTCCGCCCCTGGTCCGCTTTCGATACTCTTGCGACCGTGTCGTCCTAGGCGAACGGGGAGAGACGTGCCGTGGCGCAATACAGAAGCCCCACCATCGACTTCGGCCTCGGCGAGACGGCCGACGAGGTGCGTGCTGCCGTCGCCCGCTTCGCCGACGCGGCCGTCGCCCCTCGCGCCGACGAGATCGACCGCACCAACGCCTTTCCCCGCGACCTCTGGCCGAGGCTGGGCGAACTCGGCCTGTTGGGCATCACGGTCGAGGAGGCGGACGGCGGCGCCGGGCTCGGCTACCTCGAGCACACCGTGGCGATGGAGGAGATCAGCCGTGCGTCGGCCTCGGTCGGCCTCTCCTACGGCGCCCACTCCAACCTCTGCGTCAACCAGCTCCGCCGCTACGGCACGGCCGAGCAGAAGGCCACCTACCTGCCAAAGCTGATCTCGGGCGAACACGTCGGAGCCCTCGCCATGAGCGAGCCCGGTGCGGGCTCCGACGTCGTTTCCATGCGCTGCCGGGCGGAGAAGCGGGGCGACCGCTTCGTCCTCGACGGCACCAAGATGTGGATCACCAACGGCCCCGAGGCCGATACCCTCGTCGTCTACGCGAAGACCGACCCCGACGCCGGCGCCAAGGGCATCACCGCCTTTCTGATCGAGAAGGGCATGGCCGGCTTCGCCACGGCGCAGAAGCTCGACAAGCTCGGCATGCGCGGCTCGGACACGTGCGAGTTGATCTTCGAGTCGTGCGAGGTGCCGGCGGAGAACGTGCTGGGTGAGGTCGGCCAGGGCGTGGCCGTGCTCATGTCCGGGCTCGACTACGAGCGGCTGGTCCTCGCGGGCGGCCCCCTCGGCATCATGCAGGCGGCGATGGACACGGTCCTGCCCTACGTCCGCGAGCGCCGCCAGTTCGGCCGGCCGATCGGCAGCTTCCAACTGATGCAGGGCAAGCTCGCCGACATGTACGCGACCATGAACGCCTGCAAAGCCTACGTCTATGCCGTGGCCAAGGCCGCCGACGCCGGCCGCATCACCCGCCAGGACGCCGCCGGCTGCCTCATGTACGCCGCCGAAAAAGCCACCTGGATGGCGCTCGAGGCGATCCAGGCCCTCGGCGGCAACGGCTACGTCAACGACTACCCGACCGGCCGCCTGCTGCGCGACGCCAAGCTCTACGAGATCGGCGCCGGCACCTCCGAGATCCGCCGCATGCTCATCGGCCGCGAACTGGTGGGGCTGGGCGATTGAGAATCGGGGGGCTTTTGGCCCCCCGCGCGCCCCGATGACTCAAAGGGTGAGCAGCATCAGGGCGGCCATGGCGACCATGGCCAAGTCTTCGGTGAGGGTGACGGTGCTGAGGGGGACGCTGAGGATGTTACCCATGCAGGGGCAGTCCATGTCGAGCCCCTTGCGCACGGCGAGCAGCACGCCCACGGCACCGAAGGCGAAAACGAGGATGGTGAGGGCGTAGGTGACGGCCGGTGCGAGGAAGGCGAGGTAGGCGAGGCCCAGGGCCAGCTCGACGAAGGGGTAGACGTAGCCCCAAGCGGGGACGCGCCGCGCCAACAGGTCGTACATGGCGAAGCCGTCCTTGAAGCCCTCGAGGTCGAAGACCTTCAACAGCGCGAACACGACCAGGAAGATGCCCATGAACCCGTGCATGAAACCATGCGCCGAGCCGTCGCCGAAGCCGAAGGCGATCGACCATCCGGCGAGAGCGGCGACACCGACGAGGCTGACCAAGGGCCAGTAGTCGCCGATCCGCGTCCCCCTACCCTCCTCACGGACATGGGTGCCATCGGTCACGGCCTCTCTCCCAGGCGATACTGTGGAAGAGGGAAACAGCCGACGGCGGCACGATGTTCCACGCAGCAACCCGGTAGCGGTGCGCGGTCGGGTTACTGCACGGCCGGCGGTGTCCCCCGCCCGACATGCGTGCCATACCCCTTCTTACCCAGCACCTTGCCATCCTGCACCACCACCTCGCCGCGCACCAGGGTGGTCACCGGCCAGCCCGTCACCTCGAAGCCCTCCCACGGGGTGTAGTCGGCGCCGTGGTGGAGCTTGGCTTGGGTGATGGTGGCCTTGCGGGTGGGGTCCCAGAGTGCCAGGTCGGCGTCGGCACCGGGGGCGATGGTGCCTTTCTTGGGGTAGAGGCCGTAGGTCTTGGCGTGGTTGGTGGCGGAGAGGGCCACGAACTGCTGCGGTGTGAGGCGGCCCGTGCTGACGCCTTCGGAGAACAGGATCGGCAGGCGGGTTTCGATGCCGGGGATGCCGTTGGGCACCCAGCGGAACGAGGTGCGCGCCTTGGGGTTGAGCTTGCCGTCGGCGCTCTCGTAGCGGAAGGGGCAGTGGTCGGAGCTGAAGGTGTTGAACACGCCCCGCTCCAGTCCGCCCCAGATGGCCGCCTGGTCCGCCTCGGTCCGCGGCGGCGGCGAGCAGACGTACTTGGCCCCGCTCATGTCCATGTTGAGGCCCTTCAGGTCGTCGGCCGTGAGCGTGAGATATTGCGGGCAGGTCTCGGCCAGCACCTTCATGCCACGGCTTTGCGCCCACTCGATCTGCTCCATCGCCGCCGCCGAGCTGACGTGGACGATCATGAGCGGCACGCCGACCAGCTGGGCGTGGCTGATGGCGCGGTGAACCGCCTCGCGCTCGACCACGTCGGGGCGGCTGGTGGCGTGGTGATAGGGGTGGGTCCGGCCGTCGGCTTCGTGCTGGTCGACGAGGAAGCGGATGCTGTCGTAGCCCTCCGCGTGCACCATCATCAGCGCCCGCTCGCGCTTGGCGACGGCCATGACCTCCAACAGCGAGCGGTCGTCGAGCACGAGGTCGTCATAGGTCATGAAGACCTTGAACGAGGTGTAGCCGTCCTTCACCAACGCCGGCAGTTCCTGGCCGAGAATGGCGGGGGTCGCGTCGGCGATGATGAGGTGGAAGCTCACGTCGACGTGACAGTTGCCGTCGGCCAGCGCGTGGTAGTCGGTCACGGTCTGACGGAGCGAGGTGCCGCGGCGTTGCAGCGCGAAGGGCATGACCAGCGTGTTGCCGCCGCAGGCCGCGGCCGCCGTCGCGCTTTCGAAATCGTCGGCCATGACGATACCCTCGCCCGAGTACTGGGCGATATGGACGTGGCTGTCGATGCCGCCGGGCATCACCCACAGGCCCGTGGCGTCGATGGTGCGGGCGGCGTCCGCGAGGTCCGTGCCGAGGGCCTTGATCACGCCGCCCGCGATGCCGATGTCGGCATGCATGCGGTCGGCCGCCGTGATCACCTCGCCGCCTTTGATCACCAAATCGAACGTGGGCATCGTCGCACTCGCATCTACGTCCTGGTCCAGACCGCACCATGGCGGAGGCGGGCTTTCGGGTGAAGGGGGTGCAGCGGTTGACGACGCTGGTCTTGGTCGGGGGCGGGCACGCCCATGCGCTGGTGCTGAAGGCCTGGGTCGCGGGCGGATCGCCGCCGGCGCGCGTCGTGCTCGTCTCGCCCGAAGCGCACGCCGCCTATTCCGCCATGCTGCCGGGCCACGTCGCCGGGCATTACCGCTGGGCCGACATGCACGTCGACCTCGCCCGGCTGGCGGAGCGGGCGGGCGTGGCGCGCATCGCGGACCGCGCGGTCGCCATGGACCTCGCCGCCGGCCGGCTGCACCTGGAGCACGAGCCCCCCCTCGCCTTCGACGTCCTCTCCCTCGACACGGGCTCGACCTCGGGCGTGGATGGTCTCGAGGGCGCCGTGCCGGTCAAGCCGCTGACGCCGTTTCTGGAACGGTGGGCGGCGTTCCTCGGCGCCGGCACGGGCGACGCCGCGGTGCTCGGCGGCGGCCTCGGCGGGGTGGAGTTGGCGCTGGCGATGGCGCATCGCCTCGGCCGCGCGCGGCGGGTGACGCTGGTCGAGCGAGCGTCGCGTCCGGTGCCGGGCCTGTCGGCGCGCATCGGCGCACGGCTCCAAGCACTCCTGGAAGCGGGCGGCGTGACGGTGCGCTGCGGGGCCGCGGCCGTTGCCGTGCTGCCGGGCAGCGTCGAACTCGACAACGGCGAAACCGTGGCGGCATCGCTCACCGTGGCGGCGGCGGGTGCGCGGCCGGCACCGTGGATCGCCAAGAGCGGCCTCGCGGTCGCTCCCGCCGGCTTCGTGCGGGTCGATCCGCATCTACGCTCGGTCAGCCACGGCAACGTGTTCGCCGCCGGCGACGTGGCGCACATCGACCATGCGCCGCGCGAGAAGGCAGGGGTGTTCGCCGTGCGGCAAGCGCCGGTGCTGGCGGGCGTGCTGACGGCGGCGGCGGCGGGAGGGACGCTGGCGAGCTATCGGCCGCAGACGGACTATCTGCGGCTGGTGGCGCTGGGCGAGCAGCGGGCGCTGGCGATCCGCCACGGTCTGGCGGTCGGGGGCAACGGGCTCGTGGGCGCGGTGCTGTGGCGGCTGAAGGACCGGATGGAGCGCCGGGTCGTGGCGTCGCACGGCGCGGGGTGGGAGGCGTGAAGCAGCCCGCTCCCGCGGGAGGGGTGGCGAGCGGGCGGACGGCTGCGGCCTAGGCGCCGGGCTGCAGCACGCCGTGGGCCACGCGCGCCCGGAGCTGGCCGGCTTGGCCACCCGTGGACTGCACGCGGACGCGGAGCGTGCCCCCGTCGAGGCACATGAAGGACGGCCAGACGGCGATGGCGCCGGCTTCCTTCGGATCGAGCGTCGGCGGCTCGAACTCGTCCGCATTGGCGAAGCCGACCGGCTGATCGTTCTCGTCGATCAGTTCGACCGCGACGGATTGGGCGTCCGCCGGGGTCTCCACCGTCAAGGTGAGAAACTGGACGAGCGTGTTGGGCTGAAGCACGGCCACCGGCACGGTCGCATCGCTGCGCAGGTCGACGGCCACGTCGGCCAACTGCAACCCGGCGCCCGGTCTGCCCTCCGGTCCCGGCGGACCCGGCTCACCGGGCGGGCCGGGCATGCCGGGGTCGCCGGGCATGCCGGGTTCGCCGGGCGCGCCGGGTTCGCCGGCCACGCCCGGCATGCCAGGTTCGCCGGGCGGACCCGGATCGCCCTGGAGCCGGCCACGTTCCACCCACGTCCCCTCGACGCGCTGGTACCAGGTTCCAGTGGTGGAAGCGGCGTCGAAGGCGATGTGGCCGTCGACACCGAGGTCCGCCGGCGGCGGGCCTTCGGTGATGTGATCCCACTGCGTGCGCTCGCCCGGCGGCGGCGCTGGAATGTCGCCCGCCCCGCCCGACCAAAGCGGCATGATGTTGAGTGTCATCCGAAACCTCTTCGCCACGGGTAATAGGTTTTTTTACCTATCATGTCCGCAACGCATGTCAAGCGTCGCCTTACCGCCCGTGTCACTCGCCGCCGATGGACAACGCCTCCAAGCGGGCAACATCCTCCGGCAGGGTCAGGGCGACGCGCGCCCGCGCCAAGGCCAACGCCGATTGGCGGCGGGCGGCGCAGCGCAGGTCGGCGACCCCCATCTCGGCCAGCCGCCCGAGCGTCTTCTGCAGCCGCACACCGACGGCGACGTTGCCGGCACCCGCCGCACCGATGCCGCCGAAGGCGTCATCGAACAGATCATCCACCTCCAGGCCCGGCACGTGGACGTCCGCGCACTCGGCAGCCTCGTCCCCCTCCTCGACGTCGCACCACGTTGCCAGCACCCGCTGCAATGCCGCCAGCACCTCGATGGCCGTCCCGGCGTCGTTGATCCCCGGCGAAAGCGCTTTTTGGGCGATCTCCGACAGGACGACGAGGCCGAAGCGGGGATCCTGGTCGAAGGACCGGTCGGTAGCGACCGTAAAGGCCGCCTGAATGCGCGCCCGCGTTTCGGCGTCGACAGGTGCCGCGACCCAGGCCACCGGACGGGACGGATCGACCAGGGCGCCCGGCACCACGGCGATATGGACGCGTCCGCCCAAATCCTCGGCCGCCGCCTGCACCGCCTGTACGTCGAGGTGCTGCAGATAACCCACCTCCGGTGCGCCGATGGCGACCGCGTCCGGCGGGACCGCCACCGGCGCGCGCGCGCCGAGATGGGGCGCGCGGCGCCAAGCGCGGAGCGCGCCGATCGCGACCTCGGCGGTACGGTCGATGCCGTAGCCGACCCGGCCCAAACGGGTGGCATGGTCGATCCAGCCGATGAACGCGACGACCACCAGCAAGACGACCGCCACCGTGCTGACGAACAGCACGAAACGGCCCGAGTTGTCGTAAAGGCCCGCCCCGAGCGCCAGGATGCCGACCAAGCTGAACAGAAACGCTCCGATGGCGGTCGACAGCGTGAGTTGCGCGACACGATCGCCCATCAGGATTCGGGCGACCCGCGGCGTCGTGGCGGTGGTGGCGGCGGCATAGGCCTGAAGCATGGTCGAGAGGGAAAAGGTCGCCACGACCAACATGGAGGAGGCGAGGATCTGAAGGATGGTCTCGAGCGTATCGGCTTCGATCCGGGTCGACCACGTCGCGGGAATGACCGGGCCCGCCACGGCCGCCAGCAGCACGCTGACCGCCCCGAGCAGGGCGAAGAGGGCGGCCCCTACCCAAAGACGCTTCGAGAAGTGGACGAGCAACCACTGCCAGCGCGACCGCATTCGCCTCTCCCCGTCTCGCGGACGGAGGCGGTAGCACGCTGGTCGCGCGACGGCCAGCCGAGGCGACGAACGTGGGATGGCGGAAAGTGCGCAAGCAACGCGATTGACAGAAGGTCGGCGCTCGGTCACCCGCTCGATGGGAAGCTGCGCGTCGACGGACGGTTGCGACCGCACCCGTCGGCGGCGGTGGAGGCCATCAGGGAGGCAGCGGTGAACAAGTGGACCCTTGCCCTGGCAATTGCTGCCATGGGCGGTTGCGTGGTGTCGGCGAGCGCGCAGACGCTGACCGTCGGCGTGTCCTGGTCGAACTTTCAAGAAGAGCGTTGGAAAACCGACGAGGCTGCGATCCAGGCCGAACTGGACCGGCTCGGCGCCCGCTACGTGTCGGCCGACGCGCAGAGCTCGGCCTCCAAGCAGTTGACCGACGTCGAAAGCCTCATCGCGCAGGGCGCCGACGCGCTGATCATCCTGGCGCAGGACAGCGACGCCATCGGTCCGGCGGTGCAGCGGGCCGCGGACGAAGGCATCCCGGTCGTCGGCTACGACCGGCTGATCGAGAACCCCGACGCCTTCTACCTCACCTTCGACAACCAGGAGGTGGGCCGCATGCAGGCCCGTGCGGTGTTCGAGGTGGCACCCGAAGGCAACTACGTCTTCATCAAGGGCAGCTCCGCCGACCCGAACGCCGACTTCCTGTTCTCCGGTCAGATGGAGGTGCTCCAGGAAGCGATCGATTCCGGCGCGATCCGCAACGTCGGCGAGGCCTATACCGACGGCTGGCTGCCGGCCAATGCCCAGCGCAACATGGAGCAGTTCCTCACCGCCAACGACAACGACGTCGATGCGGTGGTGGCGAGCAACGACGGCACGGCGGGCGGCGCGGTCGCCGCGCTCTCCGCCCAAGGGCTTGCCGGATCGGTGCCGGTCTCCGGCCAGGACGGCGATCATGCGGCCTTGAACCGGATCGCGCTCGGCACGCAGACGGTTTCGGTCTGGAAGGACAGCCGCGACCTCGGCGCCGCCGCCGCCCGCATCGCCGTCGAGCTGGCCCAGGGCAAGGCGATGAACGAGATCGAGGGTGCGGCGTCCTTCTCGGGCGGACCCCGCGGCGTCGAGATGACGTCCCTCTTCCTGCCGCCGATCCCGATCACCCGCGAGAACCTCGACGTCGTGATCGACGCCGGCTGGGTGACCAAGGAGACGGTGTGCCAGGGCGTGCCGGCCGGCAGCGTGGCCGTCTGCGACTGATCACGAACGGGGCGGCAGGACCGAGCCCCTGCCGCTCCTGCGGAGACCCTGGCGATGAGCGACGCGGTGGCACCGAGACCCGTTGCCGACGATCGGCCTAGTCCCTTCGGCCGCTTCATGCAGGCAACCGAGTTGGACACGCGCCTGCTCGGCATGCTCGGCGCCTTGGCGATCATCTGGGTCGGGTTCGACCTCGCTTCCGGCGGCGTCTTCCTGACGCCGCGCAATCTTTGGAACCTGTCGGTCCAGACGGCCTCGATCGCCGTCATGGCGACCGGCATGGTGTTGGTGATCGTCACCCGCAACATCGACCTCTCGGTCGGCTCCGTGCTCGGCTTCGTCGGCATGGTGATGGGCGTCACCCAGGCCGAGATCCTGCCGCACTATCTGGGCTACGACCACGGCGCCACCTGGGCGATCGCCCTGCTCGTCGGCATGGTGGTCGGTGCGGCGATCGGCGGGCTGCATGGCTTCGTCATCGCCTATCTCGGCGTTCCCGCCTTCATCGTCACGCTCGGGGGCCTGCTCGCCTGGCGAGGCGCGGCATGGTGGATGACCTCGGGCCGTACCGTGGCGCCGATGGATTCCACTTTCCGGCTCATGGGCGGCGGTCCCGAGGGCTCGATCGGTGCGGCGGCGAGTTGGACCATCGCCGTCGTCGCCTGTCTGGCCCTGCTGTTCCTGTTGTGGAACGCCCGGCGGCAGCGGGTGAAGTTCCGCTTCCCCTTGCGGCCGCTTTGGGCCGAGGGCTTCCTGCTCGCGGCCGGCTGCGCTGCCATCCTGGGCGCGGTCAGGATCGCCAACAGCCACCCCTGGCCGCCGCGCGTGGCCGAGCGCTGGGCCGAGGCGCAGGGCCTCGCGGTGCCGGATGGCGGCCTGTTCGTTGCCCACGGCCTTGCCATCCCGGTGCTCGTCGCCATCGCCGCCGGTATCGTCATGACGTTCGTTGCCAACCGGACCCGCTTCGGCCGCTACGTGTTCGCCATCGGCGGCAACCCCGAGGCCGCCAACCTCGCCGGCGTCAACACCAAGTGGGTGGTGATGAAGATCTTCGTGCTGATGGGCGTGCTCTGCGCCATTGCCGCCGCGATCTCCACCGCCCGGCTCAACGCCGCGACCAATGCCCAAGGCACGCTCGACGAACTCTACGTCATCGCCGCCGCGGTCATCGGCGGCACCTCGCTCGGCGGCGGCGTCGGCACCATCGCCGGCGCCATGCTGGGGGCGCTGATCATGCAGTCGCTGCAGTCTGGCATGGTGCTGATCGGCCTCGACACGCCCTTGCAGAACATCGTCGTCGGTGCCGTGCTGGTCTTGGCCGTCTGGGCCGACACCAGCTACCGGCGACGCTTCAAATAGGGAGGCTGGCGATGGAACGACGGCCGCTGGTCGAACTCGAGGACATCTCCATCGCCTTCGGCGGCATCCGCGCCGTCGACCATGCGAGTTGCGTCCTCTACCCGGGCGAAGTCGTGGCCCTCCTCGGCCACAACGGCGCCGGCAAGTCGACGCTGATCAAGATCCTCTCCGGCGCCTACAAGCGCGATGCCGGCAGGATCGTGGTGGACGGCGCGGAAGCGGACATCCAGAACCCGCGCGACGCCAAGCGCTACGGCATCGAGACCATCTACCAGACGCTCGCGCTCGCCGACAACGTGGACGCCGCTGCCAACCTCTTCCTCGGCCGCGAACTCCTGACCCCTTGGGGCACCCTCGACGACGTGGGCATGGAGGCGGCGGCGCGCGAGGTGATGGGGCGGCTGAACCCGAACTTCAAACGTTTCAAGGAGCCGGTCGCCTCGCTCTCGGGCGGCCAGCGGCAGTCGGTGGCCATCGCCCGCGCGATCCACTTCAACGCCCGCATCCTGATCATGGACGAACCGACCGCGGCGCTCGGCCCGCAGGAGACGCAGCAGGTGGCCGAGTTGATCGTGCAGTTGAAGGCCGAGGGCATCGGCATCTTCCTCATCAGTCACGACATCCACGACGTCTTCGATCTCGCCGACCGCGTCTACGTGATGAAGAACGGCAAGATGGTCGGCGAGGCCAAGACCAAGGACGTGACCAAGGACGAGGTGCTGGGGATGATCATTCTGGGCAAGTGCCCGCCGGCGGCGGTGCCGGGGCCTGGCGCGTTGGAGTTCGCCGCCTGATGACGACCTATCTCGGCATCGACGTCGGCACCTCCGAGGTGAAGGCCCTGCTCTTCGACGAGGGGCAGGCCCCCATCGCGACCGCACGCGCTTCGCTCACCGTCGACCGTCCGCACCCCGGCTGGTCGGAACAGAACCCGGACCAATGGTGGCAGGCGGCGAAGCGCACCGTCGACGAGTTGCAGGCGGCAGCGCCCGCGGCGCTCGCAGCCGTCGAGGGAATCGGCCTTTCGGGCCAGATGCACGGCGCCACACTGCTCGATGCGGCGAATCGGCCGCTCCGCCCCTGCATCCTCTGGAACGACGGCCGCTCCGAGGTGGAGTGTGCCGAGCTGACCGATCTGGCCGACTTCCACCGTGTTGCCGGCAATCTCGTCATGCCCGGCTTCACCGCGCCGAAGCTCCGCTGGGTGGCCAAGCACGAGCCGGACGTCTTCGCCAAGATCGCCAAGGTGCTCTTGCCCAAGGACTACGTGCGCCTGCACCTGACGGGCGAGCACGCCTCCGAGATGTCCGACAGCGCCGGCACGCTCTGGCTCGACACCGCCGCGCGCGACTGGTCGTCGGCTCTGCTGGAGGCGACCGGTCTCTCCGAGCGTCAGATGCCGCGTCTGGTGGAAGGCAGCGAGGCGAGCGGTACGCTGCGCGCCGACCTTGCCGACCGCTGGGGCATGGCGAAGGCGCCGGCGGTTGCCGGCGGCGGCGGCGACAACGCGGCGAGCGCCTGCGGCATCGGCGCCGTCGAGCCGGGCCGCGCCTTTCTCTCGCTCGGCACGTCGGGCGTGCTGTTTGTCGCCACCGACCGCTTCCGGCCCAACGTCGAGGGTGCGGTCCACGCCTTCTGCCATGCGCTCCCCGGAAGCTGGCACCAGATGGCCGTGGTGCTGGCGGCGGCGGACAGCCTCAACTGGCTGGCACGCCTTCTGAAGAGCGACGCGGCGGCCTTGACGGCCGCCCTCGGCGACGAGCCCGCCGGCCCCTCGCCCGTCCTGTTCCTGCCCTATCTCGGCGGCGAACGGACCCCGCACAACGACGCCACCATCCGCGGCGCCTTCGCCGGCCTGTCGCAGACCGCCGACGACGCGGCCCTCACCCGTGCCGTGCTGGAAGGCGTCGGCTTCGGCTTCAAGGACGGCTTTCGCGCCTTGCAGGCGGCGGGCTCCGACGTCGAAACGTTCACGGCGGTGGGCGGCGGGGCGCGCTCGGCGCTGTGGCTGAAGCTCCTGGCAACCATCCTCGACCGCCCGGTGGAGGTACCGGCCAACGGCGACTTCGGGGCGGCGTTCGGCGCCGCACGTCTCGGCATGGCGGCCGCCACCGGCACCGACCCCCGCACCATCTGCACCAAGCCGCCGATCGCCCGGACGATCGCGCCGGACCGGCGATGGACCGAGGCCTATGCCGAGCGCTTCGAGCGCTATCGCGCGCTCTACCCGGCCTTGAAGGGAGCCTTGGCATGAGCGGCTTTTTCGGCGACCGCGCACCGATCCCCCATCTCGGCCCCGACACGCGGGAACCCCTCGCCTTTCGACACTACGACGCGGATACGGTGCTGCTCGGCAAGCGCATGGAGGACCATCTGCGCTTCGCCGTCTGCTACTGGCACAGCTTCGTCTGGCCGGGCACCGACCCGTTCGGCGGCCCCACCTTCGAGCGGCCGTGGTTCGGCGACGATCTGGACGCCGCCAAACGCAAGGCGGACGTCGCCTTCGAGATGTTCCGCCTGCTCGGCGCGCCCTTCTTCTGCTTCCACGACCGCGACGTGGCCCCGGAAGGCGCCTCGCTCGCCGAGAGTACCAGGAACCTCCAGGCCATCGCCGAGGTTTTTGCCCGCAAGATGGAAACGGCGAAGGTCCGGCTCCTCTGGGGCACGGCCAACCTCTTCTCCCACCGCCGCTACATGGGCGGTGCCGCGACCAACCCCGATCCGGACGTGTTCGCCCATGCCGCAGCCCAGGTGAAGGCGGCCATGGACGTCACCCACGCCCTCGGCGGCGAGAACTACGTCCTGTGGGGCGGCCGCGAGGGCTACGAGACGCTTCTCAACACCGACATGAAACGCGAGCTGGACCAGCTCGGCCGCTTCTTGAACCTCGTCGTCGACTACAAGCATCGCATCGGCTTCGGGGGCACCATCCTGGTCGAGCCGAAGCCGCAGGAGCCGACCAAGCACCAGTACGATTTCGACGTGGCGGCGGTGTACGGCTTCCTCGAGCGCTACGGCTTGGCGAAGGAGGTCAAGGTCAACATCGAGGTCGGCCATGCGGTACTGGCCGGGCACAGCTTCGAGCACGAGATCGCGACCGCCCTGGCGCTGGGTATCTTCGGGTCCTGCGACGTCAACCGCAACGACTACCAGTCCGGCTGGGACACCGACCAGTTCCCGATGAACGTCCCGGAACTGGCGCTCGCCCTCTACCTCATCCTGGAGGGCGGCGGCTTCACCACCGGGGGGCTGAACTTCGACGCCAAGCTGCGCCGGCAGTCGATCGAGCCGGACGACCTGCTGCACGCCCATGTCGGCGGCATGGACGCCTGCGCCCAGGCGCTGAAGGCAGCCGTCCGTCTGGTCGAGACGGGCGAACTCCGGCGCTTCGTCGAGGACCGCTACGCCGGCTGGCAGGCGCCCGCAGCGCGGGAGATGCTGGAGGGACGCACGGATCTCGCCGCCATCGCCGCACGCGTGGAGCGCGAGGGCATCGACCCGACGCCGCGTTCCGGCCGCCAGGAGATGCTCGAGACCATCCTCAACCGTCACCTCTGACGATGGAGACGATCCGGCTGGAGGGCGGCGGCCTCGTCATGGAGGTGCTGCCGCTCGGCGCCATCATCCGCGATCTACGCTTCCGAAACGCCGAGCGCTCGCTGGTCCTCGGCTTCGCGGACGCGGACGCCTATCTCGCCCATCCCTCCTATGTCGGCGCCGTCGTCGGCCGTTTCGCCAACCGCATCGAGGGCGGGCGCTTCACGCTCGACGGCCATGTCTTCGACCTCGACCGCAACGAGGGGCCGAACACGCTGCACGGCGGCCGCGACGGCTTCCATCGCCGCGCCTGGGAGGTGGTAGAGCGGGCCGCGGACACCGTGCTTCTTGCCCTCACCTCGCCCGATGGCGACCAGGGTTTTCCCGGCACGCTGCGGGCAAGCTGCCGTTATCGGCTGGAGCCGCCCGGCACCGCGGTCGTGGAGTTCGCGGCGACGACCGAAGCCCCAACCGTCGTCGGCCTCGCCCAGCACGTCTATTGGAACCTGGACGGCGCGCCGACCATCGACGACCACCACCTGGAGGTCCGCGCGGACCGGGCACTCGCCACCGATGCGGCGGGGCTGCCCACCACCGTCGAGTGGGCGCCACCGCTCGGCCGGCTCGTGCATCGCGTGATCGACCGCAATTTCTGCCTGGCCGAAGCCCCGCACGCCTTCCCGAAGCCGGCGGCGGTCCTGACGGCGGGCGGCGTCCGTCTGGAGGTGGCAACCACCGAGCCGGGCCTTCAGGTCTACACCGGCGACAAGCTCGCGGTGCCGCCCTACGGCCCGCGCGCCGGCGTCTGCCTGGAGGCCCAGGCTTGGCCGGACGCGCCGAACCGCCACGACTTTCCGAGCGCCCGGCTCGACCCTGGCATGACCTACCGGCAGCGCACGACCTGGCACCTCAGCCGCAGAGCCCCCGGCGCCACATGATGCGGCCGATCTGCGTCAAGTTGAGCAGGACGAAGACCAGGTTCCAGCCCACCACCGTCAGCATCGGTTGCGGCTGAAGATAGAAATAGGTGGCGAGGCAGCAGGCCGCGACCACGCTCAACAGCCGCATCCGCAGCATGTCGGTCATGAAGTACGCCGCGACGTACATGCAGTTGGCGGTATAGACGAGAGCCTCCATGGTTCGCACCTCCAACGACGGCGCCGTCTCGGTTGGCGAGCGCCCGTTAGTCGGAGGCTAGAGTGGGCGGAAGCGTCGAATGAGAGCCGGAAGTGGCGTATTCGGGTCTTTCGTGCCATGATCGCATCCATGCAGGCGACGACCCTCAGAGCACTGATCGTCGTCGTGCCCGAAACGGCGGGCTCGGCCCTCTACGGCATGTTCGACGTACTGGGAGCCGCCGGCAATATCTGGCAGTCGCTGGTGCGCACCGAGCCCGAGCGCCGGCTGATCGCGCCCGCCATCGTCGGGCTGACGGCCGAGCCCTTCCGCTGCGGCAACGCCGTGCCGGTGGCACCCGACTACGGGCTCGACGACGCGCCCGCCGCCGACATCGTCGTCGTGCCCGAGATATGGCTGGCGCCCGACGCGGCCGTCCACGGCCTGCACCCGCCCTTGATGGGCTGGCTCAGGCAGCAGCACCGCCGGGGTGCCTACCTCTATTCCGCCTGTTCCGGTTCGATCCTCCTTGCCGAGGCCGGCCTCTTGAACCGCTGCCCCGCGACCTCGCACTGGGCCTATGCCGACCTCTTCCGCACGCAGTATCCGGACGTGCGCTTCCAGCCTGACCCCAGTCTCGTCTTCGCGGATGCGACCGGCCGGTTGGTCACCGCCGGCGGCACCACCTCGTGGCACGACCTCGCCGTGCACATCGTCGCCAAGCACTGCGGCCCGGCCGAGGCCATGCGCATCGCCAAGACCTATCTCCTGAAGTGGCACCAGGAGGGCCAGTCGCCCTATGCCTGCCTCGTCCGCGCCCAGCCGCATGCGGATGCCGTGGTGCGCGTCTGCGAGGACTGGCTCGCCGAGCACTTCAAGGAGCCGCATTGCGTGAGCCGCGTGGTCGCCCGCGCCGCAGTGCCGGAGCGCACCCTGAAGCGGCGCTTTCGCCAAGCCACCGGCCACAGTCTGATCGACCACGTCCAGGCGCTGCGCATCGAGGAGGCGAAACGCCTTCTGGAATCGACTAGGACGCCAGCGGACGAAGTGGCCGCCGTCGTCGGCTACGAGGAGCCCGCCTTCTTCCGCCGCCTGTTCAAGCGGCTCACGGGCCTGACCCCCGG
Source organism: Geminicoccaceae bacterium (assembly GCA_050485385.1). Classification (GTDB taxonomy): domain Bacteria; phylum Pseudomonadota; class Alphaproteobacteria; order Geminicoccales; family Geminicoccaceae; genus RECO01. The sequence goes on along the minus strand of JBJHBG010000001.1, from coordinate 48,287 downwards.
TCAGTACCGCCGCCTGTTCCAGCCCATCCACCTTGCGGCGGCGGCATAGCTCGAGGCCGCCGCACGGTGCTACCACGCACGGGAACGAATGCCAGGGAGGCCCGATGACGACCGATCTCGCCCAGGTGGCGGCCAAGCTCACCACCTCGATCCTGTCCGACGTACTGGACGACCTCGGCGCCATGGAGCAGGCGATGCGGCCCTTCGTTCGGCCGCTCGACGATACCTCCGTCATCGTCGGTCGCGCCCGCACCGGCCTCTACATGCCCGTCTATCACGTCGCCGAGGGCGAGAACCCCTACGCCGTCGAGATGGCGCTGGTCGACGACCTGAAGCCGGGGGACGTCGCGGTGTTCGCGTGCAACGGCCCGACCGACCGCATCGGCCCTTGGGGCGAGTTGCTGTCCACCGCGGCCCGCGCGCGGGGTGCCGCAGGCTGCGTGACCGACGGCCTGGTGCGCGACGTGCGCCAGATCCGCGAGATGCGCTTTCCGGTGTTCGCCGGCGGTATCGGTCCGCTCGACAGCAAGGGGCGCGGCCACATGATGGCGATGGACGTGCCGGTGGTGTGCGCGGGCGTGCGGGTGGAGCCGGGCGACCTCGTCATGGCCGATGCGGACGGCGTCATCGTCGTCCCGCAGGCGCTGGAAGAAGCCGCCGTCGCCGCCGCCCTCGCCAAGGCGGCAGCCGAGGACCGCACCCGTGAGGAGCTGGCGGCCGGCGCGAAGCTCACGGACGTCTTCGCCCGGCACGGCGTGCTCTGACGGGGGCGATCGGGAGGGTCGGGGGGCTCTTGCCCCCCGAGCGGTCAGACCAGGGCGTAGGGTCGGGCCGGCTCGTGGCCGAAGGTGGTGGCCGCGAACTCGGCGGCGGCAGCAGCGTCGCTCGCCTCGATCCCGCGGGCCTCGGGGTCCTTCAGAACATAGCCGCGACCCCACACGGTCTCGATGTAGTGCTGGCCCTCGTTCACCGCCGCGAGCTTCTTTCTGAGCTTGCAGATGAAGACGTCGATGATCTTCAGCTCCGGCTCGTCCATGCCGCCGTAGAGGTGGTCGAGGAACATTTCCTTGGTGAGCGTAGTCCCCTTGCGCAAGGAGAGCAGCTCCAGGATGCCGTACTCCTTGCCCGTCACGTGCAGCCGCTTGCCGGCGACGTCGACGGTGCGGGTGTCGAAGTTGACGGTAAGGTTGCCGGTGCGGATGACCGATTCCGAGTGGCCCTTCGAGCGGCGGACCACGGCGTGGATGCGGGCGGTCAGCTCGTCCTTGTGGAACGGCTTGGTGACGTAGTCGTCGGCGCCGACGGTCAGGCCCTTGACCTTGTCGTCGATCTCCAGTCGGCCGGAGAGGATGAGCACCGGCGTCTTGACGCGCGCGCTGCGGATGCGCCGAACGACCTCGTAGCCGTCGATGTCGGGCAAGGTCAGGTCGAGCAGGATGATGTCGAAGTCGTAGAGCTTGGCGAGCTCGATGGCGTCTTCGCCGTAGCCGGTCGGCTCGTGCATGATCCCGTCCTGCCGCAAGGCCATCTCGATCATCTTCTGCGAAACGGGATCGTCCTCGACCACCAGAGCGCGCATCGCGTTCGTCTCCAAAGGTTGGCCCGGGTGCTGCGACGCGGGCGCCGATGGCGTGGTTTATGCGCGTATAAGGTTTATGATTTGTAAAGAATGCCCGTGGTAGGAGTGCCCCGTGCCTACCGGAGGACGTCCTTGACCGATCTCGATGCCGCACTGGCCACGCTGGAGCCCTGGTCGATCTCCGGCCGCATCGTGGCGGCGCGCGCCAGCTCGCTGCGCTGCGCCGGCCTTGGCGGGCTCGCTGCCGTCGGCGATACCTGTCGGATCGACCGTGGCCGCGGTGGCGCACCGCTGCTCGCCGAGGTCGCGGCGTTCCAGGGCGACACCACCGTTCTCCTTCCTTATGGCGACCCGCAGAACGTCGCTCTCGGCGCCGCCGTCACCCTGGCGCCGTCGCTCGGCGTGGTGCGGCCCTCCAGCGCCTGGCTCGGCCGCGTGCTCGACCCGATGGCCCAACCGCTCGACGACGGCCCGCCGCCGCCGCCGGGGCATCGCGCCGTCGCGCTCTACGCCCATCCGCCCAGCGCCACCAAGCGCCAACCGCTCGGCGCCCGCATGCGGCTCGGCGTGCGCGCGCTCGACCTGTTCGTGCCGTGCAAGCGGGGCCAGCGCCTCGGCATCTTCGCGGGCTCCGGTGTCGGCAAGTCGACCATGTTGTCGATGATCGCGAGCCAATGCACCGCCGATTGCCTCGTCATCGGGCTGATCGGCGAGCGGGGGCGCGAGGTCAACGAGTTCCTGCGCGAGACGCTCGACGAGGAGGCGCGTAAGCGCGCGGTGGTGGTGGTGGCCACCTCCGATCAGCCGGCCATGCTGCGCCGCCGCGCCGCTTGGCTCACCCTCAGCATCGCCGAGGGTCTGCGCGACGAGGGCAAGTCGGTGGTCTGCCTCGTCGACAGCCTCACCCGCTTCGCCACCGCACTCCGCGAGGTCTACCTTGCCGCCGGCGAGCCGCCCGCGACGCGGGGCTATCCGCCGAGCGTGTTCGCGGAACTGCCGCACCTCCTGGAGCGCGCCGGCCCGGGCACGGGCACGGGCGAGATCACGGGGCTCTTTACCGTGCTGACCGAGGGCGACGATACGGAGGAGCCGGTTGCCGACCAGGTCCGATCGATCCTGGACGGGCACGTGGTGCTCGACCGGCGCATTGCGGAATCCGGCCGCTATCCGGCCGTCGACGTGCTGAGAAGCCTGTCGCGCACGGCGGGCGATGCCTACACGACCGACGAGGCCAAGCTGGCGCGCCACGCCCGCCAACTCCTCCAGGCCCACACCGAAAGCGCCGACCTGATCCGCCTCGGCGCCTACGCCAAGGGGGCCGATCCCCTGGTCGACGAGGCGATCCAACGGCTGCCCGCCCTCGAAGCGCTGCTCGCGCAGACCCCCCACGACGCACCGACCGACGAGCCCTTCGCATGGCTGGCCGAGGTCCTCGGCATCACGCCATGAGCCGCGGGTCCAGTCTCCTCACCTTGCGCAAGCTGCGCGAGCGGCAGCGCGACCAGGCGCACGCCGCCCTCGGCACGGCCCACCGCGTGCTCGCCGCCTTCGAGCAGAAGCGGAAGGCTTGGCGTGCCAGCGCCGGCGCCGAATGCGCCGCGACGCCGGATGCCCTCACCGCGACGGCTTGGCTGGAGGGCGCGCGTCGGCGCGAGTGGCAGGGCGAGGCGGAGGCCCAGCGCCTGCGCCAGACCGTCGACGAGGCCGAGCGCCACTACCGGGCAGCCGACCTCGCGCTCGAGCAGATCGTCCAGCTCCAGAAGCGACAGGCGGAACGAAGCCGGCAGGACGAAGCGCGACGGCTGCAAAGCCGCATCGACGACATGCAGCGCACCGATGTCGAGGGCTGGGGGTAGGGCCTCGCTCGTGCACTCGAAACCCTTGCCTCGACAGCGCAGGTCGGGGCACTAGGCTCGGCACGGAAGCTTCGTGTCGGGGAGAGGTGGTATGGCAGCGATCGGGCATTTCGTCGGCGGCGAGCGGATCGCCGGGACGAGCGGGCGCACCGGGCCGGTGTTCGATCCGGCCACCGGCGAGGAGACCGGGCGGGTAGCCCTCGCGAGCGCTGCCGAGGTCGACAGTGCGGTACAGGCCGCCAAGGCAGCGCTGCCGGGCTGGGCGGCGACGACGCCGATCCGCCGCGCGCGCGTGATGTTCCGGCTGAAGGACCTGATCGAGCGGCACATGGACGAGCTGGCGGGCCTCGTCACCGCCGAGCACGGCAAGACGCTGGAGGATGCCAGGGGCTCGATCACCCGCGGCCTGGAGGTGGTCGAGTTCGCCTGCGGCATCCCGCAGCTCTTGAAGGGAGAGTTCTCCGCCGAGGTCGGCACCGGCATCGACCTCACCTCGTTCCGCCAGCCGGTGGGGGTGTGCGTCGGGATCACGCCCTTCAACTTCCCGGCGATGATCCCCTTGTGGATGTTCCCGCTGGCCATCGCCTGCGGCAACACCTTCATCCTCAAGCCGTCGGAGAAGGACCCGTCCTGTCCGATGCGTCTCGCCGAACTGGCGCTCGAGGCGGGCGTACCGCCGGGCGTGGTCAACGTCCTCAACGGCGACAAGGACGCGGTGAACGGTCTCCTGACGCACCCGGACGTCGCCGCCATCAGCTTCGTCGGCGCCACGACGACGGCCGAATCCATCTACCGGACGGCGGCGGCGCACGGAAAGCGCTGCCAGGCGCTGGGCGGCGCCAAGAACCACATGGTGGTGATGCCCGACGCCGACATGGCACAGGCGACCGACGCCTTGATGGGCGCCGGCTACGGCTCGGCCGGCGAGCGCTGCATGGCCGTCTCGGTCGCGGTCGCCGTGGGCGATGCCACCGCCGACGATCTGATCGGCCGGCTCGCGCCGAAGGTTCGCCAGCTCGAGATCGGCCCCGGCACCGGCCAGGGCGTCGACATGGGGCCGCTGGTCACGCGCGAGCACCTGGAAAAGGTGCGGAGCTACGTCGACCTCGGCGTCGAGGAGGGGGCGAAGCTCGTGGTCGACGGCCGCAGCTTCAAGATGCAGGGCTACGAGCACGGCTTCTTCATCGGCGGCTGCCTGTTCGACGAGGTGAAGCCGGAGATGCGCATCTACCGGGAGGAGATCTTCGGCCCCGTCCTGTCGGTCGTTCGCGTGCCGGACTATGCCAGTGCCGTGCAACTCGTGAACGGTCACGAATACGGCAACGGTACGGCGATCTTCACCCGCGACGGCGACGCCGCCCGCACCTTTGCCCACGAGGTCAACATCGGCATGGTCGGCATCAACGTGCCGATCCCGGTACCGGTGGCCTACCACTCGTTCGGCGGCTGGAAGCGCTCCTTGTTCGGCGACATGCACACCCACGGCCCCGAGGGCGTGCGCTTCTACACTAGGCAGAAGGCCGTCAGTTCCCGCTGGCCCACCGGCATCCGCGCCGGCAGCCAATTCTCCATGCCGACCTTGGGGTAGCCTGGTCGGGGGCTGGAGGCGGCCAAACGCCGCCTCCTCCGTCTCAGCCCAACCGTTCCGCCACCGCCTTGCCGCATTGTTGCGTCGAAGCGGGGCCGCCGAGGTCGGCGGTGCGCAGCTTCGGCTCGGCCAGCACCGCCTCGATCGCGGCGAGGATCGCAGCGGCAGCCTCGGGCTCGCCCAAATGGTCGAGCATCATCGCCGCCGACCAGATCTGGCCGATCGGGTTCGCGATGCCCTGGCCGGCGATGTCGGGGGCGGAGCCGTGCACCGGCTCGAACAGCGACGGGAAGCTGCGCTCGGGGTTGACGTTGGCCGAGGGCGCGATGCCGATGGTGCCGGTACAAGCGGGCCCCAGATCGGAGAGGATGTCGCCGAACAGGTTGGAGGCTACCACCACGTTGAAGTGGTCCGGCCGGCGGACGAAGTGCGCGGTCAGGATGTCGATGTGGAACTTGTCCCAGGCGACGTCCGGATAGTCCTTGGAAACCGCTTCCACCCGCTCGTCCCAGTAGGGCATGGTGATGGAGATGCCGTTGGACTTGGTGGCCGAGGTGAGGTGCCGGCGCGGTGTCTTTTGGGCAAGCTCGAAGGCGAAGCGGAGGATGCGGTCGACGCCGACGCGGCTCATCACCGTTTCCTGGATCACCACCTCGCGGGCCGTACCCTCGAACATGCGCCCGCCGACGGAGGAGTACTCACCCTCGGTGTTCTCGCGCACGACGTAGAAGTCGATGTCGCCCGGTTTGCGGTCGACCAACGGACACGGCACGCCGGGCATCAGCCGCACCGGCCTGAGGTTGACGTATTGGTCGAAAGCGCGGCGGAACTGCAAAAGCGACCCCCACAAGGAAACGTGGTCGGGTACCTTGGCGGGCCAGCCGACCGCGCCGAAGAAGATGGCGTCCATCGGTGCCAACTGTTCGTGCCAGTCCACCGGCAGCATGGTGCCGTGCGCGAGATAGTAGTCGCAGGAGGCGTAGTCCTTCTCCTCGAGGTCGAGGTCGAAACGGAACCGCCGGCTCGCCGCCTCGAGCACCCGTAGGCCCTCGGGCACCACCTCGTTGCCGATGCCGTCACCGGGAATCACCGCAATCCGATAGCGACGGTTGGTCATCGAGCTTTCCTCTCGTTGGTTGGGCAAGGGCGTCTGCCGATGCGCCTCACAGCACAAGGGGCCTGCCCGCACAAGGCCCGGCGGACGGTCTCAAAAAGGCAAGGTGAACGACAGATAGAGTTCCTCCGCCCCTGGGTTGATAGGCTGCGTGCCCGCGTTCGACACGTGCCCGTAGGTGATGCCGACACGTTCGCCGCCATCGAAGCGATAGGCCAGGGTCGCCGACAGGCGGAACTGGAACACGCCACCGAGGTCGGGGCCGTTGCCACGGGCGTAGCCGGCGATGCCGGCGAGCGGCGTGACCACGACCGATCCCCATGCGAGGTCGGCGTAGACCGCGCCGTAGCCGAGCACGCCGCCCTGCCCTGTCGCGACGAACCCGGCGGCCGGCCCGAGAAAGCCCAACTTGCGCCCACCCCGCAGTTCCGCGCGCACCGCGCCGGTGGCGCGATCGTAGCCCTGGTGGAACAGATTGAAGCCGCCGACACCGAGGTCGAGGGCGTTGGCATCGTCACCCAGCAGTTGAATGGGCCCGAGCCTCGCGAAGGTCGGCGTAGCGTCGGCCACGGCCGCGCCACCGCCAAGACCGCAAACCGCGCCGAGCGTCGCTCCGACGAGCCGTCCTGACCACGTCATCGAGGGGTCGCCTCCCTGCTTCGGTCACGCTATCTCGACACCGAGCGTAGCGCGCCACACAGCCCGAGGGGAGACGCAGCATGGCCAAGCTGATCCACGCCATGATTCGCGTCCTGGAACTGGAGCGTTCCATCGCCTTCTATCGCGAGGCGTTCGCCCTGGAGGTCGCCGACCGCTTCGATTTCGAGACGTTCACCCTCGTCTACCTCCGCAATGCCGAGGCCGACGTCGAGCTGGAACTGACGCTCAACAGGGGTCGCACGGAGCCCTACGGTCACGGCGACGGCTACGGCCATTTGGCCTTCGGCGTCGACGACCTCGACAGCGAGCACGCGCGCCTCGAGGCGGCCGGCTTCGCACCTCGCAAGATCGTCGCCTTCGAGCGCGACGGTGCCTTGATGGCGCGGTTCTTCTTCGTGCAGGATCCGGACGGCTACCAGATCGAGGTTCTGCAGCGCCACGGCCGCTACCGCTAGGACGGCGCCATGCGGCTCGGCGCGTATCAAGGTCACTCGGTCGACGGCGACGTCCGGCGTGCGCTGGCCACGGTCGAGCGTGCGACCGCGGCGGCGGCCGGGTTCGGCTGCGACGTCCTGGTGTTCCCGGAACTCTTCACCACGGGCTACAACCTCGGCGATCGCTTGCAGCGCCTCGCGGAGCCGGTCGGCGGGCCGACGACCGAGGCGCTCGGGGCCATCGCCGCCCGGCACGCTACGGCACTCGTCGTCGGCTTCTGCGAGCGCGCGGGAGCGGCGATCCACAACGCGGCCCTCGCCATCGACACGGACGGGACGCTCGCCGCCTGCTATCGCAAGGTCCAGCTCTTCGGCCCCGAGGAAGCCACCCTGTTCGTACCCGGCGGCGATCTTGCCCCCTGCACGCTCGCCGGCCGGCGCGTTGGCCTCCTGATCTGCTACGATGTCGAGTTCGCCGAGTTGCCGCGCCGGCTGGTGGAGGCTGGCGCCGACGCGATCCTCGTGCCGACCGCGCAGATGCACCCCTTCGCCCATGTGGCCCGAACGCTGGTGCGCGCACGGGCGCTGGAGAACGCCGTGCCCGTGGTCTACGCCAACTACAGCGGAAGCGAGGGCGATCTCGCCTATGTCGGCCTCAGTGCCATCGTCGGCGCCGACGGCGAGGACCTCGCCCGAGCCGGCCCGCGCGGCGAGGTTCTGCTCGTCGCCGACGTAACCGAGCCGCCGGACTTCGCGGTGCTCAGCACACAGCACCAGGACCGGCGCACCGACCTCGGCTGACACGGCTTCGGAACGGTTGATCCGTTTGCGATACAAGTGTATCCAAGCGCCAACGCTGCATAGGTGGCGAGGGGAGGTAGCTGGTGCAACGGGCACTGTTCCTGCACGGCGCGCACGACGCCCGGATCGGGTCGGCACCACGGCCCGCGCCGCGCAACGACACCGTGCCGCTGGCGGTCGCCGCCGTCGGCCTCTGCGGCAGCGACCTGCACTACTACAAGGACGGCGGCATCGGCTCGGCCACCATCGCCACGCCCTTCGTGCCCGGTCACGAGTTCGCGGGGCATATCCTGATCGACCTGCCGGACCTGGGCCTCAGGGAAGGCGATCTCGTCGCCGTCGATCCCAACGAGGCCTGCGGCACCTGCCCCTGGTGCCACGAGGGTCACTTCAACCTCTGCCCGAACGTCAAGTTCATCGGCGCGCCGCCCTTCGACGGGGCGATGACCGAACGCCTCGACGTGCCGCGCGCGCAGATCGTGAAGTTGCCACCCGACTTCACGCCGCTGGAAGGCGTGATGTTGGAGCCGCTCGGCGTAGCCATCCACGCCGTCGATCTCGCCAAGCCCCGCCTCTTGGAGCGGGTCGCCCTGCTCGGCTGCGGCCCCATCGGCCTGCTGATCCTGGAGGTCTTGAAGGTCGCGGGTGCCGGTGAGGTGATCGCCGTGGACCCGCAGGCGCATCGCCGAGCAGCCGCCGCCAAGGCCGGTGCGGTGGCCGTCGGTCCCGACCTGGGGGTGGTCGCGGACGCCACCGGCGGCGAAGGCTGCCCGCTGGTGATCGAGGCAACCAACGCGCCGCTCGGCTTTCGGGATGCCGTTCGCGCAGCGAGGATCGGCGGACGCATCGTCCTGGTCGGCATCCCCGACGGCGACACCTACACCTTGCCCGCTGCCGAGACGCGCCGCCGCGGTCTGAAGATCAAGTTCGCCCGCCGCATGGGTGAGGTCTATCCGCGCGCCATCGAACTGGTGCGCGCGGGCAAGGTCGACGTAACGTCGATGGTAACGACCGAGGTCGGCCTCGACGAAGCGCCGGAACTGTTTCGCCGCCATGCGGCGGACGAACCGGGCCTGATCAAGAGCCTGATCTATCCCAAAGGTAAGTAACGAAAGGGAGACTGACGTGTCCAAGAAGGTCAACGTAGCGCTCGCCGCGGCGGCGCTCATGCTGGGCTCGACCGCCCTCGCCACGGCTGCCGGCGCCTGGTCGCTGGAAGAGGCGGCCGCCCCCTATGCCGGCACCCAGGTCAACGTGATCTTCCTCGACCGGCCGGGCTACCGCGCCATCATCGACCTGTTGCCGGAGTTCCAGGAGCGCACCGGCATCACCGTCAACTACGAGATCTCCCCCTACGAGAACGCCCGCGAGCGGCAGGTGCTCGACTTCGCCGCCGGGGGCCGGCTCACCGCCGCCCTGGTCGACCTCGTCTGGATCGGCGAGTTCTCGGAGAACGAGTGGATCGTGCCGATCGAGACCTTCACCTCGAATCCGGACCTCGCCGACCCCGAGCTCAACCTGGAGGGCTTCTTCCCGCTCCTGCTCGACGCCTTCGGCACCTGGGGCGACACGGTGTACGGCCTGCCCTTCGACAACTATTCCGGCCTTCTGTTCTACAACCGCTGCATGCTGGAGGACGCGGGCTTCGACCGGCCGCCGGAGACCTGGGAGGAGTTGCTGAACGACTACGCCCCGGCGCTGACCGACGCCGGTGCCAACCAGTTCGCCTTCGCGCTGCAATCGATGCGCGGCGAAACCCAGTCGGCCGACAGCTTCATGCGCGTGCTCTGGCCGTTCGGTGGCTCGCTGCTCGACGACGAGTTCCGCTCCAACCTCAACAGCGAGGCGAGCCAGACGGGCCTGCAGTTCCGCCAGGACCTCATGGCCTACATGCCGCCCGGCATCGTCTCCTACGACCACGCCGAGGCCGTCAACGCGCTGGCGCAGGGCCAAGTGGCGATGATCACCGAATGGTCGGCCTTCTACGGCACGCTGACCGACCCCTCGACCTCGCGCATCATCGACTGCCTGGGCGTGGCGCCCGAGCCCGCCGGTCCCGCCGGCCGCCTGCCGGCGCTCGGCGGCTTCTCGCTCGCCGTCACCTCGCAGGCGAGCGAGGCCGAGCAGGCCGCCACTTGGCTCTTCATCCAGTGGGCCACCTCCGAGGCGATCGCCCGCGACTACGTCGAGGCCGGCGGCGTCTCCGGCCGCATGGCCATCTACGAGGAGGACGACATCCGCGAGCGCTACATGTTCGTGGACCCGATGGTCGAGAGCTGGCAGGCCGGCGTGCCGGAGTTCCGCCCCCGGTTCCCGGCTTGGCCCGAGATGTCCGAGATCATCGCCGAATGGGGCTCGCGCATCATGCTGGGCGAGGTGACGCCCGAGGCCGGTGCCGAGGAGATCGGCACCCGCATCGAACGTATCCTCGAGGCCGAAGGCTACTACGACGGTCGCCGCGAGCTGTTGCAGTAACGAGAGAAGGTGAAGGGGGGACTCGATGGTCCCCCCCTCGCCCGACCGGATGTGAGCGATGCAGAGCTTCTACGCCCGTGCCCTTGGCGACTTGACTGCGGTGTTCGAGCGGATCGACCACGCGCAGATCGAGGCCGCCTGCGACCTGATCGCTGCCGCCGACCGGATCGCGCTCTACGGCGTCGGCCGGGAGGGATTGCAGATCAAGGGCTTCGCCATGCGCCTGTTCCATCTCGGCCTCAAGGCCGCGGTGGTCGGCGACATGACGACGCCGGCGGTGGGCAAGGGCGACCTGTTGATCGTCTCGGCCGGCCCCGGCCATTTCTCGACGGTCGAGGCGCTGATGGGCGTGGCCAAGGCCGCCGGTGCCAAGGTGCTCGCGGTCACGGCGCAGCCGGACGGCCCCTGCCCGCGCGCGGCCGATCAGATGCTGCTCATCCCGGCGCAGACCATGGCCGACGACCAGGGGCCGGCGGCCTCGGTCCTGCCGATGGGCTCGCTCTACGAGGGTGCGCAGTACGTGCTGTTCGAAGGCATGATCGATCGGCTGAAGGCGAAGCTGGCGGTGACGCCCGAGGTGATGCGCGCCAACCATACCAATCTGGAGTGAAGCCGTGGCGAAAGCGCGACTGAACCCCGGCTACGGCCGCTGGACACCGGCCGCGTTCCTGGCGCCGGCCATCATCGCCCTGCTGGCCGTGGGCATCTGGCCGCTGCTGTTCGCGCTCTACACCTCGTTCCACCGCTTCAACATCACCCGTCCGCGCGACGGCATGCCGTTCATCGGCTTCGACAACTATGCCCGCGCCTTCGCCGACCCGACCTTCTGGGACTCGCTGCTCCTTACCGGCAAGTTCTTCCTGGTGGTCATGCCGTTCCAGTTGGCGCTGGGTCTGTTCATCGCCCTGTTGCTGCACAAGCCCGGTCTGGGGCTGCTGCGTTCGCTCTGCCGCGTGTCCCTCGTCATCCCGCTGGCGACGACCTACGCCGTGGTGGGGCTCGTCGGACGGCTGGTCTTCAACCGCGACTTCGGCGTGGCCAACCAGATGCTGGGCTGGCTCGGCTTCGGCCCGCTCGACTGGCTCGGCACGCCGACCGGCGCCTTCGCCGCGATCGCCATCATGGATATCTGGCAGTGGACGCCGTTCTGCGCCCTCCTCTTCCTCGCCGGCTTGTCGATGGTGCCGCAGGAGATCGAGGAGGCGGCGCGGCTGGAGACCTCCTCGCCCTGGGCGATGCTGACCCGCATCCAGTTGCCGTATCTCCTGCCGGGCCTGACGGCGATGCTGATCCTACGCTCCGCCGACGTGCTCAAGCTGTTCGACATGGTGTTCGTCATGACCCGCGGCGGACCGGGGGCCGCGACCGACCTCATCTCGATCTACATCCAGCGCGTCGGCTTCCGCGTGTTCGATCTGGGCTACGCGTCGGCGCAGGCCATCCTTTTGCTCATCCTCACCATCGTCCTGAGCCGGCTCTACATCCGCTACGTCTATCGGGAGATCGGCTGATGGGCGGGCGCACCTTGAACCGCGTCGGCCACGCGGTCGGCCTTCTGGTCGTCCTGGCCTTCACCCTGTTTCCGTTCTTCTGGATGGTCTCGTCGAGCTTCAAGGCGCAGACCGACATCCTGGCCTCGCCGCCGGTCTGGCTGTTCGAGCCCACCCTCCGGCACTACGCCGAGGCCTGGGCCGACCGCACCGTGCTGCACGCCATCGGCAACTCGCTGATCGTCTCGCTGTCGGTTACGGCACTCGCCATCGCGCTGGGCGCGCCCGCCGCCTACGCGCTCGCCCGCTTCGAGTTCAAGGCCAAGCGCGAGCTGTGGTTCTGGTTCATCACCAACCGCATGATCAGTCCGATCGTGCTGGCGCTGCCCGTGTTCATGCTGGCCCGGCAACTGAGCATCCTCGACACCCAACTCGTGCTGATCCTCATTTACCTCACCTTCACCCTGCCCATCGTGGTCTGGATCTGCACCGACCAGTTCCGCTCGATCCCACCGGAGTTGGAGCAGGCAGCCCGGCTCGACGGTGCCTCGCAGCTCACCATCTTCCGCCGCATCTACGTGCCGCTGGGGCTGCCGGGCATCGCCGTCTCCGGCATCTTCTCCTTCATCTTCTCCTGGAACGAACTGCTCTACGCGCTGGTGCTCACCCGCAGCGACGCCATCACCGCACCGTTCATGGCCACCAGCTTCATGGCCGGCTACGAGCTGCCCTGGGGCAAGATCATGGCCACCGGCACGCTGATCGTCCTCCCCGTCGTCGTCTTCGCGCTCCTGGTCTCCCGCCACATGATCCGCGGCCTGACCATGGGCGCCACCAAGTAGCCGCAGGGAGACCGCGATGTCCCGACCGCTCGGCGTCAACCTCTCCTTCTGCGTCAAGCGCTGGGTCACGCCGGCCCTTTGGTGCGAGGTGGTGGGGACCAAGCTCGAGTGCGATCTCGTCCAGCTCTCCTTCGACCTCGTCGACCCGATGTGGCCGCAGGGCCTCCAGGCGAAGCTCGCGTCGGAGACGCGACGCCACGCCGCCGCCCACGGCATCGCCATCCACAGCGCCTTCATCGGCCTCGCCCACTACACCTTCAACCAGCTCCTGCACCCGGAGCCGGCGGTGCGCGACTACGCCGAAGCCTGGCTCGTCCGGGCGATGGACTTCGCAGCCCAAGCCGGCATCCCGCGGATCGGCGGTCCCTTGGGTGCCATTGCGTCCCGTCCCGACGGCAGCGAGGCCGACGCCATCGCCGAGGCCGACTACGGCGATCTCGTGGCACGGATGCGCCGTCTGGCCGAAGCGGCGCAAGCGCGGGGGCTGGCCGAGCTCATGATCGAGCCGACGCCGATGAAGCGGGAATGGCCGTGGACGGTCGCCCAGGCCAAGACGCTGATGGCGGACCTACAGGATACGCCCGTGCCCTGGACCCTCTGCGTCGACTGGGGGCATGGCACCTACGAGCCACTCTACGGACGCGGACACGGCGAAATGCGGCCCTGGCTGGAGACGCTCGCGGGCCACATCGGCGCCGTGCATCTCCAGCAGACCGACTACCAACTCGACCGGCACTGGGACTTCACCCAACCCGGCCGGGTCGATCCGGCGGCGGCCGCACGGCTGCTCGACGCCTCCGGCCTCGCCGACCGGCCGACGTTCCTCGAGGTCTTCTACCCGTTCGAGCGCGACGATGCCTCGGTGCTCGACGCCATGACCCGGTCGATGGCAACGCTACGGCGGGCCTTCGCCGCGGCGCCATGAGCGAGGCCGTACTCCGCCCGGCGCCGGCTGCCGAGGACGCCGACCAGCTCCGCGCCCGCGTCGCTTGGTACTACTTCATGGGCGGCATGACCCAGCAGGAGATCGCCAACCGACTGGGGCTCACCCGCGTCCGCGTCAACCGCATCGTCGGCCAAGTGCGGGCCGACGGCTCGGTGCGGATCGAGGTGCGGCTGCCGCTGGCCGGCTGCGTCGCCCTGGAGGAACGGTTGCGCGAGCGCTACGCGCTGGTCGACGTCCGCGTGGTGCCGACGGTGGCCAACGACGCGGACCTCCAGCGCGTGATCGGCGAAGCCGCGGCCAGCATCCTGGAGCCCCTGCTCACCCCCGGCGTCGGCGTCGCGGTCGGCTGGGGGCGCACGCTTCGAGCGGCGGTGGCGCGCATCGCGCCGCGCCGGCTGGAAGGATCGTGGGTGGTTTCCTTGATGGGCGGGCTCGCCCGCGGTTCCGGCACCAACACCTTCGAGGTCTCGACCGCCCTCGCCCAGGCGATCGGCGCCGAGTGCTTCTACTTCACCGCCCCGATCTACTGCCCCAGCAGCGAGAGCAAGGCGACGCTCTTGACCCACTACGGCGTCGCCGAGACGATGCGGCGGGCCAAGTCGTGCGACGTCGCCCTGATCACCTGCGGCGACCTTTCCACCCGCTCGCTCCTGGGTGCTACGCAGGCGGTGCGCGAGCAGAGCGAGGGGTTGCGCGCGGCCGGGGCCTTGGGCGATCTCCTGGGCGTGTACTGCAACGCCCAGGGCGAGCCCGTGGACCACCCCTTGAACGCACGCGTGATGGCGCTGCCGCCCGACGACCTCCGACGCGTGCCGGTGTCGATCATGGCGGCGGGGGGGCCGCACAAGGCACCCGTCCTGAAGGGGCTGCTCGGTGCCGGCTACGTCAACCGGCTCGCCACCGACGAGGCTACGGCCGAGGCATTGCTGTGAGCGCCGCCACCTATCTCGCAGTCGACGTCGGCACGCTGTCGGCGCGGGCCGGACTGGTCGACGCTGTGGGTCGTGTGCTGGCCACTGCCGCCGCTCCGTTGGAGCTGCGCCGGCCAGAGGACGGCCACGCGGTCTACGCCATGGACCAGATCTGGCAGGCGACGGTGAGGGCGATCCGCGCCTGCACCAGGGAGGCGCCGGACGCGGCGGCCAGGGTTCGCGGCCTCGCCTTCGACGCCACCTCGTCGGTCCAACTCGACGGGCTGGAACCTACACTCGGCTTCGACGTGATCTGCTGGATGGACCATCGCGGCGAGGCGGAAGCGCGGGAGATCGACGCCTCGGGTCACCCCTATCTCGACCATCTGGGCGGCACCGTCTCGCCCGAGATGCACCTGCCGAAGCTGCTCTGGGTGAAGCGCCACGCACCCGAGGCGTGGGCCCGGGTGACGGCGGTGCGCGACCTCTGCGACGCGCTCGCCTATCGGGCCACCGGGACCGACGTCCATTCCCGCTGCGGCTTGGCGTGCAAATGGCCGTATCTGCCGGCAGCCGAGCGACCGTGGCAGACCGATCTGCTCGACGCGCTCGATGCGGCCGACCTGTTGGAACGCGGCCGGTTGCGGCACGAGCCCCTGCCCGTCGGTGCGGTGCATGGGCGGCTCGCCCCAGAAGTCGCAGCGGCGACCGGCCTGCCGGCGGGCACGCCGGTCGCGGTCGGCATGATCGATGCCGAAGCCGGGGCACTCGGTGCGCTTGGGACCGGCTTCGCCGTGCAGACCAACCGACGCATGGCATTGATCGGCGGCACGTCCAGTTCGATCCTCGCTTTCGCGCCGGATCGACGCTCGATCCCCGGCGTCTGGGGGCCCTTCCGCGACGCCCTGTTCGACGGCTTTTGGATGCACGAGGCAGGGCTGACCGTGGCGGGCGCCGCCCTCGATGCGCTCCTCGAGCGCCACCCGGCGAGCCCTGGCCCGCCCAACGGCGCGAACCATGCCGCGGTGGTCCGCGAGATCGAAGCGGCACTGGCCACCGAGGGGCCTGCCTTCGCCTGGCGACGGCACCTCGTACCCGACTGGCTCGGCAACCGAGCCCCACTCGGCGCCGGCGACGTGCGCGCCCTCGTCGCCGGTGCCGGACCCGACACCGACCGCCGCTCGCTGCTGGAGACCTACTACGCCACCGCCCGCGCCCTTGCCTTGCAGACCCGCCACATCGTCGAGCACCTGAACCGCCACGGCTATGCCATCGACGAGGTGGCACTCGCCGGCGGCCACCGGCGCAACCCGCTCCTGGTCCGGCTCTACGCCGACGCGTTGGGCGCCCGCCTGATCGACGTCGACGCGAGCGAACCCGTGCTGATCGGTACCGCCATGGCGGCGGCGGTGGCGGCAGGGGATCGGGGCGATCTCTTCCACGCCCTGGACGCAATGGCTCCGGCGCACCGGCCCGTCGCGGCAGCACCCCGCTGGACGCAGGCGCACGACGTGGCCTACGCCGTCTATCTGGATCTGTTTGCGGCGCGCAACGCAGCCGACGCCCGTGCCCGCGCCCTTGCCGACCTTTAGCCTCCCCCTTTCGGAGTCCGCCATGTCGTTCCTCGAACTCGACCACGTCAAGAAGCGCTTCGGCGACGCCGAGGTGATCAAGGGCGTCAGCCTCGGGGCCGAGAACGGCGAGTTCGTCGTCTTCGTCGGCCCGTCGGGCTGCGGCAAGTCGACGTTGCTGCGCATGATCGCCGGCCTGGAGGAGGTCAGCGACGGCCGCGTGCGCATCGACGGCCGCGAGGTGACGCACGTCGAGCCGGCGAAGCGCGAGGTGGCGATGGTGTTCCAGTCCTACGCCCTCTACCCGCACATGAGCGTGTTCCAGAACATGGCCTTCGGCTTGGAGATGGCGCGAGTACCGCGGCGCGAGATCGAGGAGCGCGTCGCCGAGGCCGCCCGCATCCTCCAGATCGAGCCCCTGATGCAGCGCCGGCCGCGCGAGCTTTCGGGCGGCCAGCGCCAGCGCGTGGCCATCGGCCGCGCCATCGTCCGCCAGCCCAAGCTGTTCCTCTTCGACGAGCCTTTGTCGAACCTGGACGCGGAGCTGCGGTCCCAGATGCGGGTCGAGATCTCGCTGCTGCACAGAAAGCTCGGCGCAACGATGGTGTACGTCACCCACGACCAGATCGAGGCGATGACGCTCGCCGACCGCATCGTCGTGCTGCGCGAGGGCAACGTCGAGCAGTACGCCACGCCGTCGGAGATCTACGACCGCCCGTCCAACGTGTTCGTCGCAGGCTTCATGGGCTCGCCCAAGATGAACTTCCTGGAAGCCACCGTCGGCACCGCACCGGACGGCCAGATCGCGCTCGAGCAGGCCGCCTTCTCCGGCGGGCGGCTCCTGGTCCCCGCCGCCGGCCGCCGCGTGCCGGAGCCGGGCGCGCCCGTCACCGTCGGCCTCCGACCGGAGCACCTGGAACTCGACGGTGCCGGCGGCGGCATCGATCTGGTCGGCGACTTCGCCGAGAACCTCGGCGGCGCCAGCCAAGTCTACGGCCGGCTGCCCGACGGTACGATGCTGGTCATCCTCACCTCCCGGCGTATCGAGATGCCCCCCGGCTCGCCCTTGCACGCGACCGTGGACCCGGCACGCGTCTACCTGTTCGACAGGGACGGACAAGGCCTCTGGGATGCTTGAGCGGCACGGCCGATGTATCCGATCGCACACTTCTACCGCAGCGCTGTCCGCTTCCCCGAGCGCATCGCCGTGGAAGAGGGCGCGCGGCGACTGACCTACACCGAGCTGCGGCGCGAGGTGGACGCCGTCGCCGCCGGCTTTCAGGCCCTCGATCCGCTGCCGTCCTCCCGCGTCGGCATCTGCGCGCGTAACCACATCGAACATCTGATCGTCTGGCTCGCCACGCTCGCCGCCGGCAAGACCTGGGTGCCGCTCTTTCCGGGCAACGCGAAGGCCGAGATCGGCCGCTGCATCGCCTGTACCGAGGCCTCGATCGTCTGCGCCGACGCGGCGGGTGCAGCACTGGTCGAACCCGGCCCCTTCGCGCTGGTCCAGTTGGACGCAGCCGGCGCCGGCTCGCTCGGTGACGTGGCGAAGCGCCACGCCGGCCAGCGGCCCGTCCGCCACACGCTACCGCTCGACGCCACCCAGGCGATCAAGTTCACGGGCGGTACGACCGGCGTGCCCAAGGGCGTGCAGCAGCCCTACCGCGCCTGGAACACCAACATCGCCACCCAACTCCACTGCTACGGGCTCGGGCCGGATACGCGCTACCTGACGGCGGCACCGATCACCCACGGCACCTCGACCTACATCCTGCCGACCCTCGCCGTCGGCGGCACGCTGGTCCTGGTCGACCGGCCACGGCCGGCCGAGGTGTTGGACGCGCTGGCGCACCGCGCCATCAGCACGCTCTTCGTGGCACCGACCATGGTCTACTCGATGATGGCCGAGCCCGGCATCGACGCACTCCGCTTTCCGAAGCTGCGCCACCTCGTCTACGCCGCAGCCCCGATGCGGCCGAGCGAGATCGAGCGGGCACAGCGCCTGTTCGGCCCGGTCCTGGCCTCCGTCTACGGTCAGACCGAGGCGCCGCAGATCGCGACCTACGCCGCACCCGAGGACCTGCTGCGACCCGACAAGCGCGCCTCGGTCGGCCGGGCCACCTTCCTCACCGAGGTCGCCGTCATGGACGCCGCCGGCAGACTGGCGAGCTGCGGCGAGACGGGCGAGGTCGTGATTCGCGGCGATCTGGTGATGACCGGCTATTGGCGCCAGCCCGAGCAGACCGCCCTCGCCCTGACCGACGGCTGGCTGCGCACGGGCGACGTCGGCGCCTTCGACGACGAGGGGTTCCTCTTCCTCAAGGGGCGCTCGAAGGACGTCGTGATCACCGGCGGCTTCAACGTCTATCCGGCCGACGTCGAACCCGTCCTCGGCCGCCATCCGGCGGTGCAGGACTGCGCGATCTACGGCGTGCCCGACGACAAATGGGGCGAAGCCGTGCATGCGGCGGTCGAACTCAAGCCGGGGTCCGAGGTCAGCGCCGCGGACCTCGTCGCCTTCGTCAAGGCGGAGTTGGGCTCCATCAAGACGCCCAAGGCCGTGACCTTCCTCGACAGCCTGCCGCGCAACGCCTACGGCAAGCTGCAAAAGCAGGTGCTGGTGGACGCCGCCATCGCCCGAGGGAAGGACACGCCATGACCGCGAAGCCGACCACGGCCCTTTGCCGCCACACCGACACCTCGATCCACTACCGCGACCGCGACCTGGTGAACGACCTCTTGGCCGGTGGCGGCGACTTCACCCGCGTCATGGCCGAGCACATCCTCGGCCGCCGGCTCGACGACCGCGAACTGCGCGTGATCAACGCCGTCTTGATCGCCATCATGGAGCACGGCACCACGCCCAGCGCCATCGCCACGCGGCTCACCTACATGAGTGCGCCCGAGAACCTGCAAGGGGCCGTCGCCGCGGGCCTCATGTCGGTCGGCAGCCAGTTCGTCGGCACGATGGAGAACGCCGCCCGCATCCTCGACCGGCTCGTGGCGATCGAGGGAGACGACGAACGCCGCAGCACGGCCCTGGCCATCGCCCGCGAGCACCGCGAACGCCGGCAGGCGATGCCGGGCTTCGGCCACCACCTGCACAAGCCGGACGACCCGCGCGCGGCGAAGCTCCTGGAGATCGGCAAGAGCCTGGGCCTGCCCGGCCGCCACCTCGCCGCATTGGAACTCTTGGCCGAAGCCGTCGACGCGGTCGCCGGCAAGCATGTCACCATCAACGCCACCGGCGCCTGCGGTGCCTTGTTGGGCGAGATCGGCGTGCCGGTCGACCTCATGCGCGGCTTCGCCGTCATCTCGCGCTGCGCCGGCCTCGTCGCCCACATCGCCGAGGAGCAGGCGCACCCGAGCGGCCGCTTCATCTGGGATCTGGTCGACAAGTCGATCCCGCACGCGCCGTGAGCCAGCCAATGTCCGACATGGCCGTGGTCACCGGCGGTGTCCGCAACATCGGGGCGGCCATCGCGGTCCGGCTCAAGGCCGACGGGTTCCGCATCTGCACGGTCGACGTGCTCCCGCCCGAACACGACCTCGCCGACCGCCACGTCATGGTCGACCTCACCGACAGCGAGGCGACGCTGGCGGCCTTGGGCGAGGTCGCCCGCACCGAGCCGGTCACCCGCCTCGTCAACAATGCCGGCATCGTCAGGCCGGCAAGCTTGGAGGAGACGACGCCCGAGGACGTGGATGCCGTGCTCGCTCTGAACCTGCGCGGCACCATCGTCGCGACGCAGGCGCTGCTGCCGGCGATGAAGCGCGAAGGCAAGGGTCGCATCGTCAACATCGCGAGCCGCGTCGCCCTCGGCAAGGAGTTGCGCACGGCCTATGCCGCGAGCAAGGCCGGACTGATCGGGCTCAGCAAGACCTGGGCGCTGGAGCTGGGCGGGCACGGCATCACCGTCAACGTCGTCGGCCCCGGCCCGATCCGCACCAGCCTGTTCGACCAGGTCAACCCGCCCGGCACCGAGCGCACCCGTCGCATCGTCGAGGCGATCCCGGTGCGGCGCATGGGCGCGCCCGAGGACGTGGCGGCGGCGGTCGGCTTCCTGTGCTCGGACGACGCCGGCTTCGTCACCGGGCAGGTGCTCTACGTCTGCGGCGGCATGACCATCGGTGCCGTGACTTGAGGGAGGCTCGGGCGTGACGGCGGCGACGGTGCGGTTCACGTTCGAGGCGACGGCGCTCACCCTCGAGGTCGACGACGAGGCGGCGCCGCGCACGGCCGCCGCCTTCCTCGCCTCGCTGCCGGCGACGGCGGACCTGCATTGCGCCAAGATCGCGGGCAATCACCTCTTCTGGCACGCGCCCTTCGTGGTGCCCCTGGAGCGGGCGAGCGACGTGATGACCGCCCCGCCCGGCACGCTCCTCTACTGGCCAGAACGCCAGTTCCTGGAGCTGATCTACGGCGAGTTGCAGGCCGAGACCGCGAGCGTGAACGTCATCGGCCGCGTCGAAGGCGACGTGGCGCCCCTGTGCCGGCTCGGCGAACGGCTGGCAACCGAGCAGGGACGGCGGCCGTTCGATGCCCGGCTGGAACTCGTCGCCGGCACCGTCGCGCCCTTGGAGCGCGTCCCCCTACCCGCGGCCCTCGAGCCGCTGCGGGCCGCGCGCGAAAGGCTCTGGGTGGAAGAGCCCGCCGAGATCCGCGCCCTCCTCCGGCGGCGCGGGGTGATGCTGCCGGCGGGGCCGCTGGTCATGGCGGAAAGCGAGGCGCGCAAGCTCCAAGAACAGCTCTGGCTCCTGTTGACCCGCGATGCCGCGGACGACCCCGCCTTCGCGGCGCGGTCGGCCATGCGGCTCCTGGAGGGCGCCCGTGCCCGGATCGCGGGTTTCTGCGGCCTGCACTCGGCTGGGGCCGTGCTCGACCTCGCCCACGAGGCCCTTCGCACGCAGCCGGAGGCTACCGCCCTGATTTTGGAGGAGACCATCCTCCATGCCGGCCGTCTTGCCGCCTGGCTCGACCGCCGCCTACCCTGGGACGGCATGAACCGCGCCCTGTTGACCGCCCTGGACGACTGGCCATGACGCTTGCCAACCGACCGAGCCTCGACGAGCTGACCGAAGTGCTGCGCCGCATGCTGGTCGTACGCGAGCTGGAGGAAGCGCTCGGCCGGCTGCACAAGGCCGGCAAGACACGCGGCCCCATCCATCGCTGCGACGGCCAGGAGGCGGGCGTCGCCGCGACCATGGCGCTGGAGCCCAGCGACGTCGCAACGACGACCCACCGCGGCCACGCCCACTATGTCGGCAAGGGCGTGCCGCTCGGCCCGCTCGTCGCCGAGGTCCAGGGTAAGGCCACCGGGACCTGCGGCGGCCGGGCCGGGCACATGCTGGTGGCCGACAGGGAGGTGGGCCTGCTCGGCGGCTGCGGCATCGTCGGCGGTGCGCTGCCCGTCGCCATCGGCCAGGCGCTCGCCTTCCAGGTCCGGCGAGAGCCGCATGTGGTGCTCGCCTGCTTCGGCGAGGGCGCGGCGCAGATCGGCGCCTGCCACGAGGCGATGAACGTGGCGGCCCTGTGGAAGCTGCCGGTCGTCTTCTTCTGCGAGCACAATGGCTACGGCCTCACCGTGCCCGCGGCGGCCCAATCCAGCGTGCCCGACCTCGCCGTGCGCGGGGACGCCTACGCCATGCCGGGCCTGACCATCGACGGCAACGATGCGGTCGAGGTTTTCCGCACGGTGCTCGAGGCGGCGGCGCACGCACGGGCCGGCGACGGGCCGACGCTGATCGAGGCCAAGACCTATCGCATGACCGGCTTTTCCACCTCCGACGTCGGCGGCTACCAGCCGGCCGAGGAGATGGCGCACTGGGCGGAGCGGGACCCGATCCGTCGCCTCGCCACGACCCTCCACCTCGACGACGCGCGCCTGCGGGCGATGGCCGAGGCCGCGCGCGCCGACGTCGAGGCGGCGGTGACCGCGGCCCTGGACGCACCGGCTCCCGCTCCCGTGGTGGCACCGGAGTTCGTCGATGCGTGAGCTGCGCTACGGCGAGGCGCTGCACGAGGCGCTCGTGCAGGCGATGGAGGCCGACCCGAGCGTGATCGTGTTCGGCGAGGACGTCGCCCGCTACGGCGGCGTGTTCAAGGTCACGCGCGACCTGTTGGAGCGCTTCGGCGCCGCGCGCGTGCGCGACACGCCCATCGCCGAGCAGGCCATCGCCGGCCTCGCCATCGGGGCGGCCCTGCAAGGACTGCGGCCCGTCGCCGAGATCATGTACGCGGACTTCCTGCCGCTCTGCCTCGACCAGCTCGTCAACCAGGCCTCGGTCCTGCCCACGATCTGGAACGGGCAAGTGACGCTGCCCTTCGTGCTGCGCACCCAGGGTGGCGCCGGCGCCGGGGCTGCCGCCCAGCACTCGAAAAGCCTGGAGGCGTGGGTCGCCCACATCCCCGGCCTCAAGGTGGTCATGCCCTCGACGCCGGCGGACGCGAAGGGGCTGCTTGCCGCCGCCATCCGCGATCCCAACCCGGTCGTCTTCATCGAGCACAAGCTCCTCTACAACACCAAGGGTCCGGTGCCCGAGGGCGAGCACGTGACCCCCATCGGCCCGGCCTTCGTCCGCAAGGCGGGCCGAGACGTCACGCTCGTCGCCTCCAGCCGGATGACGCTCGAGGCCCTGAAGGCGGCGGAGGCACTGGCAGCGGACGGCATCGACGCCGAGGTGATCGACGTGGCGACGCTGCGACCGCTCGACGCCGAAACGCTCGCCGCATCGATCAAGAAGACCCACCGTGCGGTGGTGGTGAACGAGGGCTGGCGCTTCTGCGGCTACGGGGCCGAGCTTGCCGCCACCATCGGCGAGGTCGCGTTCGGCTGGCTGGATGCGCCGGTCGAGCGCCTCGGCGGCCTCGACCGACCGATCCCCTACGCCCAATCGTTGGAGATGGCGGCCATCCCCGACGCCGCCCGGATCGCCGAAGCCGCACGGCGGGCGTGCCGATGAGCGCGGTCGAGGTCCGGCTGGAGGGCGCTGCCGGCGAGTACATGGAAAGCGCCACGCTGGTCGAATGGCACGCCTGTCCGGGCACGGAGGTCGTCGTCGGAGCGGTCCTCGGCGTGGTCGAGACGACCAAGGCCGCGAGCGAGATCGCCGCGCCTGCCGCCGGTCGCATCGCCGCCGTCGCCTTCGCCCCCGGCGACGAAGTACCGGTCGGTGCGGTCCTCTGCACCATCGAGCCGATGGCGACGGCCGCCGGCTTCGTCGTGGCGAGCCCCATCGCTCGACGCCTTGCCGTCGAGCACGGCCTGGACCTCGGCGCCATCGCCCCCACCGGCCCGGGCGGCTGCGTCGTCGAGCGTGACGTGCGCGCGCTGCTGGATACGATCCCGCCCGCGAGCCACCACGTCGTCGACCCGCCGCGACCGGACGATCTCGATCCGGACCTGCGCCGGCTGTTCGAGCAGGCCGGCGCGCGCGGCCGGCCCGCCGTCGGCAGCGTGTCGGCCCAAGCGCTGCGCACGTGGTACGCCACCGAGTTCGCACCGGTCTGGAACCGCCACCCGATCCCGCTGGCCCGCGTCGAGGACGTGACCCTGCCCGGCGGTGCCGGCCCGCGCCCGGCCCGCCTCTACGATCCGGGCGTTCCCGCCCCGGCACCCGCCCTCCTCTACCTGCACGGCGGCGGCTGGGTGATGGGCGATCTGGCCACCCACGACGGCCTCTGTCGGCGCCTCGCCGCGCTCGCCCGCTGCCGCGTCCTCGCCCTCGACTACCGCCTCGCCCCCGAGCACCCCTTCCCCGCCGCCCATGACGACGCCACGACCGCCCTCGGCTTCGTCCTCGACCATGGGCCGGCACTCGGGCTCGACCCCGCACGGCTCGCCATCGGCGGCGACAGCGCGGGCGCCAACCTCGCGCTTGCCGCCACCCAGGCGCGGCTGGACCGGGGCGACGCCCTACCTCGCTGCCTGCTGCTCGCCTACGGCGCCTTCGCCCGCCGGCTCGACACGCCGAGCGCGCGCCGCTTCGGCGACGGCTTCTACCCCCTCTCGCTCGCCGGCATGGCCTGGTTCTGGGATGCCTATCTCGCGGGCAACGGCCGCGGCGATGCCCGCGCCGAGCCGCTACTGGGGCGCCTGGAGGGCCTGCCGGAACTCGGCATCTTCGCCTGCGACCAGGACCTCTTGCTCGACGAGAGCCTGGACCTCGCGGCCAAGGCGGAGGCGGCGGGCGTGCCGCACCGGCTCGACGTACGTCCGGGCCTCGTCCACGGCTGCCTGCAGATGGCCGACCGCGTCGATGCCGTGGCGGTGATGGTTGAGCGCATGGCCCGCTTTCTCCGCGACCATCTGCTGGAGCGCCGCCGATGATGCCCGCCTACCGCACGGCCCTCGTCACCGGCGCCTCGCGCGGCATCGGCGCCGCCGTGGTCGAGCGCCTTCGCGCGCGCGGGCTGGAGGTGATCGCCGTCGCCCGCAGCCAGGGCGATTTGGAGGCCCTTGCTGCGCGCACCGGCTGCACGCCATTGGCGCTCGACGTCACCGACCTGCACGCGGCCCGCGCGGCCGTCGCCGAGCGCGAGATCGACGTGCTGGTCAACAACGCCGGCATCGTGGCCAAGGTGCGGCCGCTGCACGAAACCGAGCTCGGCGACGTCGACCGCATGCTCGCCCTCAACCTTCAGGCGGCGATCCACCTCACCCACGCCGTCCTGCCGGGTATGCGCGCCCGCCGGCGCGGCCACCTCGTCTACTTGGGGTCCATGGCCGGCCGCTACGTCCTGCCCAACCTTGCCGTCTACGGCGCCACCAAGGCGGCCATCCACATGTTCGCGAAGGGACTGCGCCACGAACTGGCAGGCACGCGCGTCCGCGTCACCGAGGTTGCCCCCGGCCGCGTCGCGACCGACGTCTATCTGGAAACGATGGCGGGCGACCGGGCACGCATGACCGAAGCACTCTACCGGAAGGTCGAAGCCCTCCAGCCCGCCGACGTCGCCCGCGCCATCGAGGCCGCGCTCGACATGCCGGAAGGTGCCGACGTAGCCTATGTCGAGCTGTTTCCCACCGACAGCGCTCCCGGCGGAACGGTCTACGCCGAGCGTACCGACGGCTAGGACCGCAGAAGACCCAGGGGGGCTTTCGGCCTCCTGCCCCTGTACGAACACCGCCTCAGTCGCGCCGGTCCTTTAGCCGGTACCAGGCGATCATGGGCCGGGCGATCAGGGCTGCGGCCGGGCGGAGGGGGATGGGGCGCAGGGGCTCGAGCGGCAGGGGGGCTTCGGCAGCGGGCCGGCCACGCACGAGGTTCGCCAGCACCGGCCCCATGGCGACGGCGAGTGCCACGCCCCGGCCGTTGCAGCCGATCCAGCCCCAGGCCCCCGGCCCCGCCTCGAACAGGTGCGGCAGACCGTCCGTGGAGAGGGCGAAGTCGCCGTGCCAGACGCACTCGATCCGGGGCTCGGGCAGGGCCGGAAAGGTCTCGCGCAGCTTCCTCCGCACCTGCCGCGCCACGCGCTCCCGGTCGTTGGCGTAGAGCACCAAGGCACCACCCGCGACCAGCCGGCCGTCGCGGTCGTAGTGGGCGAAGCGCAAATCGCCGCGCGTGTCGGACATGGCATGATCGTGCCGCAGCACCACGCTCCGCGCCCGGCCGTCGAGCGGCGCGGTCGCCGCCTGATAGGAGCGGTAGGGCAGAAAGCTCGCGCGCAGCCTCGGGGTCGCGGCCGTGGTGTAGGCGGCCGTCGCCAGCACCACCTGCTCCGCCAACACGGCGCCCTCCGGCGTCGTCAGCCGCCAGCCGCCGCCCTCCCGCGCCATCGCCGTCACCGGGCTTCGCTCGTGGATCGCGATGCCGGCCGCCGCTGCCGCCCCGGCGAGCCCACGCGCCAGGGCGAGCGGGTTCACGTGGCCGCCGGTCGGCGCCAGCCAGCCGCCGTGATAGGCATCGCTGCCGAGCAGGTCCGCCATGGCGGTGCGGTCGAGCAGTTCGACCTCGGCGCCGAACCGCTGCCACTGCCGTACCCGCTGCTCGCTCAGCCGAAAACGGCTCGGCCGGTGCGCCGGCTGCACCCAGCCCTGCTGCACGGCATCGCAGTCGATGCCGTGCCGGCGCACGAGGTCGAAGAGGAACGCAGCACTGTCGCGCACCAAATGGGCGAAGCGCGTACCCCGCGCCGCGCCGAGGTGACGGACGAAGTCGTCCGGCTCGGCGCGGCTGAGGGTGGGGATCACCTGGCCGTTGTTGCGCCCGGAGGCACCGAAGCCGACCGTCGCCGCCTCCAGCACCAGAACCTCGCCGGCACCGGCCAGATGCAGCGCGGTCGAAAGGCCCGTGAACCCGGCGCCGACCACGGCAACCGGCACCCGCCGCTCGCCCCGGAGCGGTGGGTAGGCCTCGGCCGGTGGTGCCGTCCGCTCCCAGAGCGAGCCCGCAGGCTCAGGCAACGAAGGTGCCGTAGCAACCCCGCCCCACGGCGACGAGCTTGCCGTCGGCGTCCAGAACGTCGACGTCGACCACGCCGACGGTGCGCCCCGCCCGGCGCACGTGCGCCTCCGCCACCAGCCGATCGCCCTTGGAGGGCCGCAGATAGTCGACGCGGAAGTTGATGGTCGGCACCGCGCCGCCGACGGACATGACCAGCGCGAAGTCACCCGCCGTGTCGATCAGCGACGCGATGGCGCCGCCGTGGAACTGGCCCGTGCCCTCGCCCCGCTCCAGTTCCGGGCGGAACGGCATGGCCACGCGCACGCTGCCGGCCTCGGCATCCGCCGCCTCCAGCTTCATGCCGTGGAAGCGGATGAAGGGCGAGCCGTCCATGATCGCCTGCATCGCCTCCAGGCTCATCGGCGTGACGGTCATGGCCGGAGCACCAACTTGCCGAAGAAGTCGCGATCGATCAGCCGCTGCATCACCGCGGGCGCGGCCTCCAGCGGATGCACGCCGTCGATCACCGGGCGGATGCGCCCGTCGGCCGCCATGGCGTACATCTCCGCCTGATCCTCCGGCCGCCAGCCGTTGGAGCCGACGATGCCGATCTCGTAGGTCCAGACGTAGCGACAGTCGGTCTCGACGGTGTAGCCGGCGGTGGCGCCGCAGACCAGCATGCGGCCGCCGGGGGCAATGATCCTGAGTGCATCCTTCCAGGTGTCGCCGCCGATGTAGTTGACCACCACGTCGATGCCCCCACCGCCGCCCATGCGCGGCTTGCCGAAGGTGTCCCACACCCACTGGCGGACGTCGGTGCTGCCCGTGTCGACCACGTGGTCGGCGCCGAGTTCGCGCAGCTTCTCCAGCTTCCAGCCGGCGCTGGCGCAGGCAATGACGGTGGCCCCCGCCGCCTTGGCGAGCTGCACGCAGGCGGTCCCCACCCCGCCGGCGGCGCCCAGCACCAGCACCGTCTCGCCGGCCTGGACGCGCCCGCGGTCGCGCATCATGCGAAGCGCGGTGCCGTAGGCGATGGGCAGGGCCGCCGCCTGCTCGAAGCCGAGCCCGTCGGGCAGGCGGATCAGGCTCGTCGCGGGCACACGATGGCGCTCGGCCAAGGCCCCCTGCCGCGTCTCGCCGGTCATGCCCTCGCCCGGCACCATGGGAAAGAAGCCGGCCCGGTCGCCGACGGCCCAGCCCTCGACGGCCGTGCCCACCTCGACGACCTCGCCCGCAGCGTCGCCGCCGGGGATCATCGGGAAGGGCGTTCTGAGGGCGGTCGTGCCCTGGAGGATCATCGGCTCGAAGCCGTTGAGGGCGACGGCGCGAACCGCCAGCACCACGTCCTCGGGGCCGCACACGGGGTCGGGCATGCTCTCGACCCGCAGCTTTTCGACCCCGCCATGCTCGTGGAACACCACCGCGCGCATCGTTCCTCCCATAGTTCCGTGATCCGGTATCCAACCAGCATGCCGCCGCTGGACGCCCGTCAGCAAGCGTGCTTTGCTTTTCGTGTATCGGAGCTGCTTGCCATGCACGTCGTCCAGGGCCTCGACCACCTCATCGTCCTCGTGCACGACCTCGACGCCGCCGAGGCCGCGATGCGCCGCCTCGGCTTCCTGCCGACGCCGCGCGGTGTCCATTCGGACAGCATGGGCACCCACAACGCCACCATCGTGCTGCCCGACCGCACCACCTATTTCGAAGTGCTGGCCGTGCGTCTACCGACCCCGGCCAACGCGCGCGCCCGCAGCCTGCTGGAGGCGGGCGACGGCTTGGCCGGCGTCATATTCAAGACGGTGGACGCCGACGCCACCGCGAGCGCCTTCGCTGCCGCCGGCGTGGCCGACGGCGAGGCGCTGCACTTCGCGCGGCCGGTCGAGATCGGCGGCCGTACGGCCGAGGCCCGCTTCTCCATCGCCCGGTTGCAGCCCGAGGCCACGCCCGGCACCTGGAGCTTCGCCTGCACCCACCACACGCCGGAGTTGGTCTGGCGCGAGGACTACCTGGAGCAGCCGAACGGTGCCCTGGGTATCGTCGAGGTGGTCGGCGTCGCGGCCGACACGGCACCGGTCGAGACTGCCTACCGGCGGCTCTTTGCCGACCGCGTGACGAGGGACGCGGCGGGCCTGCACCTCGCCTGCCCGCCGGCAACGCTGCGCTGGCTGACGCCCGAGGCTTTCGGCCAGCGCTACGGCACCGTCCCCGCGCTCCTCGAGGGTGGGCCGGCCCGGCTCCGAGCGGTCGTCCTGGCCACGGCCGACCTCGACCGCACCCGCAACCATCTCAAAGCCGCCGGCGTGGCGGTGGTGTCGACGGCGAGCGGCGGCATCGCCACCCACACCGAGGACGGTGCGGGCACCGTGTTCGAATTCGTGCCGGCCGCCTGAACGGCCGGAGCAACCGTCGTAACAAGCACGAGAGGACCGTTCGATGATGCGACGACTGATGGCAATCGCACTTGGCGCCGGCGTGGCAGCCACCGCCAGCATGGCGCACGCGCAGGAGTACCGCTGGCGGATGGCCACACTGGCACCGTCCGAGACCTCCGTGTACTTCCAGTACTTCGCGGTCACGCTGGCCGAGAACGTGGCCAAGCTGACCGACGGACGGGTGCAGATCACCCCCTTCCCCGCGGGTGTCCTCGCCCCCGCTTTCGAGGTCTACGAGGCGGTGCAGGACGGGCGCGCGGACGTCGGCAACACGTGGCCCGGCTATCTGGTCCGCCAGGACCCGGCCAACTCCCTGCTCTCGGCGCATCCCGGCGGCATGGGCTTCGATGCCTACCACACCTGGCTCTACGAGGGCGGTGGCCAGGAGTTGTGGCAGGAGTTCCGGCGTGACGTCATGGGGCTGCATGCGCTGGTCGCCGGCAGCGGCCCGACCGAAGTCTTCCTGCATTCCAATCGCCCGGTCGAGTCGCTCGGCGACTTGAACGGCCTGCGGGTGCGCATGTCCGGTGCCGCTGCCGACATCCTGGAGAGCTTCGGCGGTGCCCCGGTGACGGTGCCCGGCAGCGAGATCTACACCATGCTCGAGCGCGGCGCGGTCGACGCCGCCGAATGGGCCACGCCCGCCGAGAACGTGGTGCTGGGGCTGCCCGAGATCGCCCGCTACATCATCATGCCGGGCATCCACCAGCCGGCCTTCGCCTTCGACTTCGTCATGCGCGCCGACGACTGGGACGCGCTGCCGGACGACATCAAGACGCAAATCGAGGCGGCAGCCAAGCTCACCACCTACGAATCGTTCCTGAGCTGGACCTATGCCGACCTGGAGGCGCTGCAGCAGTTGCGTGCCGGTGGCAACGAGTTCGTGAGCCTCGACGACGAGTTCCGTCAGGCGTGGCGCGAGGCCGGCGAGGAGTGGGCGCGGCGCCATGCCGAGGACAACGAGTGGATGGCCCGGATCGCCGAGTCCTACTACGACTTCCTCGCCGCGTGGGAAGAGAACATGGAACTGCACATCAACCAGCAGCGCCGCTGAGGCCGGCGCGTGGCGGCGAGCTGCGGCTCGCTGCCACGGCCGCACATCGGAGCCGCCATGCTCGTCCTGACCCGCGCGATCGACCGCCTCTCGGACCTTGCCGCCGCCATCGCCATGGTCATGGTGATCGCGCTCATGGGCATCATGCTCTACGAGGTGTTCGCCCGTTACGTGCTGCGGGCGCCCACCTTCTGGGCGTTCGACATGTCGTTCATGCTGAACGGCATGCTGTTCATCCTGGCGGCTGGCTACACGCTGAAGCAGGGCGCGCACATCCGCATCGACTTCCTCTCGCAGCTCATGCCGCTCAGGGTGCAGCACATCGTCAACTTCCTCTTCTTCGCGTTCCTGTTCCTGCCCGCCTTGGGACTGCTCACGCACGTGGCGGGCGGGCAGACGCTCGCCGCCTACCAGACCGGCCGGCGCGAGCTGAGCAGCGCTTGGGGTCCGTTGATCTGGCCATTCTACGCCGGCCTGACCCTCGGCTGCGCTGCGCTCTGGCTGCAGGCGCTCGCCGACACCGCACGCTTCGCCATCGGCATCCGCTATCCTGACCGGGTGCCGGCGCCGGGCCAGGGCGCCGAGCCCTCACCCAAGATCTGACGGCAGCCCGGTCCCGTACCGCGCCGACTGGAGACCTCGTCATGGATGGCCCGACGATTGCGGCCTTGATGTTCCCGGCGCTGTTCGTGCTGATCTTCCTCGGGCTGCCCGTCGCCTTCTCGCTGATGGTTGTCGCGTTCGTCGCCGGCTGGCAGTTCTTCGGCGACATCACGCCCAGGCAGATGTTCGGTCAGCTCGTCGGCGTCGGCTCGACCTACAGCCTCGTCGCCGTGCCGCTGTTCATCTTCATGGGTGCCATCCTCGAACGCTCGGGCATCGCCGAACGGCTGTTCCAGGCGCTGCAATTGTGGGTCGGCCGGCTGCCGGGCGGGCTCTCCGTCGCCACCATCGGCATGGCCACGGTCTTTGCCGCCTCCACCGGCATCGTCGGCGCCGTCGAGGCCGTGATCGGCCTGATGGCGATCCCGGCGATGCTCGCCTACCGCTACGACAAGGGTCTCATTTCCGGCACCATCTGCGCCGGCGGCTCGCTCGGCACCATGATCCCGCCCTCGGTCGTCGTCATCATCTACGGTGCGGTGGCGCAGATCTCGATCGGCGGCCTGTTCGCCGGCGCCCTGCTCCCCGGCATGCTGATGGTCGGCCTGTTCATCGGCTACATCCTGCTGCGCTGCGTGCTCTACCCCGAGGACGGCCCGCCGGTGCCCCGAGCCGAGGTCGACGTCTCGCTCGCCCACAAGCTCTGGGTGACCGCCACCTCGCTGCTGCCGGCAAGCCTTCTGGTCGTCGCCGTGCTGGGCTCGATCCTGCTCGGCATCGCCTCGCCGACCGAGGCCTCGGGCGTCGGCGCGTTGGGTGCCCTCCTGCTCGCCGCCGCCTACGGCCGGCTCGGGCCTCTCATGCTGCGGGAATCGCTGGTCAAGACGCTGCAGATCAATTCGATGATCCTCTTGATCGTCGTCGGCGGCTCGATGTTCGCGAGCGTCTTTCGCGCCCACGGCGGGCCCAGCCTCGTCACCGACCTCATCGCCGTGTTCGACCTCGGCACGATCGGCATCATCGTGCTGTTCCTGTTGATCACGTTCCTGCTCGGCTTCGTGCTCGACTGGGTGTCGGTGGTGCTGATCTGCGTGCCGATCTTCACGCCGATCATCCGCAGCGCGGGCATCGACCCTTTGTGGTTCGGCATCATGATGATCGTGGTGATCCAGACCTCGTATCTGACGCCGCCGATGGCGCCCGCGATCTTCTATCTGAAGAGCGTGGCCCCGCCCGAGATCACCTACCGGCACATGTTCCGGGGCGTGTTGCCCTTCGTCCTCTGCCAGTTGCTGGTGCTGCTGGTCGTCGCCATCGTACCGGCCATCGCGACCTATCTACCGGCGCAGATCCAGCGCTTTTGAAGCTCACTCGACAGCACGAGCCAGATCGGCGTGACGCTCGCGCATCAGAGCCGTCACGGCAACGCGGTCGTTCTTGCCGGCACCGTTGAGGGGGATGGCGTCGACGAGGTCGATGCGCCGCGGGTGGGCGTAGGCGGGTCCGTGCTCCAGGGTGTAGGCCTTCAACTCGTCGGCGGTGACGGCATCCGGCGCCTTCGCCATCACGAGTGCCACCGGCACCTCGCCCTTGACCGCGTGCGGCACGGGCACGACGCAGGCGTCCGCTACCGCCGGATGCGCGAGCAACAGGTTCTCCACCTCCTTCGGATAGACGTTCTCGCCACCGCAGTTGAACATGTCGTCGACCCGGCCGCGGAAGTAGAAGAAGCCGTCACCGTCGCGGTGGAAGAGGTCGCCGGTACGCAACCAGCCGTCGACCAGCCGCTCGCGGTTGACCTCGTCCAATCGATAGTAGCCGGGGGTAACGCCGGGGTTCTTCACCCAAAGCTCGCCCTCGCTCGCGTGCTCGCGGCCGTCCGTGCCGACCAGCTTGACGTCACCCTCGGGCCACGGCACGCCGCAGCTCCCGTGCGGCACCGGACGGCCGTCGATCGGCGGGCCGAGCATGACCGGACCGCCCTCGGTGAGGCCGTAGCTTTCCCCGACCGGCACGCCGAAGGCCGCCTCGATGCGGTCGGCCAGCTCCTTGGTCACGGGTGCCGAGCCGATGGAGAGCGACGCGAGCGCGGAGAAGTCGAGCCGGGCGATCAGGTCCTGGTGCTTGAGCATCATCGAGAACGCCGCCGGCACGCCGCTCGCCCGCGTGCAACGATGACGCGCGAGCGTTTCCAGAAAGCGCACGGGCTCGAAGTTCGGCAGCAACACGGCCGAGCCGCCCACCAGCAGCAACGGCTTGATCGCTCCCGCCATCGCGTTCTTGTGGTAGAGCGGCATGGCGACGAGTGCCCGCGCCGCGGCGGTCGACGGCCAATAGCGCTGCAGCGCATGCGTCCACCAAAGCTGGCCCGCGTGGGTCAGGACCACGCCCTTGGGCCGGCCGGTCGAGCCCGAGGTGTAGGGCAGGAACGCCGGATGGTCCGCCGCCAGCACCGGCGGCGCGAAGTCGGGTGCGGTTGCGTCGAGGGCGGCATCGTAGGGCTCGAAGCCGGCCGGCACTTCGCCCAGGGCGAGCCTGAATGCCGCAAGCTCGGCCGTCACCTCGACCGCATGGCGGCAAGCGGCCGGCTCGACGATGGCGGCACGGCAGCCGGCGTCCTGGACGACGTAGCGAAGCTGGTCGAGGCCGAGCTTGACGTTGAGCGGCACCGGCACGAGGCCCGCGCGCATCAGCCCGAACATGATCTCGACGAACTCGAAGCGGTTGCCGACCGCCATCGCCACGCGGTCGCCGGGCACGAGGCCCCGCGCCGACGCCAAGGCGGCGACCCGATCCATCCGGGCATCCAACTCGGCATGGCTGACGTGCCGCTCGACGGCCCCCGAGAGGTCGATCAGCGCCGTGGCCTCGGGCGCCGCCCGCGCCGCGCCGTGGCCGACATAGCCGAGATTGGCGGCGCGCGGATCGGCCAGCGTCATCGGGCTCAGGCGAGCCCCGTCCGGTAGAGCCGGCCGAAGCCCTCGATGGCGTCCTCGATCCCGGCGAGGCGCAGCATGTGCCAGCCGAGCGCATGGTTGCTGGAGGTCACGGGCTTGCCGATGCGCGCTTCCGCCGCCTCCGCGATCGCCGCGACACGGAGCGAGGTGCAGGAGACGAACACCCCGTCGCAGGCGTCCGACCGGCCCAACTCCTCGATGCCCGCCATGATCGACGCCGTCGTGATCCGCGCCACCACGGCATCGTCGCTCTCGTTGAAGGACGCCATGGCGGGGATGTCGAGGCCGCGCGCCATCAAGGCCGCCCGCATGCGGTGGTTGATCTCCGGCAGATAGGGCGTGAGCAGCCCCACGCGCCGCACGTTCAGGGCCTCGAGTGCCGCGAGCGTCGCCGTGACCGGATCGGTCACCTTGGCGTTCGGGCGCACCTCGCGGACCAATTCGGCGACGCGGTCCTCGCCGATCACCATCGCACCGGAGGTACAGGCGAAGGCCACCACGTCCAGGTCGACCGGCGGGATCAACAGCCGCGTCGCGGGTGCGATCAGCCCTTCCATCGCCTTCAGGGTCTCGGGCGTGATGACCGGATCGTTGTGCAGCCGAGTGGCGTAGAGCGCCACGCCGTCGGTGGGCCAGATCAGACGCAACTCGTGTTCGATGGTCTGGTCGGTCTCCAGTACGAGCAGCCCGACCGCGGCCCGGCTGCCGATGCCGGCGTCGGTCGAGAACGGCAGGCCCTCCAGGTCGACCTGAAGCGCGCCCGCAGCCCGGTCCAAGGTCGTCGACGCGTCGTCCATCCCGAGCCCTTTCCCGACGTGGTCAGCCATGACGACGCTAGCCCCCCGGCCCAGCCCTCGCAAGTGGGTGGCGGGCGCGTCCGGATGGCGGTTGTGGACGCTCCGCCGCTGCCGCTAAGGTCCGACCGAACCCAACCAGGAGAGAACAACCATGAGCATCCAGCGCTTCGACACGGGCCCGCGCATGAGCCAGGCCGTGGTGCACGGCGACACCGTCTATCTCGCGGGACAGGTGGCCCAGGCGGCGCCGGGCAAGAGCGTCAAGGAGCAGACCGAGGCGATCCTGAAGCAGATCGACGGCCTCTTGGCCAAGGCCGGGACCGACAAGTCGAAGCTCTTGTCGGCGACCATCTGGCTGACGGACATCGGCACCTTCAACGAGATGAATGCCGTCTGGGACGCCTGGGTCGCCCCCGGCAACGCGCCGGCCCGCGCCTGCGTCGAGTCGAAGCTGGCGGCACCGCAGTTCACGGTCGAGATCGGCGTCATCGCCGCCCGCTGACGAACGAGGGAGCAACGGCACCATGCGGATCGCGGTTCTGGGCGGCGGCGTCGTCGGCATTACCACCGCGTTCTGGCTCGGGCGGGACGGCCACGAGGTCACGGTGGTCGACCAGCACGAGCGGGCGGCGATGGAGACCAGCTTCTCCAACGCCGGCATGGTGTCGCCGGGGCACGCCTATACCTGGGCGTCGCCCCGCGCCCCCAAGATCCTCTGGCAGTCGCTCTTCCGCGACGACGTGGCGCTCCGCCTCAGGCTTCGGTTCGACCCCGCGATGTGGGCCTGGTGCTGGAGGTTCCTGAAGGAGTGCCCGGCCGAGCGCGCCGCCATCAACACCGCACACAAGGTCCGTCTCTGCCTCTATTCGCAGGCCACGTTCGCCGAAGTGAACCGGGAGTTCGCCCTCGACTACGATCTCCAGTCCAAGGGCGCCATCTACGTCTATCGCGACCGCGAGCACTTCGAGCGCGGCGTCAAGGGCCTGAAGGTGCTGACGGACAACGGCGTCGGCCTGGAGCCGGTCGACGTCGACCGCGCGGTCGAGATCGAGCCGGCACTGGCCCCCGACAAGGACAACCTGGCCGGCGCGATCTACTGCCCAACCGACCAGTCGGGCGACTGCCACAAGTTCACCAACCTGCTCGCCCAGCACTGCGAAGACGCCCTCGGCGTCGCCTTTCGCTGGTCGACCCGGATCGAGCGGCTGGAGAGCGAGGGCGATCGTATCACGGGCGTCGTCACCGACCGGGGCCGCATCGAAGCCGACGCCTACGTGCTGGCGCTCGGCGCCTTCAGCCAGACATTCACCAAGAGCCTCGGCTTTTCGCTGCCGATCTACCCGGTCAAGGGTTACGCGCTGACCATTCCCATCGACGGCGCCAACGGGGCGCCCCAGCTCTGCGGTGTGGACGAACAGTACCTGATCGCCTGGTCGCGTCTGGGCGACCGTCTGCGCGTCACCGCCACCGCCGAGTTCGCCGGCTTCGACAAGTCCGTCTCGACGAAGGACACGGCGCACATGACGCGCACCATCCAACGCCTGTTCCCCAACGGTGCCGCCTACGACAAGGCGAGCGCCTGGGCGGGGCTGCGGCCGATGACGCCGAAGGGCACGCCGATCCTGGGCGAAAGCCCCAAGCGCAACCTCTACCTCAACACCGGCCACGGCCACATCGGCTGGACCATGTCGATGGGCTCGGCCAAGGCGGTCACGGACATCGTCGCCGGCCGCCAGCCCGAGATCGACGTGACCGGCCTCACCCTCGCCGACGCTTGAGAAGCGTTCGCCCCTCACGATCCGAGCCGTGGGGGGGGGGGCCCCCCCCCCCCGGGGGGGCCCGGGGGGCGCGCCACACACCCCCCCCCCCCCCCCCCCCGGGGGGGGGGGGGCCCCCCCCCCCACCGGGGGGTTCCAGGGGGGACCATCAAGTCCCCCCCCTGCCCCTCACCGGCGGTCAGTGCGGCACCGCCACGCTCAGCCCACCGTCCACCACCAGTTCGGTGCCAGTGATGAACGCGGCGCGGTCGCTGGCGAGGAAGACGGCAGCTTCGGCCACGTCGGCGGCCGTACCCATCCGGCCGAGCGGCACGACCGCGGCGCGCCGGGCGCGCATGTCGCCGCCTTCGGCTGCGTAGGCGGCCTTCAGGGTCAGCTCGATGCGGGGGGTGTCGATCAGCCCGGCGACGATGGTGTTGGCACGGATGCCGTGGCGCGCGTAGTCCAGGGCCAGCATGCGGGTGAAGTGGATCGCCGCCGCCTTGGTGGTGGCGTAGGCGAGGTGCGCATAGCCCAGGTGGCGAAGCGCGGCGATCGACGACGTGGTCAGGATGACGCCACGGCCGCGGGCGATCATGCCCGGCAGGACGGCTTGGGCGGCGACGTGGAGGGCCGTGACGTTGGCGTCCTGGATGCGCCGCCAGTCGGCGGGACTGGTCGCGGCCGGATCGCCGGCCTTGCCCAGCCCCACGTTGTTGTGCAGCACGTCGATGCGGCCGAGCGCAGTCTCGGCAGCGGCGACACCGCGTTGGATCGAGCCGTCGTCGGTCACGTCGATCGTCAGTGCCAGCGCCGTGCCGCCCGCCGTCTCGACGAGCCGCACCGTCTCCGCCGCCGCCTCGGCAGTCACGTCGGCGACGGCCACGCTCGCCCCTTCGCGGGCATAGGCCAAGGCGATGGCCCGACCGATGCCGATGCCCGGCGCGATCGAGCCCCCACCGACGACCAGCGCCGTCCGTCCTTCCAGTAGCATGCCACCCTCCCCGCTTCGGCAGGGGGAGCATAGCCCGCAGCCGCGACGGCTGCCTATGCCGCGCACACGCCGGAGTTGTCCACGTCACTCCACGGTTTTCCCACAGCAAACGTCACAGTGCCGTCGCAGAGACGCCATGATGCGGCGACACCCGGCCGGCGGGACTGGAGCTAGGACGCGGCGGCGACCACGGCGGGCTGGCCGGCATTGCCGGAGAGCCACTCGCTGAAGCCCTTCGCCGTCGTGGGCGTGCCGACCCAGGCGCCACTGACCCAGTCGCAGCCCATCTCGCGCGCGTCGCGGGCGATGACCGGCCGGTCGACGCCGCCCGCCCCGACCTCGAGGCCGAGGTCGTGGGCGAGTGCGACGAGGGCGCGGGCAACGGTACCGTCGGCCCCGTGCTCGCGCTGGCGCTGCACCAGCCCGGCGGCCAGTTCGATCGCGTCCGCCGGCAGGAAGCGGAGCGATTGCAGCGAGCCCGCCTCGCCACCGAAGCCGCTCAACGTTACGCGCAGGCCGAGATCGCGAAGCGCTTGGACATGGCCGGCGGTCGTGCCGCCGGCAACCGTGACGTCGACGCTGTCGGGACGGATCGCGGCCTCGAACCACGCCGGATGGCACCCGACGCTCTGCAATCGGCGCCGGATCATGTCGACGACGTCGTTGCGCTGCAACAGGTGCAACGGCAAGTCGACCACCAGCGGCACCAGCGGCACGTCGTGCGCCAGCCAGTCGGCCATCTGGTTGCCGGCGGTCTCCAGCGTCCAGCGGATGATCGGCAGCAGAAGATCGTCGAAGGCGTCGCCGGCGAGGCCGAACACGGCACCGTCGCTGCGCGTCCTGAGGTGCAGCCGCGCCGCTCGCGGTCGACCGGTGCGCAGGTCGATCTGCGGTTCGAACACCAATTCCAGCGACTCGGTGGCAAGGTCGCTGCGCAGCGCCGCCCGGCGGTACAGGGATGCCGGTGCCGCGCCGACGATCAGGGGCTGATGTAGGCGGTAGCTCTGCGGCCCGGCGACCTTGGCGCGGTACATCGCGGCTTCGGCCCGCGCGAGCAGCGCTTCGGCGCAGTGCGCGTCGGCCGGATGGAACGCGAGACCGGCCGCACCGCTCAGGCTGAGCTTGTGCTCGCCGCAGCGCAACGGCCGGGCGAGGGAGGCGAGGAGCCGCCGTACCAGTCCGAGTGCGCCCTCGACGTTGCCGGCCGCCTCGGTCCAGAGCGCGAAACGGCCACCGCCGATGGCCGCCAGCCAATCGCCGTCGCCGGCGGCACCCGTCAAACGCTCGGCGACGCTGACGAGCACCCGGTCGGCGTCCGCCACCCCGAGCAGGGCATTGAGTCCCTTGAGACCGTCGAGGTCGATGCAGAGCAGGCAGCCGAAGCTGCTCGGGCGGGCCTGCAAACGCGCGGCGAGTTCGGTGAGGAATGCGGTGCGCACCGGCAGTCCGGTAACGGGATCGAACCGCTCCAGGTCGCGCCGCTTCTCGCGGGAGCGGCAGTCGGCGACCACTTCGCGCAATGCGCGCACGATCTCGGCGGGGCCGTCGTCGGGGATCAGCCGCACGTCACTCTCGATCGCGGCCGCTGCCACGCTCTCGAACTCGCGCAGCGTGGCCCGCGGGGTCAACAGCATCACCGGCCGGTCGGTCACTAGCGGCGCCAGGCGCTTGACCAGTTCGATGCCGCCGTCGAGCGCGTCGGAGCCATCGACCAGCACCGCGTCGACCCGCTCCTCGCCGAGCCTCGCCAGCGCCTCGCCGAGCGAGCCGACGACGACGAAGCGCACGAACGCGACCGGCTGGCTCGACCAGTCCGCACGCCGTCCGGCAGCACCCTTCGGCACCAACACCAGGGCTACGAGGGGACCGGACAGCTCCATGGCATCCTCCCGCGTGACGGATCGATGCCCGACTCGTAGGGATTCGCGTGAAAGATGTCCAAGAGAATCGCGGATGGGTTGGGTCAGGGGCGCTCCAGCGCGATCGTGTCGAGCCAGCCGAACACCGGCCTGAGGCCGAGGCCGACGACCACCAGCGCGTGCAGGAGGTCGGCGGAGCCGACCGGCTCGGAGCCGAGTTCGACCACGTCGGCGAGGTGCAACTCCTGACGCGGCGTCAGCCCGAGCCGGCCGACTCCCGCCTTCTGGATGCGGTCGATCACGCGGATCACCGCCCGGCGCTGCTGCGGTGCTTCCAGCGTGTAGGGCAATCGGGCCAACCGGCAGCCGATCTCGAAGCGCGTGCTGCCGCCGAAGACGAGCCGACCGGTGATGCGCCGACCGATGACGGTGTAGCTGACGACCAAGGGCTGCCGCGGTGCGACGTGTTGGAGCCGACCGACCGGATCGAGGCGCAGGCTGGTGATCTCGGGGATGAGGTCCGCGGCGGTCAGTTGCGGCAACGCCTGCAAGACGTCATGTTCGGCGACCATCGTCTCGGTCACGGCCCGCTCCGTCGCTACCTTGGCTTCCGCCACGGGGTCGCGGGCGGACATCGGCCAGCTTGCCCGTAGCCAGTAAAGGATCGGTGAACACGTGACCGCCGCCCCCTCGCCGACGCCGCGCCCGGGCTGGCGCTGGCTGCACCGGGCGGTGCTGCCACACCTGTGGCCCGCCGACGCGGGCGACCTCCGCCTCCGCGTGGCGGTCGCCCTCGTCTTGATCGTGCTCGCCAAGATCGTCGAGGTGCAGGTGCCCTTTCTCTACAAGGCCGTGGTCGACGCGCTCAGCCCGCCCGACGAGCTGGCACTCACCCTGCCCTTGATGCTGCTGCTCGCCTATGGCGGCGCCCGCCTCGCCACCGCGGCGTTCGGTCAGCTCCGCGAGGCGGTGTTCGCCCGGGTGGCGCAGCGGGCGGGCCGCCGATTGACGCTCGACGTGTTCCGCCACCTGTTCGCGCTGCCGCTGGCCTTCCACCTCGACCGCCGCACCGGGGAGCTGTCGCGGGCCATCGAGCGCGGCGTGCGGGCGATGACGTTCCTCCTGGGCATGGTCCTCTTCAACCTGGCACCGACCGCGCTCGAGTTCCTGCTGGTGATCGTGCTCCTCCTGATCAACTACCATTGGTCGTTCGCGGCGATCACGGCGGCCACCATCGTCGGGTACGCGGTCTTCACCGTGGTCGCGACGGAATGGCGGACGGGCTTCAGGCGCGAGATGAACGCCCGCGACAACCAGGTGGCGGGCCAGGCGGTGGACGGCCTCCTCAACTACGAGACCGTCAAATCGTTTACCAACGAGGACTACGAGGCGGAGCGGCTGGACCGCTCGCTGCGTGCCTACGAGGACGCCGCCGTCCGCTCGCAGACCTCGCTGGCCGTGCTCAATTTCGGCCAGCGGGCGATCGTCGCCATCGGCGTCACCGTCATCATGATCCAGGCGGCGCGGGGGGTGGTGGCGGGCAGCATGACCGTGGGCGACGTGGTACTGGTCAACGCCTTCATCCTCCAGCTCTACCAGCCCTTGAACATCCTCGGCTTCGTCTATCGCGAGGTGAAGCAGTCGCTGGCCGATCTGGAAAGCCTCGCCGCCTTGCTCGACGTCGCCCCCGAGATCGCCGATCCGCCGGGCGCCCCCGCTTTGGTCGTGCCCCGGGGAACGGTTCGCTTCGAGAGCGTGCGCTTCGGCTACGATGCCAGGCGGCCGATCCTCGACGGGCTCGATCTGGAACTCGAGGCCGGGCGCACGCTGGCGGTGGTCGGCGGCTCCGGGGCCGGCAAGTCGACGCTGGTGCGCCTGCTCTGCCGATTCTACGAGGTCGACGGCGGCCGTATCCTGATCGACGGGCAAGACATCCGCACGGTGACGCAGACGAGCCTGCGTCGCGCCATCGGCGTGGTGCCGCAGGACACGGTGCTGTTCAACGACACCATCGCCGCCAACATCGCCTACGGCCGGCCAGGCGCGACGGCGGCGGAGATCGAGGCGGCGGCGAAGGTGGCCCAGATCCACGACTTCGTGACCGGCCTGCCCGACGGCTACCGGACGCTCGTCGGCGAACGGGGCCTGAAACTATCGGGCGGAGAGAAGCAGCGGGTGGCCATCGCCCGGATGGTCTTGAAGGACCCCCGCATCCTGGTGCTGGACGAGGCCACCTCGGCGCTGGACACGCTGACCGAACGAGCCTTGCAGGGCGCGGTGAAGGCGATCACGCGGGCGCGGACGTCGTTGGTGATCGCGCACCGGCTGTCGACCATCGTCGACGCCGACCGGATCGTGGTGATGGCGGCGGGGCGTGTGGTCGAGGCCGGCAGCCATGACCAACTGCTCGCGCAGCAGGGCGCCTACGCGGCGCTCTGGCACGACCAACGGCAGGTGGAGGCGGCGGATTGAGCCGGGCCGCGGCCCGGCCGTTCAGATCTCGTCGCGTTCGGCGCGCTTCTTCATCAGCTTGCGGAACCGTCGGATCGCCTCGGCCTTCTCGCGGGCCCGGCGTTCGGACGGCTTTTCGTAGTGCCGGCGCATGCGCATCTCGCGGTAGAGGCCTTCGCGCTGCATCTTCTTCTTGAGGGCCCGCAGCGCCTGATCGACGTTGTTGTCCCGAACCTGCACCTCGACGGTCATTCGCACTCCTGGATGCTCGAGGCCGCTCGCCCAGCCGGCGGCCAACGACTTTGCCCGCGACGGGCCTCCCCGCACGGTGCGCGCGGACATAGCCCAAAATCCACGCCGCGACAACGGCCTTGCGTCCTCCGCCCCGCGCCGGAACATTGCCGGCCGGCATGGCGAGCGACCGCCACATCCACATTGCCGGCGGCGGTGAGGCGCGGTCGATGCCGGGGCGCGACGGCACGGTTGCGGTCAACGCACCAGCCTTTATGGGTGGGGTATGACGCTTCGCAAGATCGCGCGCATGGGGCATCCGGTGTTGTGGGCCGAGGCTCGGCCGCTGGACTTTCCGCTGCCGCCGTCGGTCCGCACGCTCGTCGCCGACATGATCGAGACCATGCAGGACGCGCCCGGCGTCGGTCTCGCCGCCCCGCAGGTGCACGAGAGCGTGCGGCTGATCGTCCTCCAGCCGGAGCGCGGCCCGGACGTGCCCGTCCAGGTGCTGGTCAACCCGGTCCTCGAGCCGGTGGGCGACACCATGGAACTCGGCCTCGAGGGCTGCCTCTCCATGCCCGATCTGCAAGGGCTCGTGCCGCGCTGGCGCACGGTCCGCTGGCGCGGGTTCGACGCCGAGGGCGAGCCCACGGCCGGCGAAGCCATGGGCTTCCACGCCCGCGTGCTCCAACACGAGGTCGACCATCTCGATGGCATTCTCTATCCGATGCGGGTGCGCGATGCCCGCGATCTGGCCTATACCAAGGAGGCGCGCCATCTTCTGGAGCGTCTCGACCGCCTTGCCGGAGACCCTGCCCGATGACCGATCGCCAGGCCCAGAAGGACGCGGTGCTGGAAGCCGCTTTGGAGCACGTTCCGTTCGACGGCTGGGGCCGGCCGGCGCTGAACGGCGCGGCGCGCGACCTCGACCTCGAGCCGATCACGGTGCGCCGCCTGTTCCCGCGCGGCGGCGAAAGCCTGCTCGACGCGTTCGACGACTGGGCCGACCGACACATGCTGACGCGGTTGGAGGCGCTCGACCTCGACACCATGCGCGTGACCGAACGGCTCGCCGCCGCCATCCGGGCGCGGCTCGAGGTGCTCTCACCCTATCGCGAGGCCACGCGCCGCGCCGTCTCCGCGCGCGCCTTGCCCTTGGCCGCGCTGGGCGGCTGGCAAAGCCTTTGGCGCACCGTCGACCGCATGTGGCTGGCCGCCGGCGACACCAAGGCCGACGGACTGGACACCTATACCAAGCGGGCGCTGCTCGCCGGGGTCTACACCAGTTCCGTCCTCTACTGGTTGGAGGACAACTCCCCCAACCACGAGGACACGTGGCGCTTCGTCGACCGACGCCTCGCCGACGTGATGAACCTGCGCAAGATGAAGGAGCGGGTGGACGACCTCACCTCTCGCCTCCCGTTCCCCCGCTCGCGACGTCACTGAGCCAAGCGCGCAGCACCGCCGTCACCGCGCGCGGCCGTTCGACCATCGTCATGTGACCGGCGCCTGGCACCTCGACCACGCGCGCCGACGGCAAGGCCGCGGCCATCGCCCGCCCCGCTTTCGGCGGCGTCATCCGGTCGCCGTCGGCGACGAGCACCAACGTCGGACAGGCAATCGCGGACAGGTCGCCCGCCGTCCATGCATCGCAGGCGGCAAGGTCGGTCGCGAGCACGCCCGCCGCCGATGCCAACAGCATCTGCCGGCCGACGTTGACGAGCGCCAGCGCGGGCGGGCGTTCCGCCTGGCGGGCGCCGAAGCCCCACGCCAGGATCTGCGCCGCCGCCCGCGCCGGCGTTGCGCGCGCCGCTTCCAACAGGGCCGGATGCACCCGCATCCGCAGCGCTGTGGCGACGAGGCCCATGGCCGCGACCCGCTCCGGATGACGACGTGCCGTCTCGACGGCAATCAACGAGCCCATCGAATGGCCGACCAGCACCGCCCGCTCGAGGCCCGACGCATCGAGCAGGTCGGCGATCCAGTCGGCATGCGTCTCGATGTTCGGGGGTAAGGCCCCCTCGCTCGCCTGGCTCGTGCCCGGCCGGCCGTGAC
The DNA here is from genome assembly GCA_050485385.1 of Geminicoccaceae bacterium. GTDB lineage: Bacteria > Pseudomonadota > Alphaproteobacteria > Geminicoccales > Geminicoccaceae > RECO01. The sequence goes on along the minus strand of JBJHBG010000001.1, from coordinate 4,441 downwards.
CCGGCAGGGTCGGCGCCAACACCGCGCGGTCGGCGGAGGCAAGCGCCTGGAGTTGACCCGCCCAGATCGACGCGGCCATGCCGGCACCGTGGATCAGGACGACGGCCTCGCGGGCCGCTCGAGGGTCGGGGCCGGCGGTCGCCACGAAGGTGGCGTGCCCCTTGACGGCGAGGCGCATGGTCGTCTCCTTTCCGCGACCCCGGCGTCGGTGCGGGGCCAAACCAGAGAGGCGTTGGACATGTTCGGTTTCCTTGGCAAGCTGTTCGGCGGCGGCGAGAGCGGCGGCAAGGCTGCGACCGGCAGCGCCGTCGAGTATCAGGGCTTCACCATCGTGCCCGAGCCCTACCAGCGGGGCGGCCAGTGGCAGCTCGCCGCGCGCATCACCAAGACCGTCGACGGCGAGACGAAGGAGCATCACCTGATCCGGGCGGACCTCATCGCCGAACTGGAGGAAGCGCAGAACACGGCAGTAACCAAGGCCAAGCGGATGATCGACGAACAGGGCGATGGCCTCTTCCGCTGAGCCCGAGCGTCCCTCCACGCCTCGCCTGAAGGCGGAGCTTCGCCAGCTCTACGAGGGGCGCGATGCGCGATCCGTCCGGTTCCGCTGGACCCTGTTCGTCATCGACCTCGTCACCGTCGGTCTGTTCGTCGAAACGACGTTCGTCGCCAAGCAGGCCTGGATGGTGGTCCTGGAAACCGTTCTCGGCCTCTTGATCCTGCTCGACCTCGTCGCGCGTCTCTATATCGCCCCGGTGCCCTGGCGGCGTTTTCTGCGCGCCTCCACCTGGGTCGACGTCATCGTCATCGTCTCGCTCCTGGCCGCACCCTTCGCCGCGAATTTGGGCTTCTTCCGTATCCTTCGCGCACTCCGGTTGTTCCGCTCGCCGCAGGTGCTGGGCTCGCTGCGTCGGGCGTTCCCGTGGGTGCGCGAACACGAGACGGCGATCCTGGCGGCGAGCAACCTGTTCGTCTTCCTGTTCTTCGTGGCGGGTCTCGTGTTCGTCACTCAGGCCGAGCGCAACTCCGCCATCGACACCTTCCTGGACGCGCTCTACTTCACGGTGGCGACGCTCACGACCACCGGCTTCGGCGACATCGTGCTGGAGGGCGAATGGGGGCGATTGTTGTCGATCGGCATCATGATCGTCGGCCTCGCCCTGTTCCTGCGCCTGCTGCAAACCGTGTTCCAGCCGCCCAGAGCCGAGGTCGAGTGCAAGAGTTGCGGGCTCTCGCGGCACGACCGCGACGCCGTCCACTGCAAGCATTGCGGCGAGATCATCCACATCGACACCGAGGGCACCGCATGATCAGGCACCTCTCTCCGAGCCTCGCCGTCATCCTGCTCAGCGGCTGCGTCACCGCCGACTTCACCGGCTTCGGCACCGCGCGCGCCGACTTCGAGGACCAGGGGGCAAGACGGGTCGCCGCCGCGGAGCGGGCCGACATCCTCGTCGGCAACACGCTCGTCGCCGAGGGCGTCACCGTCCATTATGCCACCGACGGCACCAAGACGATCCGCCGCGACGACGGCTACACGCTCGAACGCGCCTGGCGCGTGCGCGAGGACGGGATCATGTGCGAGGAGTTGACCGTGGCCGGCTTCGAGCTGTGCGCCGATGCGTTCGTCCTCTACGAGAAGGACGGCGTCTTCCGGTCCTTTCGTCCCGACGGCAGCGCGCATCCGATGACCTACATCGTGATCGAAGGCCCGCCGCCGGCCGACGTCACCTCGGCCGACATTCTCGCCGGCTCCGACCGCCCGACGGCCGATCCGGAAGGCTGATGCCCGTCAGCCGGCCGCCGCGACGCCGAGGTGACGGTCGATGACCTCGGCGTTGGCGCCGAGTTCCGCGGGCGTCCCGGCGAAGACGAAGCGGCCGACCGAGAGCACGTAGACGTAGTCGGCGACGCCGAGGGCGAGGCCGATGTTCTGCTCCACGAGCAGGATCGAGTGCTGGCGCGCCTTCAACGTCTGCAGGATCTCGCCCACCTGCTGCACCAGCCGGGGCGACAGCCCCTCGGAGGGCTCGTCCATCAAGATCAGTTCCGGGTTGCGCATCAATGCGCGGCCGATGGCCAGCATCTGCTGCTCGCCACCGCTCAAGGCACGGCCGAGATTGCCGATGCGGGCCTCGAGGTTGGGGAACTGCCGCAGTACCGCCTCCAGCGTCCACGCCGTGTCGCCGTTCCGCGAGGGGCCGGCCCCGCCCGCCATCGCGCTGGTCGCCAGCATCAGGTTCTCGCGCACGGTCAACGACTTGAAGACGCGGCGGCCCTGCGGCACCAGGGCGACGCCGAGCCGGGCGATCTGGTGCGGCGGCAGACCCGCGAGCGACTGGCCGCGCAGGAGGACCTCACCCGAACGCGGCGGCGTCAGCCCGGCGACGGTGCGCACCAGGGTCGTCTTGCCCATGCCGTTGCGGCCGAGGATGGCGACGATCTGGCCGGGGTGCAGGTCCAGGCTCAGGCCCTGGAGGACGTAGCTCTGCGCGTAGTAGGTGTGGACGTCGCGGACGGCCAAGAGCGGCTCAGGCGGTGCCAAAATAGACCTCCCGCACGTCCCGGTCGGCCTCGACCTCGCCGGGCTTGCCCTCGAAGATGACCCGACCGTGGTGCAGCACGGTGACCCGCTCGGCGAGGCTCAGCGCCACGTCCATATCATGCTCGATCATCACCACGGTCATGCCAGGCGGCAGCTCGGCGATCATGCGCGAGAGCCGCTGCCGCTCGCTCGGCGAGAGTCCGGCGCAGGGCTCGTCGAGGAGCAACGCCCGTGGCTCGCCGGCCAGGGCGAGGGCGAGGTCGAGTTGCTGGCGCTCGCCGTAGGAGAGCGTGTCGACCGCATCGGCTTGGCGATGCTCCAACTGCACCTTGGCGAGAATCGGCGCCACCTCGTCGACCACGCCGCGCATCGCGCCAAAGATGCGGTGCATCGTCCACTTGCGGCGGTCACGGCCGACCAGCGCCAGCAGCACGTTCTCCTGCACCGTCAGTTCGGTGAGCACGTTCGAGACTTGGAACGTGCGACCGATGCCGAGGCGCGCCCGCTCGCCCTCGGCGAGCCGGGTAACGTCGGTCCCGAAGAAGGCGATCCGTCCCTCGGACGGCGGCAGCGTGCCGGTGATGCAGTTGAACAGCGTCGTCTTGCCGGCGCCGTTGGGGCCGATGAGGACGTGGCGCTCGCCGGCCGGGACGCGCAGATCGACGCCGTCGACGGCCAGCAACCCACCGAAGCGCTTGGTCACGCCCCGCAGTTCGATCGCCGCCTCGGTCATGGCTCGGTACCCGGTCGGGCGCCGACTTCGGCCGGCGTGGCGTCCTTGGCCGGGCGGCGACGGCGCCAGCGGTCGACCAGGCCGATGATGCCGCGCGGCGCGAACAGCACGGTGAGGATGAACACCAGCCCCATCAGCGTCATGTAGTAGGGAAAGTAGCCGCTCACCCAGTTGCGCAGCGCCATGATGATGGCCGAGCCGATGAACGGGCCGAGGATGGTGCCCGTCCCGCCCAGGATCGCCATCAGCACGGCCTCCACCGAAATGTGGAAGTGGGCCGTGGCCGGGTTCACGAACCGGTTGAAGTAGATGTAGAGCACCCCCGCCACGCTCGCCATGAAACCCGACAGCGCGAAGGCGACGTAGAGGTGGCTGAGCGGGTCGTAGCCCAGGCTGCGCATCCGGCTCTCGCTCGACTTCAGCCCGCGCAGCACGAGGCCGAAGGGCGAGAGGATCAGCGTACGGTAGGCGACGAGGCAGCCGAGCACGATGGCGAGCACGACGTAGAAATAGGTGGTCATCGAGCGGATCTGCCAGCCGCCGATCGCCGGATAGGGAACGTTGGTGATGCCGTTGTCGCCGCCGGTGAACGACGCCCAGCGGTAGGTCACACCCCAGACCACGAAGCCGAGGGCAATGGTGACCAGGATGAAGTAGACGCCGCGCGTTCTGACGGCGACGCCGAATGCGAGCGCCAGGAGCGTGCCCAGCAGGATACCGGCGGGTGCGGCCACCGCCATCGGCACGCCGTAGCGCACCTGGAGGATGGCCACGGTGTAGGCCGACGCGGCGAAGAACGCGGCGTGGCAGAGCGACAAGAGCCCGGCGTGCCCGAGCAGGAGGTCGACCGCGAGCGCCAGCAGGCCCAGCACCAGGATCTTGACGGCAAGGCCGACCCAGAACTCGCCGGCGAAGAACGGCAGCGTCGCCGCGAGGACCGCAACCGCGATCAGGGTGAGGACGCCCCGGTCGCCCATGCTCAGTGCTCCTCGCCGAACAGGCCCGTCGGTCGCACGAGCAACAGCACCGCCATCGGTGCGAAGATCACGAAATACGACATCTCCGGCATCAGCCAGCGGCCGTAGGCGTCGATCAGCCCGACGATGACGCTGCCGACCATCGCCCCCTCGAGACTGCCGAGCCCGCCGACGATCACCACGACC